>CAZVTK010000056.1:0-25315 GCA_964629765.1 uncultured Mesorhizobium sp.
GAGGGCGGCCGCACCGTCGGATCCGGCATCGTCGCATCCATTACCGAGTAAAGACCGGACGCGGTTTTTCGCCATCGATGGCGGCCTTCGGGCCGCCATTGTCGTTTGCGCGCTTGCAAGTCACCCCGCGTTCGGATTAGAAGCGCGCCGGCCTAGGGGTATAGCTCAGTTGGTAGAGCGGCGGTCTCCAAAACCGCAGGTCACAGGTTCGAGCCCTGTTGCCCCTGCCAGCGTTTTCAAGGCTTTCAGCGTTTTTCGTTACCCTCAAGCTGGCCGATTTTTCTGCCAGGGTAACGCGAGGGGTAACGAGATCGTCCGGAGCTTCGGTTCTCGGGCAAGGATTCCTGGTCGGGGAAGGTGGTCGCCCCCGGGGTATCGCAACTATTCGAATCCTTGAAAGCCCGCCGCCTCGCGACGGCGGGCTCGTTGTCGTCAGACCGCGTGTCCGATGAAGCCCGGCGCCTGCTCCATGTAGCCGCCGGCGTCGGCAATACCCCACTCGGCGGGATCGTGCTCCCGTTCGTCGTCGCCTTCGCGATCGTCGTGCAAGTCCTCGCCGGCGGCGAGGCCACGGCCGTGATGCGTCCAGCCAAGCTCGGGCTCGCCGTCCTCGTCGAACCAGCCCGGTTGCCGCAGCAGGCGCGCCTCCTGGTCGATCTGCTCTGGCCAGCCCAGGTTGGGCTCGGTGTCGCTGCTGCTCCTGCCGTCGTCATCATGCGGCTGCGACTGTATGCAGGCTCCCTCGTCCTCACAGACGCGCTCCCGTTCGTCGACGTCGCCGCCGTTCGACCAGTCGGTCTGGTCTCCGTCAGGGGTGCGGACCTGCTTCCCGTAGACCGGCGAGGAGCCGCTATAGGGAGCGGGATGCTGTTCGATGGCGCCTAATGTCGGCTCCATCTCAGGATCTCCGTCGAGATCGTCGAGCACGCCCATGAGGCGCTCGATCGTCCGCACCAGCGAATCGCGGTCCCGGCCGTCGACGGCGAGGAAGATGCATGAGCGCTGCGTCAGGGAGACGGGATAGTCAGACGCGGATGCCGGCTGGATGACAGCCTGCCAGCAGCCGGAGCGGAAATGGTCGAGCGCAGCGGACAGCTCCGCCGCCAGATGCTCGACACGGCGTGACGAGAAATCGGTCGGCGGATTGCTGCTTTCGACCTGTCGTTCAAACTCGCTGGCGGGAACATTCGCGACACGGATGGCCTGTTTCGCCTGGTGCGGAGACATGCCGGCTCGCTCGCCAGCTTCCTGTCTCCCAAATTGGGTATGGTCGCCCATACCTATCTCTGGCTTCGGCCCCGGCTTGGCCGGCTCGATCTGCTTGAGCAGTTCCCCTGCCCTCTGGGCGGCCTCGGCGTAAGCCTCGCCCTTCTTGGTAAGCTCGATGCCGCTGGGCGGCTCAGGGAAGGCCGTGGGCGCGCTGTCTGCAATGTCCGGTATCTTGCGGCTTGAATGCGCCGGCGCGCGCCTGCGGCCTCGCATGTCCGAAATGGACGATATGGCACGGTCTGCCGCGCCGGGGTCTATGTTCATGTGCATGGTAGTTCTCGCGGTTGGAACCGGCCTCTCACAGCCGGTGCTTTTCCGTTTCGGAAAAGCTCTCCGGGATCGGCCCGGAGCCGGGGGGTGAGAACCTGCCGCGAGACAGGTCGAGACGCTTTTAGGCTTTCACCTTGGACATGGCGCATCGCCCCCGGCCGTGCTAAACGGGTCGGGACGGTGCGCCTGCTAAGGCGTCACCACGCACGCTAAAGGCCCGCCAAGGCCCCGCGTGCCTCGGCAGTGCCTTCGACGCCAATCGAGGTCTGCCTATCGCGGTCAGGGTTCTCACACCCGCGAGCACGTTCCACCGATTTGCTTAAAAATGCAAGAACGCCCTCCGGGGCGAGCCTTGCGCGCGCCGTTGGGCCGGGCGAAGCTGCCGGAAAATGGAGGTTGCCATGTGGGTGGAAGTCGAATCGCTGCGGGACAAGAAGGTCCTCGTGAACTTCGACAATGTAGCGCGGATCGATCCGGTCGAACCTGACCGCTGGATGTTGACCTTCGTCGACAAGGACATCGCCCGTTTGAAGATCAAGGCGACGGCTGCAGAACTGAAGATGATGCTCGAAGTCGAATGACCCGTGCTCGCATAAGCCAAACTGAGCTCGACCGGATCGCGCGCGCCGCTGCCAAGGTCGGCTATTCCGTCAGGATCGATCTCGACAATATGACGGTGACGATGTTCCCGCCGTCTGCGATCGATGCTGACGGCCCCTCGATGGCCGAAGATGGCGAGGAGGACTGGGACGTCGAAACGTGACCCCGGTCGCGCGTCTAAGCCGCCTCGCATGTGATGCGTGCGCCGCTGCGGCGCAGCACGAAATCGAGCGCCGGCCCCGACAGGCGCTTGTGAAACTGCCCCGCACGGGCTCGTGACAGATACACAGCGCAGTTGCTGGAGCAGCATTTCACGGTCGGGCCTCGTCCTGAGAACGCCCGAGCGCACCATTCGCACTCCCGCACTTCAGCGATCCGCACCTGCCGCTTGTCGGCGCGTTCGCATCGGAACCGCGCGTTCCTGACGTCGGCGACGCAGCGCGGGGAGCAATACTTCTCGTAGGGCTGGCTGGGGCGGAATACGCTGTTGCACAGCAGGCAGGAACGCTCTGGCGCTGTCTCCCGGTAAACCATCACCTGATGGTGCCCGGAGCACTGCTGCGAGCAGCAAACCATGCTGCGGCTCCGAGGATGGAAGGTGGTGCCGCACCAAAGACATGCCCGATCCGCCAGCCCGTCGCCTTTGCTGCGGCGCGCACACGCCGGTGAGCAATAGGCCGCTGCCGGGCTGGCGCTCCTGAAGTGCGTGCCGCACCACTTGCAAGGCCGTGGCTCGCTCTCAAGCCGCAACACGGTCCTGTAGGCGGATGCGCCGACACGATCATGGTGTCTTCCAGCCTCATAGACACGGCGCTCAAGAGCAAACCGGGCGCACTCAGCGGAGCAAAAGCGCTGTGCCCGCGTCCGCCCCTCCTCATCGATAGGGCTATGGCACCACGAACAATAGTCGAGCGAAACGGAGTAATGCCACTGCCCCTCCGCCCATGAAGGGCGCTGCGCTCCTATGGCTTTCAGCCCAGCGGCTACAATGGCAGCCGCTTCCGCATCCGCCCGCGCCCAATCGTAGCCCTTGAGGCAGAGTGACGAGCGCAGGCCGGCCCGCACCGCCGCTTCGCTTTCGAAGTGGCTCAGGCGCCAGTCTTCGAGGATCTTGATCGTTCCAGCGAGGACCCGCTTTCGCTCGATCTTGCCGAAGATCGGGGCGAGGCTGACCTTCTTCGGCTGGCCATACCGATACTCCGACCATCCGGTGAAGTGCGGCGACCGCCTGCTCATCCGAACACCGCGTCGAAGGCATCCATGGTCAGTTCCGGCGCGTTCTCCCGGCGCAGGCCCTCGCCATCCGCCGACTGTGCCGTGGCCTTGAGGAATGCCCGGTCCATGGCTCGCAGGGCGCGCAGATCGACTGGCGAGACGAGGTTTCCGGTGAGGTCCGACCACGCCTTGATCTCCAAGGCGGGCAGTGCGCACCAGCCGCTCATGCCGGGTTGTCGGCCATCAGATATGTCCCAAAACCAGCCCCACAGCCGTTCGGCATCCGGCTCGATGTCGGGATGACCGCCGGCACAGGTCTGCATCACCGCTTCACAGAGGTTGGCGATGGTGGCCGCGAACTCGGCGTCCCGGACAGTGACGGCCTCCCTGATCTGCTCAGCAAAGACTCCAAGCACCGCCTTCAGGTTCTCTGGCGTGAAGGGCAGCTTGACGCCGCCCCAGTTGGCATCCCCCTGCCATTCCCAGCCGGACACGGCGTCGAGCGGCAGATCGTCGGCCGGGGCCTCGGCTGACCCCAGCGTCAGGATGAGCCCTGTAGGCTCCCCGGTATGTGGATGGAGCATTTCCAGTTTCATGCGGTGAGGCGCTTCCTCGCCTCGCGCTCGGCCGCACGGCGCTGCTGGCGGCTCATGGCCGATACCGCGGGCATGGGCAACGGGCGGGGCGCCACAAACGGTGCCGGGCGGATCAGTTCGCCGACTTCGTCGTTCCAACGATGGACGATCCGCTGCGAAACGCCGTCGCGTGTCACCTCGGAAAGCAGGATGTGCCCACCGACAACGCGCAACGGTTCGGCAATGTCACCAGAGTGCACCATCATGCGCCGCTGCGCTTCCATGTACGGGATGCCTTGCCGGATCGGATCGACGCCGTAACGCGGCGCGTCATCGGGAACGTTGCAGCCGATCGATGAGAGGTTGCGCTGCTCGACCTCATCCAAGACAGGGCCGGTAACCGCTTCCTTGATGGTCTCAAACACGCCGTTTATCGTGTCGAAAAAGAAGCCGGCTGGAGCATCCTGCTTTTCCGACCAACCCGCAACAACGACCTGAACGTCCCGAAAACCACCGTCGGCGAGCACCGACATGGTCTCGTCGTACCAAGACCGCAGATCGTCCGATGCACGCTCGGCCATGTCGTCATAGGAGCGATAGCGTATCGGAAACTGCGGCGCCAACAGCGCCAACGCCATCAACGCGCCCCGGCAACTGATTACCGCGCGCAGACCCGGCAACGCCACCGCCTTCTGTCCGAAGCCGACGACCTCACCGTCCTTTGTGTACAAGGCCGCGTCAGTCATCATGACCGCGCGGTCGCGCCTCAGGAATACATTGACTGCCGTCATCACTTTCTCCTTTTCCGTATCTGTCGAAGATCGCCGCCAACAGGGCCGCCGAAGGCGCCAGCGATGGCGCCGATGGCTGCACCCCATGGACCAGCCGCCATGCCGGTCGAAGCGCCGGACAGCGCCCCGCCGAAGGCGCCCATGAGAGGGTCCTGCGCGCCGAAGCCGGCCGACATGCCGCCGAGCGCCCCGCCGATGCCAGCGCCGGCCTTGCCGCCTATGGCCTTCTGGAGGGCCTGCCCGAACTGTCCGGCTTGGCTGATCATCCTGTCGAAGAACGTCTCGCCGGCCGCGAGCGGACGCGAGAACATGTCGGCGGCGATGCCGGCGAGGTCTTCGAAGCCTTCCTTCTGCTCGTACAGTCGCTCGGTGATCTCGATCTCGGTCTTGAGCTGCTGGCCGCGCACGGAGTTGATGTCGATGCCAAGGCGGTACAGCTCGGCGTAGACGCGCTGCTCGACGGGATCGCGGAACATCTGCTCACGCTCGAACAGTAGATCCCGCTCCAGCTCCAGCGATTGCCGGTAGAGTTCGTGCGCCTCCTTGGCGTCGATGGCCTGCTGGCTTTCCTCCTTGAGCTTCTTGACGCCCCGTGATGCGGCGCGTTCGGCATCGTCGCGGGCGATGGTGAGCTTCGCCAGTTCCTCGGCCTGCGTCCGCGTGATGTCCGCGCCTTTCGAAACAGCGTCGTTGAAGATGCGCTCAGTTTCGGTAGCGAGGCGGCGCTGCTGCTGCGTCAGCGTGAGTTCCTGCCGGTAGTTCTTCAGATATTCTGCCGAGGCGTCGACAGTTGAGCCACTGTCCTCAAGGCGCGTGGTAGCCCGCTGGCGCGACTCCAGTATCTCGAGGATGCGCTTTTCTTCGCCCGCAATCCGGTCGAGTTCAGCACGCCTTTCGGCGAGCACTTCGTTGTAGCGGCTTTCGCGGCCGGTAGCCGCATCTGTGATGCTGGCGCCCTCCCTCTGCTGCTCCTGTACTTCGAGGATTTCGCGCTCAACCTTAAGCCGCTCCATGCCGAGCGATTGCATTCGGTCGTCCAACGCGGTTGTGGTTTTGTCTTCGAGCGCTCTGAAAGCGTCGACCACCTTGCGGATGTCATCGGCGAGCCTCGCGGCCACGTCCGCGACCATGACAATCACGGGCGCCAGCGAGATCAACGCCTGCTTGAATTTCGTGTCGATGATGCGAGTGGCAACGTCGAGTTCGTCGCCCAACGCTTCCGCCCTTTCGATCAGGTGCCGATCAACAATCAGGCCGAGTTCCTGGGCCTTGCGGGCGAATTCATCGAGGCCGCGCGAACCGTTGGCCAGCACGTTGACCATCGCCGCGCCGTCCGTGTCGAACAACTTGAAGGCGAGCCGCAGACGGTCGGCAGGTGTCTTCACCTGCATCAGCGCGTCGGCCACCTCGCCCAAGAGTTTGTCGGACTCCTTCAACCGACCCTCGTTGTCGCGAAGCTCGATGCCGAGTTCCCGGAACGCGCCAACGGCCGCTCCGCCGCCGAGTGCCGCCTCGCTCGAGCGGCGGATGAACCTGCGGAACGCCACGTCGAAATTGTCGACCGCCATGCCAGACTGCTCGGCAGCGAACCTCAATTCCTGAAGCCGCTCGACATGCACGCCGAGGCGCGCCGCCACGTCGCCGGTCTTGGAGAAGTCATCGACGGCCTTCTTGGCTGTAGCGAGCGCGGCCGTGAGCGAGAGGACGGGAGCCAGGGCCGCAACCGCGCCACTGCCGACGCCAGCAAAGAATGCCCTCCCATAGGCCCCGGCCTTCAACGAGGTGGAGGCGAGTGCCTGGTTGATGCGGTTGGTCGAGCGCAGCATGTCGTCGGCCATCTGATCGGTCGCGGTCCTGCTGCCGCGCCTCATGCGCTGGTAGCTGCCGTCGGCGGTTCCGGCCGCCTTCTGCATGTTCTTCTCGAAGTCGCGGATGCGCGCCTCAAGCAGGACGATCAGCCGTTCCGCATTGTCAGACATTTCTCACCTCATGCCGCAAACCATGCATCGTCCCAGCCCTCCACCGTGTCGTAGCTGGAGCGGTTGCTGTCGCCGGCCGCGCACCGCGCCACGGACATGGCGGCCGCGACGGCACCGTCGATCGAAAGCCACTTCTTCGCCTTCGTGAACTTGGCGACGTGGCCCTGATCGTTCCGGCGCACCACGACGTTCTCGAAGCAGTGTCGCAATACGGGATTGCCGCCATGCCAGAACTCTCCGGCGAGGATCGCCCTCTCCAGCTCGTGGAATGCGGGCATCATCAGCGAGGGCACCTGCCGCATGTCGACGACAGGAAGGCCCATCTCCAGGAGATCAGGCTGCACCTGCCGGGCCATGTACGGATCGAATGCGATCTCCTGGATGGCGAACATCTCGTTGAGCTCGACGATCTTGTTCTTGATGCGCCGGAAATCGATGGTCGAACCAGGTGTAGCTTCCACGAATCCTTCCCCCACCCACTGCCGATAGGTGCCGCCGGAGCCGTCCTCGCGATCGTCGATGTTGTCTTCCGGACAGAAGAACCATGCCGCGGCGGCGTAGCCGTCGGCGGTGCGCCAGCAGGCGACGATGACGGAAAGGTCGATCGTGGAAGACAGGTCAACCGCCAGCCAGCAGGGATCCTCGCGCAAGGCATCGACGTCGACCGGACGGCGGCCCTGATCGTAGATGACCATGTCGACGAAGGGGTCGACGGTTTGGTCGAGCCATACGTTCAGCTTCAGCTGCAGGAGGCTCTGCCGCTCGCCGACGCTGCGCTCGGCGCGCCGGGCATGCCGCCGGAAGCCGTCAAGACTGGGATAGCCGTGCCTCAGCCCCGGATTGACGCGATGCCACACCTCCTCGTCACGCCAGTCCGCGTCGCGGTGGGCCTCAAACAGCACAGGGAGGATGGATGGATCGTCCACCTCGCCCCTGGCGACCTTGCGGGCATCATCGATCACCTCCCAAGCGAAGTTGTCCTGGCCTCGCCCGGCCGTGGTGGCGACCACGAGCAGCGGGTTGTCGGCCTTGTCGAGACCCGTGGTCAGCGCTTCCCACAGGTCGCGGTTCGGCCAGATATGCACCTCGTCCGCAAGCACGAAGGCCGGCGTGGCGCCGTGCGCGGATCCTGCGTCGCCGGAGATCACCTCGAGCGTGACGCCGTCGGCGGGATAGACGATCTTCTTCGCCGAGTTGTGGGCATCATAGGCGCGCGTCGCCTTGACCAGCCGCTTGTCGGCGCGGACGATGCCGAGCGCTTCCTTGAAAGCCCGGCTCGCCTGCTTGCGATCGACGGCGGCGAAGGTGGCTTCGCCGTGGAGAACCCGCTCCGGGCCGATGGTGTGCAGCAGGCTCAGCGCCGCTGCCAGCGACGTCTTGCGGTTTCCGCGAGGAAGGAGCAGCACGACTGTGCTGACGACGCGCGTGCCATCTGAATGACGAGGTCCGTAGATGCGACGGACGACGCGTTCCTGCCAGAGATCCAGCTGAAACGCCTTGCCGGGCAAGGTGCTCTTCGGATGCCGCAGCGCACGCAAGAAGCGCACCGCGCGCTCGCCATAGCCGAACGGGTCGGGAATCTCCGAACCGTCATAGATCCAGTCAGGAAATGTGGAGCGGGTTGTCATCGCCCTCATCTCCTTCCTCGTCCGGCCGGATGGACGGCCGGCTGCGCGATACGGGGGTGAGGCCGAGCTCGGCGGCCAGCTGCCGGGCCGTGGCCATCGCCTTGTCCTGGGTGCGAACCAGCTTCGTCCACGCATCCGGATCGGTCGTCTTCTTCAGCACACGCTCGGCATCGCGGACCCTCGCCTGCGCAAGGCAATAGTTTTCGAGGCTCCCGAGATCGGCATCGGTAAGGATTCGTCGTTCAACGAGGATGGGCATGACGCGACGCCATTCAGCCTTGGCGCCGGCGGAGAGCCAGGCCGGCGGCGCGGGCACGATCGCCACGGGGTCGTTGTCGATAACCAGTTGGGGTTTGGTGCCCTTCACGCCCGCACCTCCTCACAACGAAGCTCCAGCCCCTTGCGGCGGCCGATCTCCTTCACCTCCCGGATGTTGAGGTTCCTGCCATCGTGCTGGACACGATGATCGGTGGTGACGCCGGCGAGCCACCGGATGCGGAAGATCACGGCCAGGCTGTCCGTCTCGCCGTAGCCGCGCAGATATTCCTCGGTCGAGGCCTGTACGAGCTGCGCGCGCACGGTGGCGACCGTGGTCCAGCTCTCCACCGGCGTGCCGTCGGGCAGCACCGTGTTGCTGAAGGACTGGATGACGATGGAGCGGTCGAGCTTGCCGGCGCGCATCTCAGACCTCGCTCACGACAGCCTCGACGGTGACGACGCCGTGCGCCGTCTCACCGTCCGGATCGCGCAGGAAGCGCATGGCGGGCACGAGGCTGTCGCCGCAGTGGTAGCCGGCGAGGTCGAGCCGCGCGGACTGGATTGACGTCCGGATGGCCCCTGCGATCTGCTTCACGCCGGCGAGGCCCGGTTCCTTCTTCCAGACGTGCAGCGTGGCGAACACGCGCTGCACCTTGCGGTCGATCCTGCCCTCGTCGACCGACTGCCCCTCGCCGAGGATGATAGACGGGTCGGGCGCCGGCCGCGCGTTGCGGTCGAGGATCGACGCCGCGGGCACCAGCGCCGTCACCGCCGGCGTGGCGATCAGCCGGGCGCGGATGGCGGTCTGCACGGCGTGGTCGACGCTCACGGCTTGCCCCAGTTCTTGCGCACGGCCGTCGCGACACCGCGCTTGATCGCCTGCTGCGCCTTCTTCCGATGCAGGCGTACGGCCGGCCAGAAGAACGGCTGCGCGGCATGATGCGCGGTGCCGTACTCCTGAAGGTGGGGATAGCGCACGTCGCTGTTGCCGACGGTGATCGCCACCGCGTTCTCCGGCACCGTCATCGATCCGCCAGGCTGGCTATAGGGCGGTGTCTGCTGTCCAGCCGCCGTGACCGTGATGCTGGTCTTCAGGTCGGGCGCTCCGGTGGCCGGATCGTCCGGCGCGAACTGACGCATGGTGCCGGCCATCGTCTTGGCCTGCTTTAGAAGCGCGGGCTGCACCGCCTCCTTCACCTGCTGCGGGATCGCCGCGAGCCGTCGCTTCAGCCTGGAGATGCCGCCGTCATTCATCGGCCGGCTCCGCGCAGGGAAGCCCGAAGGTGTAGTTGCGGTACTCTGCGACGATGGCCTCTACCCCGAAGGGCAGGACCTGCGCCGTTACGCCGACGAGCGTGGCCTCCCTGTTTTCGTAATGGTGTGCCGCCAGCAGGTAGACCGCATGCTCGAGGTCGGCCGGTGCGCCGCCCTCCATGCTCGCTAGCGTGAAGCCGAGCTGCCGCTCCACCTGCTTCGTGGCGACCGCCAGCAGCCGTGTCAGCAGCCCATCATCGGTGTTCGCCGTGATGTTGAGCTGGGCTTTCAGGTCGTTCAGCGACAATGCCACGGCGAAAAACTCCAATTCTTTCCGATCTTGCGCGAAGTGCCCCGCGCCGGTCCCCGGGAGAGGCCGAAAGTCGTCGACCACCCGGGGATCAGGTCGATCACGCTCCGGTCGGCGCAACGCGCGCGATGTTGCTGTCGATCTCCAACGTCGCGTTGAGCTTCATCACGCTGTTGGCCTCGTCGAACTGCTCGGCCGAGGACATGACGAAGGCCACGAACAGCCGCTCGGAGGGCGTGGGCACCGTTATTGCGGTGTGGACACCCGACTGTGTGCTCGTAGTCTCGATGGCCGCGCCGCCCTTCGTGGCGGAGACGGAGAAGGTGTTCTCCGCGGCGCCGACCACGAAGTATGTCGTGCCGGCAGTCAGGCCGGTGGGCAGCGCGCCTGTGGTGGAGAACTTCACCTGATCGCCGTTCGCGAGGCCGTGGGCATTCCACGTCACGACGCCCGGCTCCGCGATGGTCATGGTGACCGTGGACGAGCGAGCCGGAGGAGCGTCGGACGGCACTATGCGGAAAGCGAAGCTGTCCTTCGACTTCTCCGCGGCGATGAGCGCGATCTGGCCGGGGTCGTTGTGGTCGAGATCGCATACCAGCGACATGCTGCCCGCGTTCCTCACGCCCTTCAGCTTGCGGGTGCGGCCGGAATTGATCTGGTTCGACGTGATCAGCTCGGAGGTGTCACCGGCCGAGCCGAGGTTGGTTGTTCCGCCGATCTCGGTCCAGGAGACGCCCGTGAAGTCGGAAGCCACGAAGTCGGCATCGGAGAAGGCCTTTGGCCCTCCGATATACGTTTTGGTGTGCGCCGTGGCGAACAGGTTAGACATGGTGCGTCAGCTCCTTTCACGAGCTTGCTTCCAGCCGCTGTGACAGGGCTGGCAGAGAGATTGAAAATTGGTCCGGTCGAGCCGGCGATGAGGTGCGGTGCGGATCGATACGATGTGATCGACGAGCGAGGCCCGGTTCCCGCACCGCCTGCAGGATGGAAAGGCGGCGAGGTATTCCCGGCGCGCCTGCTCCCATTCGTGGTCGTAGCCGCGCTCCCGCGCCGGCGGCCGCTTGGCGTCGTGGCGAGCCTTCCGTTCCCGGTTGGCAGCCGCGACCTTGGAGCAGCGTTCACCGGACTGGTGAATGCCGCCGCAATGGCCGCAGACGCGGGGAGCGCGGGCGGGCATTGTCAGGCCACCGGGGAGATGGCGGCGTGGCCGCAGATGATGACAGCACCAGCCGCGATCGACGTACCCGACTGTTTGGTGATGACGGCGCGGACGTACCGTTGGCCGCCGCGGTATCCCTGCCGGTAGACGGTGCTGGCGGCGAGGGCCTCCGGCAGCGCGCCGATGAGGTCGACCGCGTCAACGTCTGTGAAATCGCCGTCCGTCGTCGTCGGCGATTCCTGCAGCTTGATGTCGTAGAGACCGTCCGAAACGATCGCCCCGGTGCTGACGATAAGCTCGGCCGCATTGAACCCCTTGAGGTCGACAGCGGAGCCCTTCAGGGTCGCCGAATGCACCGCCGGGACCAGCGAGGCTGCGGCGGAAAGATGGGAATGGAGGTCTTTCATGGTGCTGCTCCTCAGCTCGCCGCGACCTTGAGCAGCTTGATGGCCCGGCTGTCGCCGAGCCCGCCGCCCACGCGCGAATAGGTGTCGTAGGTGATCCAGCCCTTCTGGGTGACGGCATCGCGCTCGACGCGCAGGCCGTGGCGGTCGACCACGACGTAGCCCTGCTTGAAGTCGCCGAAGGCGGCGATGATCTTGTTCTCGCCGATGTCCTCGAGGTGATCGTCGATCATCACCGGGTAGCCGAGGATCGAACCGTTCTCGGCGTCCTCGACCAGGTTGCCCGTCGCCGCCCACAGGAAGCGCTTGGCCGTGTCCTGCAGCTGCCGGAAGCGGATGTAGGTCGCGTTGTTGCAGAGCAGCTTGGCGTTGCCACGGAAGCGCGGATGCAGGGTGAGCACCAGGGCGACGAGCGCCTTGGCCAGGTTGTCGTCGGTCGGCGCGCTGGCGTGGCCCGCCGGCACGTACTGGAGCTGGCCCCAGGGACGCGTCGCGTCGGCCGTGTTGACGATGGTGTAGTCGAGGATGCCGCGCGGCTTGCCGCCTATCCCGTCGCCGGTCCAGAACGCATCGCCCTCGGTCAGCGCGAAGTCGTTGGCGACCCAGGTGTTGAACCAGCCGGCCACGTCGAAGGAGGCATCTTCCACGAGATGGCGGGTCGCGGTCGGCGCGGCATACATCTCCTGCACGCCGTAGGTGTGCTTGATCAGCTCCGGCCGGGTCGTGTCCTGCGGCCGGTCGGTGTTTTCCTGCACCCACTGCGCGCCGCGATTGCCCTTGCTGTAGAAGCGCTCGTAGGTGTTGCCGCCGATCGAGACGACTTCCGCCAGAGAGCGGATCGGCGACACGTCGGCCAGCATGTTGCGGATCGTGGTGTCGATCGTCGGCAGAATGAAGAAGCCGCCATCGGCATCCGGCGTCGAGCTGGCCGCCTTGATCTCCACATCGGAGCCGGTCCGGATGAACGAGGCGAGCGCCTTGCGCTCGATATCGGCCTGTTCGTCCGTGGGCACGCCCGGCAGGCCGGGACGGTTGGCCTTCTTTTCCAGCTCGGCGAGCCGGTCCAGCGCCTTCTTCAGTTCCTCGCCGTTGGCGGCCTTCTTCAGCTCTTCGTCGACCTTTTTCTGCAGATCGTCGATCGACTTTGCGACGATCGAAACCGGGTCGTCGTCGTCACCCTTGCGGATCACGGCCACGCTGTTGCGCAGCGCATTCTTCCCGACATGCATCATGTCAGCGGTCCTTTCCGATGAGCGCTGTTGCGCGGTTGAGGGCGGCGACAAGCTGGAGCGCCTGCACCGCCGATTTGGCCGAAGTCACCTTGGCGCCGGGGTGCATCCCCACGGTCACGAGGCTGACTTCCAGCAGCTCCAGTGTCTTGATCAGTCGGCCGCCGCCCTGCCGCGGTTCGGCCTTCCCGGTGACGAATCCGACCGACAGTCCTTTGACGGCGCCGGAGCGGACTAGCGCGCGGACCTCGCGGGCACGGGCCACCTCGTCGACCAGCAGCTTGCCTGTAAGGTGCCAGCCTCCGGCCTTGTCGGTCGCGGAATCCCACGTGCCGATCGGGTCGCCGAGGTCGTGCCCGAACAGCATCGGGATCGGCAGCGTGGCCTTGGCGAAGGCGCCGGGCGCGATCATGTCGCCGATGCGGTCGGGTTGATCGTACTTCCACGCGATGCCGGAGATGGCCCCGGCATCGTCGGTCAGGAGTTTCGTCTCGATGAAGAGACGTTCCACGGTCATTCGCCCTTCTCGAAGTAAGGCGCGCGATCACCTGCGAAGGTATCGATCTGGGCTCGGACCCATGCGCCGGCCTTCATCAAGCGGGCGAAATTCTCCTTGGTGAAGGGCAGTTCCTTGCCGCCTTCCTTCACCTCCCAGCCCATCGTCACCGCGAACAGGAAGTCGGCCGACAGCTCCTCGCGCTTCTCAGGGGTCAGCCCGTTCTTCCGCGCGGAAAGGCGGGTGATCTCGCGCTGCATGTGGAAGTAGGCCTTGCGGGTCCGCTCCGAGTCCGGGCCGGCTACAGTGACCTTGATGCCGACTGGCGCGCCATTCTCCGGATTGAACAGCTCGAAGGTGTGGCCCGCATCCTGGTCCGCCGCCAGCTTGGTGAGTTCACTGAGATCCATCGTCGTCGTCCTCTTCCTGAGGTGGGGGCGCCTGGTTTCCGGCAGGGGTGGGCTGGCCGGGCTGCGATGCCCCCGTGTTGGGATTGGCGAACTTGTCGAGCTCGGCCGGGCCCTTCGGCATGCCGAGCCAGTCTCGCGCCTCGTTCGGGCTGAGGACGCGTGAGGCGACCAGGCTGTTGATCGCGGTGGCGAGCACCTGCAAATCGACTTTGCTGAAATCGTCACGCTCGAAGCGGACGGCGTAGCGGGCGCGGTCTTCCTTGAGGAACAGCGCCCGGCGAAAAGCACTCTCCAGCGCCAGCAGCCACGGTTCCAGACAGAGCATCAGGAACAGCCGCTGCATCTCGGCACTGTTCGACCACGTAGCGCGCGACAACTCGCCGATCAGCACCGAAGGGATGTTGAAGGCCCGCGCCATCTCCTGAAGCTGGAAGACGCGCAGTTCCTGGAACTGCGCATCTACCGACGAGAGCGTGAGCTGCTGGACCGTGGTGCCGTCGTAGACGATGCCAACGCCGCCGGATTTCGAACCGTCGCTGAACGAGGTCTTCCAACCCTTCAGCATGTTGACGGCGCCGGCCTCGCCGATGGGCTTCGGCGTCTGCAACACCACGGACGGACGGCCGCCATTGCCGAACAGCGCCGCCGCATGCTGCTCCATCACCATCGCCACGCCGATGGCCTCGCGACAGAGGGAGACAGGGGATTTGTCGAAGGTGGAGCGCAGGTGGACGATCTGCTGGCGCGGCACGGGTCGGCCGTTAATCCGGTAGTGCGGCTCGCCCGTGCCCTGCGGATCGTATTCCGCGGCGATGATGCCGGGGCGGTAGCGGATGATCTCGATCGGCTTGCCGTTCACCCAGTTCACCCAGGCGAGGCCGCCCTGATCGCGGCAAAGCGCGTCGGCGACGAGGGTGCGGATCATCTCGAAGCTCGACGTCCAGTCGTTGGCCTCGCCGGCGATCAGCGCGTTGGCAGGGTGCGCCCGGTCGATGTTCTCGGAGCCGTCGTCGGCAATCTCCACCACGAAGCACGACAGCGAGGCGCAGGCTTCCGAGATTGTGCGCACCGCAGCCGCGACGGCCGGCACGCGCAGCGCCGTGTCATGGGAAACCGCCATGCCGGACGCGGTTGCCACCGAGCCGCCGAGCATCGCAAGGATTTCGGCGTCGGTCTGTTTGGTCTCGCGTCGGAACGGCCACGGCAATCGCATCGCCAGCTTATGCCGACGGCGCGGATGAAATTCCTAGACGGCTTTTTCTGCCTTCTTTCGGCGTTTGGCCGGTTTTGTCCGCAACCACTTGCGAAGTTCCGACCTGAGGGCGAAATACCGGCCCCCGGGCCGGAATATCGGCGTGTCGTCACGCTCCGCGAGCGTGGTGACGGCATCCTCCGGAAGGCCGAGCTCTGCGGCGATGGTCTTTCGCCCCCACAGCTTCTCCGGCTTTCCGACGAGGATCCTGTCGATATCCAGTGCCTCGGGCGCGAGGGTCGGTGGCTCGATGGTGCGGCGGGTCAAGCTGCGCCTCCGCGCCGGAGGCTGGCGATACCACGTTGACGGCGCAGCATCTCGCAGATCAGTTCCTGGCGGAACCGCGCCACCGACCGCTCGATATCGCCAGCGGGTACGCGCAATCGCACCAGCCGATGGCGCCAGAGAAACAGCTCCTTGCGGAGAACGGACTGCGGCGCCTTCGATGCGAGCGCATCATCTACCGTAGCGCGGATCGCGCCGACCATACGATGACAGGGGAACACTCTGATCTCCGCGGAAGGGCGCGGCGGCCGAAGGTCGAGCTCAAGCTGCATCGTCATCCTCCTCGAAGGACTCTTCCATCCAGGACAGGTCTTCCATAGCGCGAGGCCTGCCGTCAGCGAGTATCTCAACGTCGATCACATCGCCGGTGCTGTGGCATCTGACCTTGACCTGGTTGACCGATGAATCGTCGATGCAGGTACAGGGACCGTATCTGGGAACGTCGATATCATCGTCGATTCGATAGACTATGCGATGGTTGGAAGACGCGCCGTCAAGGCGCGTCTCTTCCTGACCTACAACCTTCGACGTAGAGCGATGACCTGTTAACTCAGCGCTATCAGATGCGTGAAGCTCATTTAGAGCTTCACGCTCTGAATCTGATATCTGACTCTGACTCTTACCTACGGGCGTATTTTTCTGGCGTTGATTTCGTTGGGCTTTTTCCCAACGCATCGACGCGTTTTCTTGCGCACTTTTCGATTTTGACGCGCGGTTTTCCGTCTCGCGCTGCGCTGCTGGTGACCACAATCCGGCCGCTGATTTTAGGATCAGACCCGCTTCGATGAGGGCTGTCAGCGCACCCTCGAAAGCCTTCACCGTGGTTCCTGATCGGCGGGCGAGCCGGCGAGTATCATCAGCGACGGGCTTGCCGGTTTCATGCATGGCGATCAGGAGGGTGATGTAGACCCCCTTCTCGATCGCCTTCATGCTACTGGTCTGCGATTGGAACTCGGCAGCGAATAGCCGAAACCACGGCGCCGTCGTCGTCATGGTCGCCGCTCCTGCTCATGGGCAGTGCGGATCGCCTCGCAGGCTTCTTTCGTGCTGAGGCCGAATTCGACGATCAATTCGGGCACGGCATGCCGATGCTCGTCACGCAGGCGTTGGCGGTTCGTGATCAGCCATCGAGCGGCGGCCGCCACGCTGCCATACCCGGCGCGCTTCGTACGCGCCGGCGGCGGTATGCGATGAACGCCCATATCGGCGACCTTGTCGACGCCGCGGTCGCGAACGAGCTGACGTGAGCGATCGCGGTCCCAGTTCCGGCCGCTCATGCTGCCGTCACTCTCTGACGTTCCCACTCGGCGAGATCAGCCTCGAGGAAATAGCGCCGGCGGTTTCGGACCATCGGCTCTGGAAAAGCCATCTTCTCGTCGCGGAGCCATCGCCACAACGTCATGTCGGAGATGCCGTATCGCCTGCACACTTGCGGCGCCGACAGATAGCGGTGAGGTTCGACCTGGGCTCCTGTGGCCCGGCCGGTGATCGCGATTTCTTCCGCCTCTCTCACGGTGAACTCCTTTCTGAGGCTGAAAATGAAAAAAGCGCGGCCGCGAAAACACATCTGCCACAATGCAGACATGTGATCGCGACCGCGCTCATCTGTATTGATCGCACACCCACAGAACCTTGGATTCCGCGCGATCAAAGCCAGTAGGCTAAGTCTATCGTCAGGCTGGCCGCGCCGGTCCCAAACTCGCAAGGCGAGAACTACCAGGGGCGAACACCATCAAGGCGGATTGAATCAGGATACGTGAGTGCTCGTCAAGTGTTCTAACGTGAGGGCACATGTCCTGCTGACAACAGTGAAACGCGCGGTCACGCGCGCAGCTCCACCACGTTCGTGCCGAGCTGCTTCGCTATCAACAGGTCGAGATGGTCGGCCCATTTCTGCAAGGCCTCCTTCTTCTCCTCGTTGAACTTGTGCCTGTTGTAGACAGCCGCGACACCACTGATCGTGCCGCTGATGTGATTCAAGATCGCCTCACAGACATGCGGGGGGATGCCGAGCTTCGCCATGTGCGTGGTGACAGTGCGCCGGATATCGTGGTTGGTGAAATCGGCGATGGCGACCTCGTCCGGATCCTTGCCGACCTCCTCAGCACGCTTGCGGGCGATCTCCAGCATCTTCTTGTCCAGAAGCTCCTTCGCCCGCGAAAAGCCGGATACGGGCGTGCGGCCGGTTGTGGTGAAGACGAATTCGGAATCGATCGTCTTGTGGACGCCATCCATCACCACGTCGAACGGCACCCGCGGGATGGCTCGAATGATCTCGAGCGCCTGCCGCGGCACGATCAGATCATGCGGCTTTTTGTTCTTCGTACGGGTCGGGGGAATGCTCCATAAATCATACTCGTCGATCTCCGACCACAACATGCCGCCGACCTCGTTGAGGCGCTGCCCGAGGATCATCAGCAGCTTGAAGACGGGACCGAATGGGTAGTCAGTTTGCTGGGCGGCGGTCCAGTAGATGTAGATTTCCTCATCGGAGAGGACACGGGTACGCGGTACGTCCTCGAAGCGCTTTTTCAGCCCGGCGCACGGAGAGCTCTTGAGGCGATCGTTTTCGACCAGCCAGTTGAACATCTTGCGTAGCTGGGAGAAGGCACGATCGACACCCGGTCCCAAGCCGGAGTCGACCATGCCATCCAGAACCTCAATGACGTCGCTCTTCTGAATGTCAGCGACGTGCATGCCTTTCCAGTGCGGCACGAAGTGCCGCTTCAGCATGCTCTCTGTATTTTTCCAAGCTCGCGTCTTCACCTTGGCGTAGCGTTCGATGAAGTCGGCGACGACCGCCTCAAATTCCACGATCTTCGATTTCGGAATTCGGGTCGGGAGCTTGGCGACGCGCTTCGCCTTCGCCTTGTCGGTGGCCGGGTTCTTCCCTTCGGCCACCTTGCGCAAGGCTTCCTGGCCTTTGGTTCGGGCATCGGCAAGGGATAGGGCAGGGTACCGCCCGAGGGTGTACTTCGTGGGCTTGCCCTCGAAACGGTAGCGAACGGCCCAGCTCTTGACGCCGCTCGGCTGGATCACAAGGTACAGCCCGGGCAGATAGCCGTCAGGGATTTCCGCGCGAATCCTTAAAGGTTTCGCGTGTTTTACGCCTTCCGCAGTGAGTCCTTTCGGCATGGGGTAACGCCGGGGTAACAGCCAAATTGGGTTAGGCGGCGTTATATCATGATGCCAACGCAACACAACAGACCAGAGAGAAAGGGCGGAAATGCTGGCTTTCTCGGGTTTCCGGTGTGAGAATGCGTTAGAGAAGGATTGAGTTCTTTAGACGAGAGCAGGGAACTCCAAAACCGCAGGTCACAGGTTCGAGCCCTGTTGCCCCTGCCAGCCCCCGAAGAAAATCAGGCACCCAGCCGAACGTTTCCGATCCGCCGGAACCGACCCTGCGTATCCCTTGCGCGGGACGCTGCCGGCATGGCCCGGTCGTCGTCCGCTTCACCGAAGCATAAGCCGCAATCCCCGCTTGATCTCCCGACGGCTCGGCGAAGGCCGGCCGGCGCCGGCACGCGTGCGGCCGCTCGCGCGCAGCTCTCGGAAAAGGTTGACCGGGCGCCAGCATAATTGTAATGAAAGATAACAATCCGATGCAGCCAACTGCGATCGGCGCTCGGGGGGAGACGCCATGATTCGGGTGCGCAGCTTCCAGGATCTGGGAGCGGGAATCGTCTTCATCCTCATCGGCCTCGCCGGCATCGTGTTCGGCCGCGATCTCGCCGTCGGCACGGCCATGCGCATGGGCCCCGGCTATTTCCCCATGCTTCTGTGCGCTCTCCTGATCCTGATCGGCCTCGTCCTCGGCGCGCGCAGCCTGATGGTTGCCGGCCCGGCGGTCGAGCCGTTCCATTTCCGCCCGCTTCTCCTGATCCTCGCGCTGATCTCCGCGTCGGGATATCTGCTGGAGTGGATCGGTCTCGCCTTGACGACGGTCGTCGTGACGGTGGGCTCGGCCTATGCGCGGCGGGACGTGAGCCTGCGCGAGACGCTCCTGCTGGGCGCCGCGCTGGCGCTCTTCGTGGTCTTCGTCTTCGTCTACGGGCTCAGGCAGCCCCTGCCTGCATGGTGGGGGCGCTAGATGGAATTCGACATCTTCAGCAATCTGGCGATCGGCTTCAACGCCGCGCTCACCTTGCAGAACATCGGATTTGCCCTGCTCGGGTGCCTTCTCGGAACGCTGATCGGCGTGCTGCCGGGCATCGGCCCGGTGCCGGCCATGGCCATGCTGCTGCCGATCACCTTCGGGATGGAGCCGCTTTCGGCGCTCATCATGCTCGCGGGCCTCTATTACGGCGCGCAATATGGCGGATCGACCACGTCGATCCTCGTCAACATTCCGGGCGAGGCGTCGTCGATCGTCACCTGCATCGACGGGCACCAGATGGCGCTTCAGGGCCGCGCCGGCCCGGCGCTCGCGGTCGCCGCGCTCGGCTCCTTCTTCGCCGGCTGCGTCGGAACGATCTTCATCGCCGCCTTCGGTCCCACCCTGTCCGCCTTCGCGAGCCAGTTCAACTCGCCGGACTATTTCTCGCTGATGGTGCTCGGGCTCACGGCCGCCGTCGTGCTGGCGCACGGCTCCGTGCTCAAGGCCGTGGCCATGGTGTTCGTCGGCCTTCTGCTCGGGCTCGTCGGCACGGACGTGAATTCCGGTCAGCAACGCTACACCTTCGGCCTCTCGGCGATCTGGGAGGGCATCGACTTCCTGCCCCTCGTGGTCGGCATGTTCGGCGTTGTCGAGATCGTGCGCAATCTCGAATCGCGCGATCACATGCGGGCCGCCGTCACCACGCGGTTCAGGGACGTGTGGCCGACCGGGCAGGATTTTCGCGACTCCTGGCCCGCCGTGCTGCGCGGCACCGGCCTCGGCTCGCTGCTCGGCATCCTGCCCGGCGGCGGCGCCATCCTCGCATCCTTCGCCGCCTATACGGTGGAGAAGAAGCTGGCGCGCGATCCCTCGCGCTTCGGCAAGGGCGCGATCCAGGGCGTGGCCGGACCCGAGGCCGCCAACAACGCGGCGGCGCAGACCTCCTTCATCCCGCTGCTGACGCTCGGCGTGCCCGGCAATGCGGTGATGGCGATGATGATGGGCGCCATGATCATCCAGGGCATCGAGCCCGGCGCGGTGGTGATGACCAAGCGTCCCGACCTCTTCTGGGGCATGGTCGCCAGCATGTGGATCGGCAATCTGATGCTGCTCGTGCTCAACATGCCGCTGATCGGCTTGTGGGTGAAGCTGCTCTCGGTGCCGTACCGGATGCTGTATCCCGCGATCCTCATGTTCTGCATCATCGGCGTCTTCAGCATCAACAACAATGTCGAGCAGCTCGTGATCATGGCTCTGTTCGCGCTGTTCGGCTACGTCCTCTACAAGTTCGGCTGCGAACCCGCGCCGCTCGTGCTCGGCTTCATTCTCGGGCCGTTGATGGAAGAGAACATGCGCCGCTCGCTCCTGATCTCGCGCGGCGACCCGATGGTCTTCATCGAACGGCCGATCTCGGCGACGTTGCTGGCGATGTCGGTGGCTGTTGTTGCCCTGATCGTGCTGCCGCAGTTCAGGGAAACCCGCAAGGAAGCGTTCCAGGAATGAGGGGCGAGAGACGATGACGGGCATCGGCCATATGGGCGATCTGCCGGGGGCGATCAGGTTCGGGACGACCGTGGGGTCGCTGTTCCGCGAGCAGGCGCGGCTGGGCCCGTCGCGCCCCGCGCTGGAGGAGGCCGGCCGCGTCTGGACCTACGCGCAGCTCAACGAGCGCGTGAACCGGCTGGTCCATGCGATGGCGGCGCGCGGCCTCGCGCGCGGCGACCGCGTCGCCGTCCTGTCCGAGAACCGCAGCGAATATGTCGAGGTCATGCTCGCCTCCGCCAAGCTCGGGGTGCTGGTGGCCTGCCAGAACTGGCGGCTGGCGGATTCCGAGATGCAGTATTGCCTGGCGCTCGCCGACCCGAAGCTGGTGTTCTGCTCGGAGCGGCTGACGCCCGTGCTCGCGCGCATCGATCACGGCGTGCCGTCGAGCGTCGTCTTCGGCGACGAATACGAGGCGATGCTGGCGCGTGCGGATTCGCGCGAGCCGCCCGAGGTCGCCGACCCCGAGGACGGCCTCATCCTCATCTACACGTCCGGCACGACCGGCCTGCCCAAGGGGGCGGTGCTCAGCCAGCGCGCCGAGGTGGTGCGCGCCATGTTGCAGCGCATCGAGCCGGTGCCGGTCTCGTCGGACGACAACTTCATCGCCTGGCCGCCGATGTTCCACATGGGCGGCACCGACAGCACGCTCGGCGCCATGATGCGCGGTGCCAAGGTCATCGTCCTGGACGGCTTCGACGCCGAGCAGCTCATCGAGATCGCCTCGCGCGAGCGCATCGCCCATTTCGGCATCGTGCCCGGCGTGGTCGACCGCATCCTCGACGCTTTCAGGCGAACGGGCCTCCGGCCGCTCAGCGTGCGCACCACCGGCCTGATGGCCGACCTCATCCCCCCGGCCCGCATCGCCGAGGTCACGACCTTCGTCGGCGCCCCCTTCTGCAACAGCCTGGGCTCCACCGAATCGGGCTGGCCGCCGGCCAGCAAGGGCCTCATCCCCATCGGCGTCGTGCCGACCAGCCTCTCCAAGCACCAGAGCTCCTATTGCCTGCTGCGGCTCGTCGACGAGGACGACAACGACGTGCCGGACGGCGAGGCGGGAGAGATCGCCGTGCGCGCGCCCACCATGTTCAGCGGCTACTGGCGCGCGCCCGAGGCCAACGCCCATGCGTTCCGCGGCGGATGGTTCCACCCCGGCGACATGCTGAGGCGCAATCCGGACGGCACGCTCGATTTCGTCGACCGGCGCAAATACCTGATCAAGTCCGGCGGCGAGAACATCTATCCGGCCGAGATCGAACGCGTGCTGATGACCTTGCCCGGCGTCGCCGACGTGGTGGTCGTGCGCAAGCCGGACGTGCGCTGGGGCGAGGTGCCCGTCGCCTTCATCGTCCGCGACCCGGGCGCGGCGCTGACGCAGGAGCAGGCGATCGCCGCGTGCCGCAGCCAGATCGCCACCTACAAGGTGCCCAAGGAGGTGCGCTTCATCGAGGAGACCGACCTGCGCCGCAGCAGCAGCGGCAAGATCATCCGTGGCGACCTCGAGGTCATGCTGGGCCGCGAGACGAGCGGCGCGGACGCGCCCGCCCCGGCCGCCGGGCGGTGAGCGGCGCCGGATCGTCGGAGGGCAGGTCATGAAGGCGGTTGTTCTTCGCGAAAGCGGTCCTCCCTCGGTCCTCAAGCTGGGCGACTGGCCCGACCCGCAGCCGCGCACGCACGAGGTGCTGGTGAAGGTCGGTGCCGTCGGGGTGCCGTACCACGACATCGTCGAGCGCAACGGCACGCTGCGGTCGGCCCATCCGCTGCCGAAAGTGCCTGGCAACGAGATCGCCGGAACGGTCGTCGCGGTCGGCGCCGGCGTCGCCTCGGTCGCCGCGGGCGCGCGCATCTGCACCACCGGCTTCTCCACCTGCGGCCTGTGCCGCCGCTGCCGCAACGGCATGGAGACGGCCTGCCCGGACCGCCGCGTCGTGTCGGGCGGTTACGCCGAATATGTCGCCGTCCCGGCCGATGCGGTCGTTCCCATCCCCGACGCCCTCGATTTCGCCACGGCCTGCATGCTCGGCAGCTCCACCGCGGTGGCGCTCGGCGCCCTGCGCGACATCGCGGCGGTCAGGCTCGGCGAGCATGTGCTGGTCACCGGCGCCAGCGGCGGCGTCGGGCTGGCGGCGGTGGAGATCGCCCGCGCGGCGGGCGCCACGGTCGTCGCCCTGACGCGGTCGCCGGCCAAGGCGTCCGCGCTCGACGAGGCCGGCGCGCACCATGTGCTCGTCGCGCCGGCCGGGCATGATTTTGCCGGCGAGATGAGGGCGCTGACGGGCGGGGAGGGCGCAGACGTCGTGGTCGATGCGGTCGGCAGCAGGGTCTTCGGCCCCGCCCTGCGGGCGCTCGCCACTGGTGGCCGTTACCTCGCCATCGGCCAGATGTTCCGCGAGGAGGTGCCGTTCAATCCCGCCCGCCTCATCTTCAAATGCGCCGCCCTGTTCGGCGTCACCAATGCCCGCCGCGACCAGCTTGCGGACACCGTCCGCCTCGTCGCCGCGGGCGTTCTGCATCCGCGCGTGGCCGCGGTGCTGCCGCTGGCGGAGGCCGCCCGCGCGCATGCGCTCGTCGAAAGTGGGGAGGTGATCGGCCGTGTCGTCCTGCAACCCTGAGTGCGCCATGCGCCCGGCGCGTCGAACGCAACCGCCTGCGGGCGGAGGAAGACCGCAGCATGACTGCATCGAAGCGCCCGCCCCGGGCGCGCCCGGCAAACTGTTGAGAGCAATGCAATGTCGTCTGTAGCAAGCAGCTATTCGGGGGTCGCCGTCGCCGTGCCGGTGACGTCCGGTTACGCGCGGACGTCGCGGCGAAGCATGCCGTGGTTCCTGAGCCGGACCTTCGCGGAATTGATCGCCCGCTCCGGCATCGCCAAGACGGAGATCGACGGCCTCGTCGTTTCGAGCTATCTGCTCGGGCCTGAAAACGCGGCGTCGCTGACCCAGTACCTTGGAGTATCGCCGCGTTTCCTGCTCGACCTGCCCTATGGCGGAGCGTCCGGCGTCATCGCCCTCAAGCGAGCCGCGCGAGCCGTCCAGAGCGGCGACGCGGAGATCGTCGCCTGCCTGTCGGGCGACATCGCCCAGTACGGCTACGGCTTCAACGCCTCGTTCTCCAGCTTCCAGCGGGATCACGTCTACCCGTACGGAGGAGGCGGGCAGAACGCCGTCTTCGCGATGATCACCGACAACTACATGCGCGCCCATGGCGCGGTCGCCGAGGATTTCGGGCGCGTCTGCATCGCCCAGCGCGCCAACGGGATCACCCACCCGCTCGCCCTCTACCGCACGCCGCTGACGATGGAAGCCTATCTGGCCTCGCGCCTCATCGCCGAGCCGCTCCGGCTGCTCGACTGCGTCACGCGCATGAGCGGAAGCGACGGCTTCCTCGTGATGTCGCAGGACCGCGCCCGCCGCGCCGGGCTCCCGCACGCCACGATTCTCGGTTCCGTCGAGCGCCACAACGCGTTTCCCGACGATCCGGTCATGTCCCGCTTCGGCCTCCTCGACGAGTCGGAGGGACTGTACGCGCAGGCCGGCCTCGGCCCCGACGACATGGATTTCTTCGAAGCCTACGACGACTACCCCGTCATCGTGATGATGCAGCTCGAGGCGATGGGCTTCTGCCGCCCGGGCGAGGCTCCGAAGCTCCTGCGCGAGAGGCGCCTCGATATCGAGGGCGACCTGCCCCTGAACACGAATGGCGGCATGCTCTCCATCGGCCAGGCGGGCGCGGCGGGGGGATACCAGAACGTCACCGAGGGCCTGCGCCAGCTCACCGGGCAGGCCATGGGCGCGCAGGTTCCGGGCGCGCGCGTGGGCCTCGTCAACGGCTTCGGAACGGTCAACTACGAGCGCGGCATCTGCAACGCCGCCGTCATCCTCGAAACAGGGAGTGTGGCATGAAGCGCCGGCCGGATCTGCCGCCGCGCCTTCGCGGGCGCGTTTCACGGCAGCTGACGTCGGAGGCGGCGTTCGGCCGCTTCCGCCTGCCGGTCTGCAAGGGTTGCGGAACGGTTCACTACCCGGTGCAGGAATTCTGCCCGCACTGCCTGTCGGACGATCTGCGGTGGGAGGCCGTCGCCGATACCGGCACCGTGAGCGCGCTCACCAAGGTGCATCACAGCACGGATCCCTATTTCCAGGCGCAACGCCCGATCCTCATGGGCTCGGTGAAGCTCGACGCGGGGCCCGTGGCGATCGTCCGCCTCGCGCCCGAATGCGCCGCGCCGGGCGCGCGGGTGCGCATCCAGAACCAGCTCGATCGCGGCGGCGAGGCCATCCTCTGCGCCGTCCC
>CAZVTK010000057.1:0-25290 GCA_964629765.1 uncultured Mesorhizobium sp.
GGCGGCGTGTCATGGCCGAGGACGGCCGCAAGATGTCGAAGTCGCTGAACAACCAGGTGTTTCCGCAGGACGTGATGAAGACGTCCGGCGCCGACATATTGCGCCTGTGGGTGATGACGACCGACTACTGGGAGGACCAGCGGCTCGGCAGGAACATCATCCAGACCACCATCGACGCCTACCGCAAGCTGCGCAACACCATCCGCTGGATGCTCGGCACGCTCGCCCATGACGTTCCCGCCGATATGGGGGGCTCGGAGGTGGCGCTTTCCGACATGCCGGAGCTGGAGCGGCTGATGCTGCACCGGCTGTCCGAGCTCGACGAGATCGTGCGCAGGGGCTACGACGCCTTCGACTTCAAGCGCATCGCCAAATCGATCAGCGACTTCGCGGTGGTGGAGCTGTCGGCCTTCTATTTCGACATCCGCAAGGACGCGCTCTACTGCGACGCGCCGTCGAGCCTGCGCCGCAAGGCGGCGATCGTCACCGTGCGGCATTTGTTCGACAACCTCGTCACATGGCTGGCGCCGATGCTGCCCTTCACCACCGAGGAGGCGTGGCGCGAGCGCTATCCGCACGTCGATTCCGTGCATCTGGAGCAGTTCCGCGCCATTCCCGCCGAATGGCGCGACGAGGCGCTGGCCGAGAAGTGGCGTATCATCCGGCAAGTGCGGCGAGCGGTAACTGGCGCTCTGGAAACAGCGAGAGCGGACAAAAAGATTGGCTCCTCGTTGGAGGCGGAGCCTGTCGTTTTCGCAGATCAGGTAGTTGTTGACGCGTTTGAAGAACTTGACCCCGCCGAGATTTTCATCACATCCGGCGCTGAGTTCTCAACGGAAGATGTTGAAACTATTCTGGAGTTTGAGGAGCCCGTAGGAGAGCGCTTCGGCCACAGTGGGGAAGTGCGTTTTGAGAGCGGTCATGTCGAGTTGGTTAGGGTCATGGTTCGGCAGGCAGAGGGGCGTGGATTGCGCAAATGCGCCCGTTCCTGGCGCTACACCGACGATGTCGGCACGGACCCGGAGTTCCCCGACGTGTCGGCCCGCGACGCCGCCGCGCTGCGCGAGCTGAAGGCGCTCGGCCGCATCTGAGGCGCGCGGCGGGCTTTGCCTCCCGCCGCGTTAACGCCGCGAAGCGGTGCCCGGCGCCATCCGTTGCCGCGCGGCCTCTCATGCGGTAAAAGGAAGCGGAAACCATCTGGCGTCATCTTCTCGCCGGATTCAGGCTTTTGGCCTGTGCGTGATGGAGTACCCGGCCTTTGCCGGGATTCGAGAGGGCTGGTCTTGACCGTTTCCGAATTGCGATCGGCGCAGCGCGCCTTGTCGTCCGCCGTCGTCGGCGTTTTTCTGCTGGCGCTGGCCGGCTGCATGGGCTCGCCGACCTACGGCACCGACAAGACGGCGAACGCCCAGTTGCTGGAGGATCTCTCCGGCGCCTTCTCGATCGGCCTCGGGGCCACGGAGCGCAACGAGATCGACTACAAGCCGCGCCCGGCTCTGGTGAAGCCCGAGACGACCGCCGTCCTGCCCTCGCCGCAGGACAGCGTGACCGCCTCCACCAGCATGGGCTGGCCCGAATCGCCGGAGCAGCGGCTGGCCCGCGTCCGCGCCGAGGCGACCGCCAACCGGGACAACCCCGCCTATCGCTCGAACGTGATCAACGACATCAAGGCGGCCGAGGACATGACCCCCGGCGAGCAGCAGCAGGCCTATCGCCAGCAGCGCGCCTCCATGGCGAGCTCGTCCGCCAATCGCCGCTTCCTGAGCGAGCCGCCGCTCGACTACCGCCAGCCCTCGGCCACCGCCCCCGTCGGCGAGCTGGGCGAGAGCGAGGACCGCAAGGAGCGGGCCGCCGAGCGCGAGGCCAAGAAGCGCAAGAAGGACGGGAAGGTCACCGCCGGGCCGATTACGCCCGTCGTCATCCAGTAGGACGGTCATCCAGCAGGACCGGCATCCGGCGGGATTATTGTGCGCCGGGGCGGCCGTTCAGCCTTCGTCCCGCCGCGCCCGGAAGAAATCGACCAGCAGCGCCGCGGCCTCCGTCTCGGCGAGCCCGCCATACACCTCCGGCGCGTGGTGGCAGGTCGGCTGCGCGTAGAGCCGCGCGCCGCTGACGACGGCGCCGCCCTTCTCGTCGCTCGCCCCGAAATAGAGCCGCCTGATGCGGGCGAAGGATATCGCCGCCGCGCACATGGGGCAGGGCTCCAGCGTCACGTAGAGGTCGGCGTCGGGCAGCCGCTCCGAGCCCTCGGCGCGGCACGCCGCGCGGATCGCCACGATCTCGGCATGGGCGGTCGGGTCGGCGTCGGCGCGCGTACGGTTTCCGGCGCGCGCCAGCACGGCCCCGTTGCGCACCACGACGGCGCCCACCGGCACCTCGCCGCGCGCGGCGGCGGCGCGCGCCTCCTCCAGCGCGATCGCCATGAAATCGGGCCGGGTCACGGGCGGATATCCGGGGGCGGGGCGATCTGGCGGATCAATGTTTCACTCGCGCGGTGGGCAACGCTCTGGTAGTTACCCGCGCTCGGGGGCAAAGGCCATCATGCACGACGACAAGACCAGGAAGCGCGGACAGCGCAGGCAGGCCGAGGAAGCGCCGAAAGAGGCGGGCGAGCGCATCGCCAAGCGCCTGTCTCGCGCCGGCGTGGCCTCGCGCCGCGAGGCCGAGGCGCTGATCGCCGACGGCCGCGTCAAGGTCAACGGCAAGGTGCTCGACACGCCGGCTCTGACCGTTCGCGACGGCGACCGCATCGAGATCGACGGCCAGCCCATCCCCGAGCTGGAGCGTACCCGCCTGTTCCTGTTCCACAAGCCGGCCGGCGTCGTCACCACCAACCGCGACCCGGAGGGCCGGCGCACGGTGTTCGACGTGCTGCCGCAGGACCTGCCGCGGCTGATGACGGTCGGCCGGCTCGACATCAATACCGAAGGGCTGCTGCTGCTCACCAACGATGGCGGGCTGGCGCGCGTGCTCGAGCTGCCGCAGACCGGCTGGCTGCGCCGCTATCGCGTGCGCGTCCATGGCGAGGTCGACGAGGGAAAGCTCGCCGCGCTCAAGGACGGCATCGCCGTCGACGGCGTGTTCTACGGCGCCATCGAGGCCGCCCTGGAGCGCCGGCAGGGCACCAATGCGTGGCTGCTGGTGGGCTTGCGCGAAGGCAAGAACCGCGAGGTCAAGAACGTGATGGCCTCGCTCGGACTGGAGGTCACGCGGCTGATCCGCGTCTCCTTCGGCCCGTTCCAGCTCGCCGACCTGCCCGAGGGCGAGGTGCGCGAGCTCAAGGGCCGCATGCTGCGCGATCAGCTCGGGCCCCGCCTCATCGAGGAATCGGGCGCCAATTTCGACGCGCCTCTGGGGCAGGCGGCGGCACAGCGCGCCGCGCCTGCCGGGGCACGGGACGACGCCCGCCCTGCCGCCGCTCCGCGCCGCGAGCGTCCGCCGATGAAGGAAGAGGAAGGCGGGCTGATCCGCAACCGCAGGCGCGAGCGCGAGGGCCATCGCGAGCAGGTCCTGTCGCGCCTTTCGACCAGCGCGCCCGTTCGCGGCGAAAAGCGCGGCGGCAAGCGCCAGACGGAGCGCGCCACGCCCGAGCCGCGCAAGGCGCGCACCGCCAATGTGTGGATGGCGCCCGGCGCCCGCCCCGTCAGCCGCGACGATGTCGAGACGCGCGGCGACGACAAGGTGACCGTCGTTCCCCGCAAGCCCGGCGACCGCAAGGCACGGCACGACGCGGCCGGCAAGCGTTTTCGCCCGGGCAAGGCGGAACGGGCTGCCGGCGAGACGGGGTCGGAGCGTCCGCGCCGCGAGTGGAAGCCGCGGCCCGAGGGCGAGGAGCGTCCCAAACGCGCCTACAAGCCGCGCGAGGGATCGGCCGGCGAGGATCGCCCCAAACGCGAGTGGAAACCGCGCGGCGACGACGGCCAGCGACCGCAGCGCGACTGGAAGGCAAGGCCCGCGCGCCCGGGAAAGGCCGAGCGTGCCGAGGCGAAGGCGACCGGCGATGCGCCCGCGCGCGAATACCGGCAGCGCCCGAAGCGCGAATTCTCGGAAGGGGCGGAGCGGCCGCAGCGGGAATATCGTCCGCGCCCGCCGCGCGACGGCGACGCGCCGGCCGGGCGCCCGAAGCGTGAGTGGAAGCCGCGCGGCGAGGGCGCCGAGCGGCCGAAGCGCAGTTTTGCCGCCGAGGGCGAGCGCAAGCCCCGCCCGCCGCGCGGCGACAAGCCGTTTGGCGCACCGCGCGGTGCCGGCGGTCCCCGCAAGGGCCCACCCTCCGGCGGCAAATCCGGCGACAGAAAACCTTTCGGCGGGAAGCCGCGAGGCGGGAAAAGCCGATAGATGCGCGTCGTCGGGGGCGAGTTCCGCGGCAGGCCGCTTGCCGCGCCGCGTACGGCGGCGATCCGCCCGACCTCCGACCGCGCCCGCGAATCGATCTTCAACGTGCTGGCCCATCGCCGGCCGGACCGGCTCGAAGGCGCGCGCGTGCTCGACCTGTTCGCCGGCACCGGCGCGCTCGGCATCGAGGCGCTGTCGCGCGGCGCGGCGTTTTGCGTCTTCATTGAGGAAGGCGCCGAGGGGCGCGGCCTGATCCGCGACAATGTCGAGGCGTTCGGCCTTCAGGGCCGCACGAAAATCTTCCGCCGCGACGCCACCGCGCTCGGCACGGTCGGCACGATGGCGCCGTTCTCGCTGGCCTTCGCCGATCCGCCCTACGGCAAGGGCCTCGCCGCGCCCGCGCTCGCCTCGGCGCGGGCCGGCGGCTGGCTGGCTCCCGGCGCGCTCTGCGTGGTCGAGGAGGCGGCCGACGCGCCTTTCGAGCCCCCCGCGCACTTTGAAGTGACCGACGAGCGCCTTTACGGCGACACGATCGTGCGCTTCATCCAGTCCGCCTGATTCCCCGACCGGAGCGACCCATGCGATTGTCCAGCCTGGCCCTTGGCGTTTTCCTGCTGGTGGCCGCACCGGCGCATGCCGAGACCCCCCGCGGCGCCGGCGTGACCGGCTTCACGCTTGCCAACGGCCTTGAAGTGGTGGTGATCCCCGACCGGCGCGCGCCGGTCGTCACCCACATGCTGTGGTACAAGGTCGGCAGCGCCGACGAGGAGCGCGGCAAGTCCGGTATCGCCCATTTCCTCGAACACCTGATGTTCAAGGGCACGCAAAAGCACAAGGCGGGCGAGTTCTCGCGCGCCGTGGCCGAGATCGGCGGCAGCGAGAACGCCTTCACCTCCAACGACTACACCGCCTATTTCCAGCAGGTCTCGCCCGACGCGCTGCCGCGCATGATGGAATTCGAGGCCGACCGCATGCGCGGCCTGATCCTCACCGACGAGGTCGTGGCGCCCGAGCGCGACGTGGTGCGCGAGGAGCGCCGCCAGCGCATCGAGGGCAGCCCCGGCGCCATCCTGTCGGAGGAATTGCAGGCCACCCTGTTCCAGAACCATCCCTATGCCGTGCCGGTGATCGGCTGGATGCACGAGATCGAGAAGCTCGGCCGCGAGGACGCCTTCGCCTTCTACGACCGTTACTACGCGCCCAACAACGCCGTGCTGGTCGTGGCGGGCGACGTCGACCCACAGACCGTGCGCGCCCTTGCCGAGGAAACCTACGGCAAGGTGGAGCGCGGACCGGATCTGCCGCCGCGCGTGCGCCCGCAGGAGCCGCCGCAGGACACAAGCCGCACGGTCACGCTCACCGACCCGCGCGTGACGCTGCCGAGCGTCCGGATTTCGGTCGTCGCGCCGTCCTACGCCACGGCCGCCCCCGGCGAGGCCGAGGCGCTGGACCTTCTTTCCGAGATTCTCGGCGGCGGCATCCGCAGCCGGCTCTATCAGGAGCTTGTGGTCAAGGCCGGCATCGCGTCGAGCGCCGGCGCCTTCTATCGCGGCACCTCGCTCGATCCGGCCAATTTCGGCGTCTACGCCTCGCCGCGCACGCCCGACGGCCTGCCGGCGGTCGAGGCGGCGGTGGCGGCCGAAATCGCGAAGATCGCCGCCGACGGCGTCGGCGAGGACGAGCTGGAGCGCGCCAAGAACCGCTTCACCCGCAGCATGATCTTCGCCCGCGACAACCAGTCGGGCATGGCCCGCATCTACGGCTCGGCGCTGACCACCGGCATGACGATCGCCGATGTCGAGGAATGGCCCGACCGTATCCGCGCCGTCACCGCCGAGGCCGTGCGCGAGGCCGCGCGGCGCTACCTGCGGCTCGACCGCTCCGTCACCGGCTATCTGCTGCCCGCCAAGGAGGACCGCTCGTGATGGCCCCGCATCGCAATCGCACCATCAGCGCGCCGGCGCGCGCCGCCATCGTGCTCGCTTTCGCCGGCTGGTTCTTCATGCTGGCGGCGCTGTCGCCCGCCCGCGCCGAGACCGCCATCCAGGAGGTGCGCTCGCCCTCCGGCGTCACCGCCTGGCTGGTCGAGGATTACACCGTGCCCATCGTGGCGATCCGCTTCGTCTTCGAGGGCGGCGCCACGCAGGACCCGGCCGGCAAGGAAGGGCTGATGGGCCTGATGAGCGGCCTTTTCGACGAGGGCGCCGGCGACCTCGATTCCGACGCCTTCCAGCTCGCGCTGGACGAGGCCGGCGCGGAGATGAGCTTCAACGCGGGCCGCGACGGCGTGTCCGGCTCCATGCGCCTGCTGGCCGAGAAGCGCCGCGAGGCGCTCGACCTGCTGGCGCTCGCCGTCAACCGGCCGCGCTTCGACCAGGCCCCGCTGGAGCGCATCCGCGCCCAGGTCGTCGCCGGCATCGAGGCGTCCTCGCGCGACCCCGAGACGCAGGCCGGCATCGCCTTCTCGCGGGCGCTCTACGGCGACCACCCCTACGGCCGGCGCGAGGACGGCACGCCGCAGACGCTGGCGACCATCACCGCCGACGACCTGCGCGCCGCTCATGCCCGCATCTTCGCGCGCGGCAAGCTGCATGTCGCCGTTGTCGGCGCCATCGACGCGGCTGCGGTGGCGCAGGAGCTCGACCGCCTGTTCGGCGCGCTGCCGGCAGAGCCGGACCTCGTGCCCGTCGCCGATGTCGAGCCGAAGCTGGCGCAGGAGGTGCGGGTCGACTATCCGCTGCCGCAGACCACCATCCGCCTCGCCTATCCGGGCGTGAAGCGCGACGACCCGGATTTCTTCGCGGCGACGCTGATGAACCAGGTGCTGGGCGGCGGCACCTTCTCGTCGCGGCTGTTCGAGGAGGTGCGCGAGAAGCGCGGCCTCACCTACGGCGTCGGCTCGGGGCTTTCGACCTCGCGCCATTCGGCCGCGCTCTCCATCGGCACCTCGACCAACGCCGACAGGGCGGCCGAGACGCTCGCCGTCATCCGCGAGGTGGTGGCGAAGATGGCCGCCGAAGGCCCGACCGAGGACGAACTGGCCGATGCCAAGCGCTACCTGATCGGCTCCTACGCCATCAACAACCTCGATTCGTCGTCGTCGATTGCCCGCACGCTGGTGACCTTGCAGGTGGAAGGACTTGGCATAGACTATATCCGCCGCCGTCCCGCCCTGATCGGCGCCGTCACGCGCGAGGACGCGGCCGCCATGGCCAGGCGCCTCTTGAGCGCCGAGCCGGCGATCATGATCCTGGGGCCGGCGACCAACGGAGGCTGATTTGGCAGTCGCGACCACGCAGCGCCGCAGCGGCAAGGGCGACGCGGCCTCGGAGGTGGGCGCGGCGAAGCGGCGCGCGGGCGACCCGACGATTGCCATCGCCTTCGGCGGCGGCGGCGCGCGCGGGCTGGCGCATATCCACGTCATCCGGGCGCTGGACGAGCTCGGGCTGAAGCCCAGGCTGATCGCCGGCTCGTCCATCGGCGCCATCGTCGGCGCCGGCTACGCGGCGGGCATGAGCGGCCGCGACATCGAGGACTACGCCCGCTCCACGCTCGGCAACCGCACCGAGGTCATGACCCGCATCTGGAAGTCGCGGCCGGGCACGCTGGGCGAGCTGATGAGCGCGGGCTTTCGCGTCACGCAGTTCGACATCGAGCGCATCCTGCGCTCCTTCCTGCCGCCGGTTCTGCCGGCCACCTTCGCCGAACTGCGCGTACCGCTGCTCGTCGCCGGCACCGACTTCTACGGCAATTGCGTCGAGGTGTTCGACGACGGCGACCTGATCTCCGCCGTCGCCGCCTCGGCGGCGCTGCCGGCCGTGTTCAAGCCGGTGCGGCGCGGCGGCCGGCTCTATGTCGACGGCGGGCTTGCCGATCCGGTGCCCTTCGATCTCCTGCACGGCAAGGCCGACATCGTGATCGGGGTCGACGTGGTGGGCGAGCCGCAGGACGGTGGGCGCCGGCCCTCCACCATCGACCTCATGTACGGCGCGACGCAGCTCATGATGCGCTCGATCGTCGACGCCAAGGCGCAGCTCTTTCCGCCCGACGTGCTGCTGCGCCCGCCGGTGTCCGGCTACCGCGTGCTGGATTTCCTGCGCATCGAGCAGTTGATGTCCGACACGTCCGGCACGAAGGAAGAAGCCAAGCGCGCCATCGCCGCCGCCGTCGAGGCGAAGATCGCGGCAGGCTGAATTTAACCCACCGTGCCCGCCTTTCCGGTGGAGAAGGGCGAGTTGGCTGCGGGCGGCATCGCCGGCAGGCCCGAATCCGGCGGCGGCGGGCGATCGCCGATGCGCCGTACCACCCGGAACGCCACCAGCACGGCCGCCACGCCGAAGATGACCGCGCCCGCCGCCCAGCCGGCCACCGCGCCGGTCGCGCCCCAATATTGCGCGCCTACCCACACGAAGGGCACGACGCCTATGGTCGAGCGGCCCCAGTTGAACAGGGTCGAATAGCCGGGGAAGCCGAGATTGTTGAACGCCGCCTGCGCGACGAACATCGCGCCGTTGAAGACGAAGCTGCCGGCCGCCACGTAGCAGAAGAACAGGATCAGCTCGCGCGCGTCGCCCTCGGCCTTGAAGATGCCGGCGAGCGCATCGGCCGAGAGCGCCAGGACGCCCCAGACGACGAGCACGTAGACCAGCGTGAAGATCATGCTGTCGCGCAGCGCCATGTAGAGGCGCCCGTAGAGGCGGGCGCCGAGATTCTGGCCGAAGATCGGGCCGACCGAGCCCGACAGGGCGAAGACCGGCGCGAAGGCCACCGGCAGCAGGCGCCCGATGATCGCCCAGCCGGCGATCGCCTCGTCGCCGAAGCGGGCGATCTCGATGGTCACGTAGGTGTTGCCGATGGGTGTCGCCACGCCCGTCAGCACGGCGGGTATGGCGATGGCGAAGAAGGGGCGGGCCGCGGCGACCACCGTCTCGCGGTCGGGCATGCGCATCAGCCGGTGGACGAAATGCGCCCCGTAGATGCCGACGCCCAGCATCACGAAGCGGCAGATGACGGTCGACCACGCGGCGCCGTTGAGCCCCAGCCCGGCGCCGAAGATGAGCAGCGGGTCGAGCACGGCGGCGACGATGGCCGCCGACAGGGTGATGAACATCGCCCGGCGCGCGTCGCCGGTGCCGCGCATGATGGCGGAGGCGCCCATGCCCAGCGCGATCAGGATCGCCGAGGGCAGCACGATCTGCATGAACCCGGTGGCCAGCGCCAGTGTTTCGCCGCGCGCGCCGACGGCATGGAGCAGCGCTTCGGAGAACGGCCAGGCGACGAGGCTGAGCAGGCCGACCGACAGGCCCATATAGAGCATGGAAGCGCCGCCGAAGCGCGCGGCGGCGGCGCGGTCGCCCCGGCCCAGCGCACGCGAGACCAGCGCCGACGCCGCGATCGACAGGCCGATGGAGATGGAGTGGATGAAGAACAGGACGGTGCTGGCGAAGCCGACCGCCGCCGCGAGCTCCTTCACGCCGAGCAGGGAGATGTAGAAGAGGTTCAGCGCGTCGACCACGAACACGGAGACGAGTCCGATCGAGCCCGTCGCCGTCATGGTGACGACATGGCGCATGGTCGAGCCGGTAATGAACTTGGCGCGGGCCGCCGCCGGCTTTGCATCTGCCATGACGTCACTCTCCGTATGCCGCCGCCCATTTGGCGCGCGCGGCATTGCGCTGCCCACCGCGCCGACCTAGATGGTTCGGCAAAGCGGCGGCGAAGCCGTCTCCATAGCCGATCGGATGGACATGAGCGACACGATTGATACGGCCCGGCTGGAGAGCCTTGTGGGCGGGCTTGTCGAGGCGGCCCGCAAGGCCGGCGCCGACGCGGCCGACGCCGTCGCGGTGATGGGCCGCTCGCGCGGCGTCAGCGTGCGGCTCGGCAAGGTCGAATCGACCGAGGCGTCGGAGAGCGACGACATCTCGCTGCGCGTCTTCGTCGGCAGCCGCGTGGCGAGCGTCGGCGCGACCGCCGCGTCGGACCCGAAGGTGCTGGCCGAGCGCGCGGTGGCGATGGCGCGCGTCTCGCCCGAGGATCCCTGTCAGGGGCTGGCCGACGCGGCCGATCTGGCGGCATCCGTCCCCGACCTCGATCTGTTCGACCCGACCGAGGTGTCGACCGACGAGCTGCGTCGCGCCGCGCTGGCCGCCGAGGAGGTGGCGATGTCGGTCAAGGGCATCACCAATTCCGGCGGATCGGGCGCCAGCGCCGGCCTTGGCGGGCTGGTGCTCGCCACCTCGGCCGGCTTCATGGGCAAATATGTCGCCTCGCGCTTCTCCCGCTCCGTCAGCGTCATCGCCGGCGAGGGCACCGGCATGGAGCGGGACTACGACTATTCCTCCCGCCAGCATTTCTCCGAGCTCGATTCGCCCGAGAAGATCGGCCGCGAGGCGGCCGAACGGGCGGTGCGCCGGCTCGGCGCGCGCAAGGCCAGGACCGGCCCGGTGACGGTCGTCTACGACCCGCGCGTGGCGCGCGGCATCGCCGGCCACCTCGCCGGTGCCATCAACGGCGCGTCGGTGGCGCGCAAGACCAGCTTCCTGCGCGACATGATGGGCCGGCAGGTGGCCAATGCCGCGATCACCGTCACCGACGACCCGCTGCGCGTGCGCGGCCAGGCGTCGCGCCCCTTCGACGGCGAGGGCGTTGCGGGGCGCGCGCTCACCATGGTCGAGGGCGGCGTGCTGCGCCACTGGTTCCTGTCCACCTCGGCCGGGCGCGAGCTCGGCCTGCCGACCAACGGGCGCGGCTCGCGCTCGGGCTCGTCGGTCAACCCGTCCTCCACCAACCTCGCCATCGAGCCGGGCAGCGTGTCGCCGCAGGACATGATCGGCGCGCTGAAGAGCGGCTTCTACGTCACCGAGGTGTTCGGCCAGGGCGTCAATATGGTGACGGGCGAATACAGCCGCGGCGCGTCCGGCTTCTGGATCGTCGACGGCGCGCTTGCGTATCCCGTCTCCGAAGTCACCATCGCCGGCAACCTGAAGGACATGTTCCTTGCCATGACCCCGGCCAGCGATCTCGACCGCAATTACGGCACCGCCGCGCCGACGCTGCTCGTCGAGGGCATGACCCTTGCCGGCGACTGAGGCCGCGGCCCATCTGGACGACCTTGCCCTCGTCCGCGCCGCGGCCGGGGAGGCCGGCCGCATCGCCATGGGCTATTTCGGCCGCGACCCGGAGGTCTGGATGAAGGGCGGCGTCTCGCCGGTCAGCGAGGCAGACTACGCCGTCGACCGCTTCCTGCGCGAGACCTTGCGGCGGGCGCGGCCCGATTACGGCTGGCTCTCCGAGGAGACCGCCGACACGCCCGACAGGCTTTCGGCGCGCCGGACCTTCGTGGTCGACCCCATCGACGGCACCCGCGCCTTCCTCGACCGGCAGGACGTCTGGTGCGTGTCCATCGCCGTCGTCGAGGACGGCCGCCCCACCGTCGGCGTGCTCGACTGCCCGGCGCGGCGCGAGGTGTTCGCCGCGGCGGCTGGCGGCGGCGCGACGCTCAACGGCGACCCCCTCGCGGTGCGGCAGATGCCGGACGAGCCGCTGATGGCGGGCCCCAAGACGATGCTCGACGGGCTGGAGCCCGCCTTTCCGATCCGGTTCCGGCGCTATTCCTACGTTCCCTCGCTGGCCTACCGCATCGCCATCATCGCAGGCGGCAGGCTGGACGCGACCTTCGTCAAGGCCAATTCCCACGACTGGGACCTGGCCGCGGCCGACCTCGTCCTGGCCGAGGCCGGCGGCGGCGTGCGCGACATGTCCGGGCGGGCGCTGCGCTACGCAGGCCCCGATCCGGTGCGCGGCGTCCTGTGCGCCGGCAGCGGGGCGCTGCTCGACGAGATGGTCGCCGCCGGCGCGGCCCATGCCGCTCGCGCCTGAGCTTGAACCTGAGCCGGAGGCCGGGCGGCGTTAGGCGGTTTCGCTGCCACATTTTTTGGTCTAGAGAAACCTGCGCGCCCGCCCCCGCGGTCCGGCGCTTCCCCGTGCGCCTTCATGCACGATCACAGTTTCCGGTTGGGCACGATGTCCGGCGAATCGCAGAAGCAGCTTCTCCACCTCGTCTTCGGCGGCGAGCTCACGACCCTCGACGGCGTCGAGTTCCGCGATCTCGACGATCTCGACATCGTCGGCGTCTTTCCCGACTACAAGTCGGCCGAGGTTGCGTGGCGCGCCAAGGCGCAGGCCACGGTCGACAACGCCCACATGCGCTATTTCATCGTCCATCTCCACAGGCTGCTCGACCCGGATTCCGTTGCGCGGGGCGCGACCAGGTGATGGCCACCCCGTACGGCAGCGTTCGGGCCAGCGTTCTGGGCAGCGTTCGGGAATGAGCGAGCGCTGGGCCCGCGCGCTGCTGTCGACCTATCGCTGGGCCGGCGCGGCGAGCTTCCCCTTCATCGGGACCTATGTCGCGTGGCGGGCCGGCCGCGGCATGGAGGACAAGGCGCGCCGGCACGAGCGCTACGGCCGCGCCACCCTGCCGCGCCCGGCCGGGCCGCTGATCTGGCTGCACGCGGCCGCCGACGGCGAGACGCTGGCCATCGCCCCGCTGGCCGGCCGGCTGGCGGCCGCCGGCATGGCTCTCGTGCTGACCACCGGCACCGTCGCCTCGGCCGAGCTCGTGCGCGAGCGCCTCGCGGGCCGGGTCATCCACCAGTACGTGCCGCTCGACCTCAAGCCCGCCATAGGGCGCTTCCTCGACCACTGGCAGCCCGACCTTGCGATCTTCGCCGAATCCGAGATCTGGCCGGTGACGATGCTGGAGCTCGCCGCCCGGCGGGTGCCGCAGGTGCTCGTCAACGGGCGCATGTCCGACCGCGCCTTCGCCGCCTGGCGCAAGCGCTCCACCCTCGCCGAGGCCCTGTTCGAGCGCTTCGCCAAGGTGGTGGCGCAAGGCGACACCGACGCCGAGCGCTTCGCCGCGCTGGGCGCGCGGCCGGTCACCGTTTCGGGAAACCTGAAGCTCGACGTCGAGCCGCCGCCGGTGGACGAGCTGGAGCTGCGCCGCCTGAAGAACGAGTTCGGCGAGCGGCCGCGCTGGTCGGCGCTGTGGACGAGCGAGGCCGAGGACAAGGTGGCCGGCGAGGTCCACAAGCTTTTGATGAACCGGCATCCCGACGTGCTGACCGTGCTCGTGCCGCGCGATGCGCGCCGCGCCGACAGGCTGGAGGCGGCGCTGGCGGGCACGGGCCTCAATGTCGCGCGCCGCAGCCGGCGCGACGCGATCGCGCCGCAGACCCATGTGCTGATCGGCGACACGGCCGGCGAGACCGGGCTCTATCTGCGGCTCGCCGACATCGCCTTCTTCGGCGGTTCCATCGCCGGCGGCGGCGCGCAGAACCCGCTGGAGGCTGCGCAGCTCAAGGTCGCCATCCTGTCCGGCCAGAACATCGCCTACAACAGCGAGCTGTTCGCGCCGCTGATCGCTGGCGGCGGCATCCGCCTGCTGCGCGACGGCGAGATGCTGGCCGGCGCGGTCAACTTCCTCCTGCGCAACGAGAAGGCGCGCCGCGAGATCGGCGCGGCCGGCACCGCCGCAGTCGCGGCCGCGCGCGGCCCGCTGGAGCGCACCGTGCGCGAGCTCGAACCCTTCGTGCAGCCGCTGGTCGTCAAGGCGCGGTTGCAGGAGGATGCGAGGCCGCGGCGGTGATGGCCGGCGACGCGCCTCCCTTCTGGTGGCAGAAGCCCGACTGGCGCGCCGCGCTGCTCTGGCCCGCCTCGCTGCTGTGGGGGCCGCTCGCCGCGCGCCGGCTGCGGGCCCGCCGGCAGCTGGCCTTCGAGCTTCCCGTCATCTCGGTGACGACATTGGCCATCGGCGCCACCGGCCGCACCCTGATCGCCATCGAGCTTGCCCGTGCCGCGCGCGCCACCGGCCGCCGCCCCGGCCTGTTGTCCTCCGGCCCGCCCGGCACGTCGTCCGCGCCGCACCGCGTCGACGCCCGTCACGACCTTGCCCGCCATGTCGGCGGCGAGGCGCTGGAACTGGCGCGGGCGGCCCCCATGGTGGTCTGCTCCGACATGCTCGCTGGCGCGCGGGCGCTCGCCGCCGAGGGCTGCGACCTCGTCATCGTCGCCGACGGGCGCATGGCCGACCGGTTGCGGCCCGACCGGCTGGTCGTCGTGGTCGATGCGCGGCGCGGCCTCGGCAACGGCCGCGTCGTGCCCGCCGGCCCGGTGCGCGCGCCGCTCCCCGCCCAGTTGCGGCAGGCGCATGCGCTGGTGCGGCTGGGCGAGGGCGCGGCGGCCGACCGGCTGGTGCGGCTTGCCGCGCGCGCGGCGCGACCGCTGATCGAGGCGCGCATAAGGCTGAAGGAGGGCGCTGTGCCGCCCGGCCGGCCGGCGCTGGCACTTGCCTCCATCGGCGACAACGGCGCCTTCTTCGAGACGCTGCGGCGCGCCGGCGCGGATGTGCGCGTCGAGCGCGGCTTCCCGGACGGCCACGCCTATGCGGACGACGAGCTGGCGGAGCTGGAGAAGATCGCCGCGGCCGACGGACTGACCGTGCTCACCACCCGCCGCGACCGCGACCGCATCGGCCAGTCCGGCGAAGCGGGCGCGACGCTGCTGCCGCGCACGGTCGCGGTCGAGCCGGTGCTGACCTTCGACCCGTCCGATGCGCTGGAAACGCTGGTTCGCGATGCGGTGGCCGACTGGCGCGGCCGTCTTCCCCGATAGTCAGGCCTCCCCGGTAGCGACGGGGGTACGCCGCGCGGCCCGGCCGGCCGGAATCTGGTCAGCCCCTACGCGAGCGCAGGCCGGGATTCATCTCCAGCTCGCGCTGGAGCGACATGGCCGCGTTCAGATAGGCTTCCTGCCGCGCCACGCTCCAGTATTTCAGCTCGTCGAGCGGGATCGACTCGTGCGTCACCGCGCAGCGCACGAACGCGCCCGGCGTGACGACCTGGAAGTCGCCGTCGAGATAGCGGATGCGCGCTTCGCGCGCGCCGGGGCCTTCAAAGCGGTTCATCGGTCCATGTTTCGGCTGCCTGCCCGCGCGTTACCGCCACAGATGGCGGCCGCGGTCAAGCGTCGAGCAATCCGTCAGCGTCTGGCGAACAGGCGTTCGATGTCGGCGAGCTTCAGCTCGATATAGGTCGGGCGGCCGTGATTGCAGGTGCCCGAGCCCGGCGTCGCCTCCATCTGGCGCAGCAGCGCGTTCATCTCCTCGGGCCGCATCCGCCGTCCCGAGCGCACCGAGCCGTGGCAGGCCATGGTGGCCGCGATGGCCCACAGCCGCTCGCGGAGCGTGTCGACCGTGTCGTGCTCGGCGATCTCGTCGGCGAGGTCGCGCACGAGGCGCTGCGCGTCGGCCTCGCCCAGCATCGACGGCATCTCGCGCACCATCACCGCGCCGGGGCCGAAGCGCTCGATGCCGAGGCCGAGGCGCGACAGAAGCGGCGCGGCGAGCGCCAGCCGCTCGGCGTCCTCCGCCGGCAGGTCGACGATCTCGGGCAGCAGCAGCATCTGCGCCGGCACCGGGCGGCTCTCCAGCCCCTGTTTCAGCGCCTCGTAGACCAGCCGCTCATGGGCGGCGTGCTGGTCGACGATGACCAGCGAATCCTGCGTCTGCGCCACGATGTAGTTCTCGTGCACCTGCGCCCGCGCCGCGCCGAGCGGGTGGGCGAGGGCGGCCGGCGCCTCGTCCTCAACCCGCATGTCGGCGCTGGGGCGGGGAATGCCGTCCAGCACGGCCTGCGCCGCCTCCGCGAAACCGCCCGGCGCGGCGCCGCCGTCGAGCGGGCCGAACATGCGGCCCCAATCTCCCCTGACCCAGTCCCTGCCGCCCGGTTCGCGGCCGGCATAGGCGCGTGGCGGTTGCGTCGGCCGATGTTGCGCGGCCGGGCCGCTCTCGCCCCCGGTGCGGAACGCCGCCGCCATGGCGTCCGCCGCAGAGCGCGCCGGGCGGATGCCGGCCTGCGCCAGCGCATGGCGAATGCCGCCGACGATCAGCCCGCGCACCAGCCCCGCGTCGCGGAAGCGCACGTCCGCCTTGGCCGGGTGCACGTTCACGTCCACCTGCGTCGGGTCGAGTTCGATGAACAGCGCCGCCACGCAATGCCGGTCGCGCGGCAGCGTATCGGCATAGGCGGCGCGCAAGGCGCCCGCCACCAGCCGGTCGCGCACCGGGCGGCCGTTGACATAGGCGAACTGCATCAGCGCGTTGGCGCGGCTGTGCGCCGGCAGCGAAATGCGCCCCGTCAGCCGCACGCCCTCGCGCCCGGCCTCCAGCGCCAGCGAATTGTCGGCGAACTCGGCGCCCAGCACGGCGGCGAGGCGGCGCAGATGCGCCTCCGGTCCAGTCTCGGCCGGCAGCTCCAGCGTGGCGCGGTCGCTGCCCGACAGCACGAAGCGCACATGTGGGAACGCCACCGCGATGCGCTTGACCACGTCGGAGATGGCCGAGGCTTCCGCCCGCTCGCCCTTCATGAATTTCAGCCGCGCCGGCGTGGCGTGGAAGAGGTCGCGCACCTCCACCACCGTGCCGGGATTAGCCGCCGCCGGCCGCACCGGCGACACCGCGCCCGCATCGACCCTGATCTCCGCGCCTTCGGCCCCCGCCGGGCGGCTGCGGATCGTCAGCCGCGCGATGGAGCCTATGGAAGGCAGGGCCTCGCCGCGAAAGCCGAGCGAGCGGATGTCGGCGATGTCGTCGCCCAGCTTGGAGGTGCAGTGCCGGCCGACCGCCAGCGGCAGCTCGCCGGCCGCGATGCCGCCGCCGTCGTCGGTGACGCGGATGAGCGACAGCCCGCCGCCGGCCGTCGCCACCTCGATGCGGGTGGCACCGGCGTCGATGGCGTTCTCGACCAGCTCCTTGACCACGCTCGCCGGCCGCTCGACCACCTCGCCGGCGGCGATCTGGTTGACGATGGTTTCGGGCAGCTGGCGGATGGGCATCCGGCAAGGATAACCGGATTCGGGAAAGGGGTGGAGGGTGGCCTGTGGACGGCGAGCGCGGTGGCGGGCCGCGGGCGAATGCGGATTGCGATATATACGGAATTCCCGTAGGATTGCAATCCATGCCGCAAGACAGGTTCGACCCCGCCGAGGACGCGGCCAACCGTGAGAAGCACGAGTTGCCGCTGGCATTTGGCGACCGGATTTTCGAGGACGACAACCATCTGATTGTCCCCTCCATCCGCGAGATAGACGGCGAGGAGAGGTTCAAGGTGGTCGGGATCGTCGGGGAAAAGCTGTTCACCGGCGTCTTTGTCTGGCGGGGCGACCTGCCTCGTTTCATCTCGGTGAGAAGGAGCAACAAGGGTGAAGAAAGAGCATACGGTATTGCCGCCTGACCCCGCCGACTCCGAGGATTTCGACGTGACGGCCGAGGCGATGGACCGGGGGCAGCGCGCCCGCCTCATCCGCAAGACGAGGACCGGGCTCGGCCTGTCGCAGTCCGAGTTCGCCAGCCGCTTCCGGGTTCCCGTCGGCACGCTGCGCGACTGGGAGCAGGCCCGCGCGACCCCGCCGGATTTCGCCATCGCCTATGTCCGGGTGATCGGACGGCACCCGGACATCGTGGCGAAGGCCGTAGCATAGCTGCATCGCCCGTATGCCGCATGTTCCGGGAATGTCGCGACGCGAGAAAGCCGGCTCCGCGTTCGGCAATCTGCGGCGTGCCCGGCCATGATCGGTCCGGGCGATTCGTGGCGCCGGCATGAGGGTGGAAAGTCCGTGGCAGCCTATTATCCGGTGGCGATCGTGACGCTGCTTTGCGGCCTGATGATTTTCGGCATGGCGCTGGCCGTTGCCCGCACCCACTTCACGACAGGAATATTTGCGCCCACAATGACCGGCGATCCGGCTCTGGCGCGGGCCGTGCGCGCGCATTCGAACACGCTCGAATGGACGCCGGTCTTCCTTCCGTCGATGTGGCTGTTCGCCATCTACTGGAGCGTTTCCTGGGCGGCCGTGCTCGGGGTCGTGTGGATCGTCGGGCGCGTGATCTATTTCGTCGGCTACCTGCGCGCACCGCGCAGCCGCTTTCCCGGCTTCTTCATCCAGGCGAGCGCGACGCTCACGCTGGCGGTCGGCGCGCTTGGCCGCATCGTCTGGCTGTGGATGGTGAACCTGTAGGTCGCAACGTGCGTTACGCGCCCGTCCCGGTCCTCCGCCTCGTCGCCAGATCGGCCGCGGCCGACCGTGCCGAAAGCCAGTCGAACGCCTGCCTGTCCGGCATCGGGAAGGCGACCGAATAGCCTTGCACCTGGTCGCAGCCGAGCTTCAGCAGCGCGTCGAGCTCGGCTTCGGTCTCCGCGCCCTCGGCGATGATGGAGATGCCGAGCCCGCGCGCCAGCTCGGCGATGGCGCGCACGATCTTGGAGTTGTCGTTGTCGAGGTCGATGTTCTGCACGAAGCGGCGGTCGATCTTCAGCCGGTCGATCTCGTTGGGGTTGACGTGGCTGAGCGAGGCGTAGCCGGTGCCGAAATCGTCGAGCTCCAGATGGATGCCGGCGGCCCGCACCGCGCGCAGCTTGGCCGCGATGCCGGTCTTCTCGTCGTCGAGGATGACGCTTTCGACGATCTCCAGCGAGAGCTTCTGCGGCGGCAGGCCGGCGGCCTGGAGCGTCCCGAACAGGAAGCGGGTGAAGTCGGGCTCGCGCAGCTCCGCCCCCGAGACGTTGACCGCCAGCCGCCCGAAGCCGATGCCGGCGCGGTGCCAGCTTGCGGCCTCGGCGACGGCCTTGCCGATGGCGATGCGCCCCAGCGCCGACATCAGCCCGGCGCGCTCGGCCACGGGAATGAACTCGCCCGGCGGGATCGGCCCGCGCTCCGGGTGGGTCCAGCGCACCAGCGCCTCGACGCCGGTCACGCGTCCGTCCTTTAGCGAGATCTGCGGCTGGAAATGCGGCGCGAAGGCTTTTTCGCGGATCGCCTCCCGGATGTCGCGCTCCAGCCGCTTGCGGTGTTCCAGCTCGGCGCGCAGCTCGTCGGAAAAGAAGGAGCAGGCGCCGCCGCCCGCCTTCTTGGTGGAGTAGAGCGCCAGATCCGCATGCACCAGCAGGTCGTCGGCATTGTCGGCGTCGACCGGATAGACGGCGATGCCGGCCGAGGCGCCGGGCAGGATGGTGGCGCCGCCATAGTCGATCGGCTCGTTGATGCGGCCGAGGATGCGCTGCGCGAGGTTGTTGATGTCCTCGCCCGTGCCCGCCCCGTTGAGCAGCAGGACGAACTCGTCGCCGCCCAGCCGCACGCACAGGTCGGAGGCGCGGCAGGCCGCCTTCATCCGCTCGGCCGTCTTCACCAGCACGAGGTCGCCTGCCGCGTGGCCGAGCGAATCGTTGATCTGCTTGAAGCGGTCGAGGTCGAACTGGATGACGGCCAGCCGCTCGCGCCGCCGCGCCGCGGCCTTCAGCAGCGTGTCGAAATGGTCGCGCAGGAAGGTGCGGTTGTGCAGGCCCGTGAGGCCGTCATGGACCGCGATATAGGCCATGGAGTTGCGCGCCTCGACCAGCTCCGCCGTGCGCCGGCCGATGACGTCGCTGACCGGCCGGAAGATGGCGAGCACGACCAGCACGATCATGCCGACGATGGCGAAATAGAGCCAGCGATGCGCGGCCAGCAGCTCGTCGAGCTGGGTGCGCGAGGCCGTGGCGATCTGGCTTTCCAGCGCCGCATGCGCGTCGAGCGCGGCCCGCGCCACAGTGTCGTCGAGGCGCGCCGGCTCCAGCCCGGCGAGATAGCGCGCGCTGCCGCGCGGGTCGAGTTCGGTGCGCAGCGCGTCGACCATGCGCGCGCCGTTGGCCGCGAGCTCGGTCGAGAAATAGTCGAGATAATGCGGCTCGCGCTGGAGGATCGTCTCGACCGCGGGGTTCTTGTGGATGCCGTCCGACATCAGGTCGAGCAGCCGGCGGTGCCCGCCCTCGAAGGCGGCGACGGCCTGCGCGAGCTGGGCCGTCAACGCCGTCTTTTCCGGCAGGCCGGCGCGCTGCGCCGTCCCGGCGAGGAAGACGACGCGCTGCGACAGCGCCTTCTGGTGGCTCACCTGCGCCATCAGCGCGTCGTCGCGCCGGTGCTCGGCGAGCATGGTCTGGACGAGGAAGAACGACGCGGTCGCCATCGCCGCGATCAGCAGCACGCCGCCCCAGTACGCGCTCTTGACGAGGAGCACCAGCCGGGTGCGCCCGCCGGCTGGCCCACTGGCCGGCCTGCCGGCTAGATTGTCGGTCGAAAGAGACAAGATGCCGCCTGAACCCCATTGCGGTGGCGCCAGCCTGCACGCGACGGGGCGGCTTTGGAAGAGGCCGCGCGGCTTTGCGGCCCGCTATCGGTGGGGCTGGTTAGCGCGCCCTTGCGCGGCGCCCTGAAATTTGCGCTAGGGTGCCCAGACAATCGTAACCGACACAATCGTAACCGGTGCGGGGAGGAAGCCGATGTCCAAGGCGCTGGCGCGGCATCTTGCAGGCGAGCTCGACGGCCTGAAGGCCGCCGGCCTCTACAAGTCCGAGCGGGTGATCGCCTCGCCGCAGTCGGCGGGTATCGCGCTCGCCGACGGGACGAAGCTCCTCAATTTCTGCGCCAACAACTATCTCGGCCTCGCCGACAGCGAGGCGCTGGTGGCGGCGGCGAAGGCGGGGCTCGACGCCCACGGCTACGGCATGGCCTCGGTGCGGTTCATCTGCGGCACGCAGGACGTGCACAAGCAGCTCGAAGCCCGCATTTCCGGCTTCCTCGGCATGGAGGACACGATCCTCTATTCCTCCTGCTTCGACGCCAATGCCGGCCTGTTCGAGACGCTGCTGGGCGAGGAGGACGCAATCATCTCCGACGCGCTGAACCACGCCTCGATTATCGACGGCGTGCGTCTGTCGAAGGCCCGGCGCTACCGCTACGCCAACAACGACATGACGGAGCTGGAGGCGCGGCTGAAGGATGCGGCGGACGCCCGCTTCCGGCTGATCGCCACCGACGGCGTGTTTTCGATGGACGGCATCGTCGCCAACCTGCGGGGCGTGTGCGACCTCGCCGAGACATACGACGCGCTGGTCATGGTGGACGACAGCCATGCGGTCGGCTTCGTCGGCGCGCACGGCCGCGGCTCGCCCGAGCACTGCGGCGTCGAGGGCCGTGTCGACATCGTCACCGGCACGCTCGGCAAGGCACTGGGCGGCGCCTCCGGCGGCTACACCGCCGGCAGGCGCGAGGTGGTCGACTGGCTGCGCCAGCGCTCGCGGCCGTACCTGTTCTCCAACACGCTGATGCCGGCCATTGCCACCGCCTCGCTGAAAGTGTTCGACCTGATCGAGCAGGGCGACGCGCTGCGGGCAAAGCTCTACGCCAATGCCGACCGTTTTCGCGTAGGCATGACAAGGGCCGGGTTCACGCTCGCCGGCGCCGGCCACCCCATCATCCCGGTCATGCTGGGCGACGCGAAGGTGGCGCAGGAGATGGCGGAAAGGCTGCTTTCCCACGGCATCTACGTCATCGGCTTCTCCTTCCCCGTGGTGCCGAAGGGACAGGCCCGCATCCGCACGCAGATGTCCGCCGCGCATTCCGCGGAGGATATCGACCGGGCTGTGGCGGCGTTTGCGACGGTGGGGAAGGAACTGGGGGTGGTGGCATGAGATCGGAGATGCTTGCGCTCTTTCGCACCCCCCTCTGGCCGGCAGGCCAGAGGGGGGTGCGAAAGAGCGCAAACCGTGGAGGATCGCACTGATGTCCAACATGATGCGTGCGCTGGTGAAGGCCAAGGCCGAGCCCGGCATCTGGATGGAGAGCGTGCCGGTGCCCGGGATCGGGCCGAACGACGTGCTGGTCAGGGTGAAGAAGACCGCCATCTGCGGCACCGACGTGCACATCTACAAGTGGGACGAGTGGGCGCAGAAGACCGTGCCGGTGCCGATGGTCACCGGCCATGAGTTCGTCGGCGAGGTGGCCGATTTCGGCGCCGCGGTGAAGGGCTACCGCGTCGGCCAGCGCGTGTCGGGCGAGGGCCATATCGTCTGCGGCCAGTGCCGCAACTGCCGGGCGGGCAGGGGGCACCTGTGCCGCAACACGCTCGGCGTCGGCGTCAACCGGCCGGGCGCCTTCGGCGAATATCTGGCGATCCCCGCGCACAATGTCGTGCCGATCCCCGACGACATCCCCGACGAGATCGCCGCCATCTTCGACCCGCTGGGCAATGCGGTCCACACGGCGCTCAGCTTCGATCTCGTCGGCGAGGACGTGCTGGTCACCGGCGCCGGGCCCATCGGCATCATGGGCGCGCTCGTCGCTCAGGCCGTGGGTGCGCGAAAAGTGGTGATCACGGACGTCAATCCGTCGCGGCTGTCGCTGGCGCGGCGCCTCGGCATCCACCATGTCGTCGACGCCTCGAAGGAGAAGCTTTCCGACGTGATGGAGCAGGAGGGCATGAAGGAGGGCTTCGACGTGGGGCTGGAGATGTCCGGCAACGCCGGCGCCTTCCGCGACATGATCGACGCCATGAACAATGGCGGGAAGATCGCCATCCTCGGCATCGCGCCGACCGGATTCGAGATCGACTGGAACAAGGTCATCTTCAAGATGCTGCATCTGAAGGGCATCTACGGCCGCGAGATGTTCGAAACCTGGTACAAGATGATCGCGCTGGTGCAGGGCCCGCTCGACGTGTCGGGCCTGATCACCCACCGCCTGCCGGCTGACGACTATATCGAGGGCTTCGAGGCGATGAAGTCGGGCAATTCGGGGAAAGTGGTGCTCGACTGGTAGTCAGTTTCCAGCAGAGACGACTGTGACGCCCTGATCGACCGCGGCCTCCGCCAGTTTGCGGTCGAGCGTGGCGAGTTGGACCCCGATGCGCAGGGCGAGTTCGATATACGCCGCGTCGTAGATTGAAAGCTGATGGCGGCGTGCAATCTCCAAAAGCCGATCCTGATCGAAATCTGCATCGAACTGCGTGGGTATTGCTTCGACCTTCGCCAGCGCCGTCGCCAGCGTGCCGGCACTCAAGCGTCCGCGCCGCTCGTTCACGATGAGTACGTTGCGGAACTCGTAGGCGAAAAGCGTAGGAACGATCATTCCGCCGTCGGCAGCGAGGTCGAGAACTCTGTCCGCGATGACGGACGTTTCATCAGGCAGTGCCCAGCATGCCGCGACAGAGCTATCGACAACAAGCACCGCTATTTCCGACCTTCATCCCGCGCAGAGATGATGTCCTCGATAGTCATGCCGCTGGGGGGCAAGGTCTTGCGCCACGCTTTAAGGTCAGCCACCGCCTTTCGCGCTCGCTCGCGTCGATCATCCTCGGGCCGGACGAGTCTCGCGACCGTTTTTCCATGTCTGGTGATGTTGATCGTCTCGCCGCTCTCGACCGCATCGATGAGCGCGGAGAGTGTGGCCTTGGCCTCGGAAAAGGGGATAGTACGCATGATTTTTGACCAGTCAATTTGACTAGTCAATTAGTCAGACCTGTTTGACCTGTCAAGGGCCGCCTGCTCCAGCGCATCCAGCCCGGCCGCAAGCGCCTCCCGTTCCGCCGGGGCCAGCACGGACAGCAACTCGGCTTCGAACGCCTTGGCCAGCGGCACGAGCTCGCGATAGGCGTCCTGCCCCGCTCTGGTCAGCGTCAGCCGCTCGACGCGGCGGTCGGCCTCGTCGACAGCGCGCGCCAGCCAGCGGCGCTTTTCCAGCGCAGCCACCGCGCGCGAGACCCTGGTCTTGTGCTGCGAGGAGTGGCGGCCGACTTCCGTGGCCGTCATCGTGCCGATCTGGCCGAGTGCCGCCAGCACGCGCCATTCGGGCCGCGTCAGCCCGAAGCGCTCCTTGTAAAGGCGCGAGAAGTCGCGGCTGACGGCGTCGGCCAGCCGGTTCAGGCGATAGGGAAGGAAGCGCTCCAGCGCGAGGATTTCGTCGCTCATCTTCCTTGATGGTTACAAAATCGATGGTTACGAACGCAACCAAATTTGCAGCCGTGGCGCAGCGCGGGCATTCGACGGAGGATCGCATGGGTTATGCGTACATGCCGGGTTTCGGCAATGATTTCGAGACGGAGAGCCTGCCGGGCGCGCTGCCGCAGGGCATGAACTCGCCGCAGCGGCCGGCCTACGGGCTCTATGCCGAGCAATTGTCCGGCTCGCCCTTCACCGCGCCGCGCGGCACCAACGAGCGCTCCTGGCTCTATCGCATCCGCCCCAGCGTCAAGCACCACGGACGGTTCGGCAAGGTCGAATTCCCGCTCTGGCTGACGGCGCCCGCCGACGTGGAGAGTGAGCTGCCCATCGGCCAGCTCCGCTGGGACCCGACCCCGATCCCGAATGTGAAGACGGATTTCCTCTCCGGCATCCGCACCATGACGACCGCGGGCGACGCAAAAGGGCAGTCGGGCATGGCCGCCCATGTCTACGTCGCCAATGTCGACATGGTGGACGACCATTTCTTCAACGCCGACGGCGAGATGCTGGTGGTGCCGCAGGAAGGCGGCGTGCGCTTCGTCACCGAGATGGGCGTGATGGAGGTGATGCCCGGCGAGATCTGCGTCATCCCGCGCGGTATGACCTTCAAGGTCGAGCTGATGAACGGTCCCGCCCGCGGCTACATCTGCGAGAACTACGGCGCCAAGTTCACCATGCCCGACCGCGGGCCGATCGGCGCCAACTGCCTCGCCAATCCGCGCGACTTCAAGACGCCGGTGGCGTGGTACGAGGACAAGGAGAGGCCCTGCCGCCTGTTCGTGAAATGGTGCGGTAGGTTCTTCGTCACCGACATCGCCGCCTCGCCGCTCGACGTGGTGGCCTGGCACGGCAACTACGCGCCCTACAAATACGACCTCGCCACCTTTTCTCCGGTCGGCGCCATCCTGTTCGACCATCCCGACCCGTCGATCTTCACGGTGCTAACCGCCCCGAGCGGCGAGGAAGGCACCGCCAATGTCGACTTCGTCATCTTCCCGCCGCGCTGGATGGTGGCGGAAAACACCTTCCGCCCACCCTGGTTCCACCGCAATGTCATGAGCGAATATATGGGCCTGATCCATGG
>CAZVTK010000058.1:0-25281 GCA_964629765.1 uncultured Mesorhizobium sp.
CAGCAGGACTATCCCGCCGCTACCGTGGTCGACTTTCTCACCGCCGTTCTCACTTACATAGTCCAGGGCGTCCCGCTGCTGGTATGGCTGTTCCTGCTGTATTTCGGCGTTGCGGCATTGGGTTTCGATTTTGGGCGCTGGACCGCGGTGGCAATAGCCTTCTCCATCTATGGAGGGGCATTTCTTGGAGAAGTCTGGCGAGGGGCTCTGGCATCGGTGCCGAAGACCCAGTGGGAGGCCGGCGCGTCGCTTGGCATGTCGTTCGCCCAGCAACTGCGCTATACGATCGCTCCGCAGGCCATTCGCATCGCGCTGCCGCCGACGATCGGTTTCCTGGTCCAGTTGATCAAGAACACCTCGCTTGCCGCTGTCGTCGGCATCATTGAACTCACCCGCGAAGGCCAGCTCACCTCGGCGGCGACGTTCAGGCCATTGACAGTATATCTTGTCATATCGGCAATATATTTTTCCCTATGCTTCCCTCTCACGCAATGGAGTCGCTCGCTGGAGCGGAAGATGAATGCCTATAGTTGAGCTGAAAGACGTCACCAAGCGCTTCGGGTCCCTGGAGGTGCTCAAGGGCGTATCGCTGAGCGCCGAAAAGGGCGAGGTCATCGCGGTGCTGGGCCGGTCCGGGTCGGGCAAAAGCACGATGCTGCGCTGCATCAACGGATTGGAGACCATCCAGTCCGGCGAGATATTCGTCGACGGCAAGAAAGTCAGCGCCCAGCCGCGCGAGCTGCGCCTGCTCCGGCAGAATGTCGGCATCGTATTCCAGAGCTACAATTTGTTTCCTCATCTGTCGGTGGCCGACAACATCACCCTCGCTCCGCGGATCGTGAAGCGACAGGATCCGAAAGCCGCCCTCGCCGTGGCCAGGGAAGTTCTGCGCCGCGTGGGGCTGGAGGACAAGATCGACGCTTTTCCCGAGCAGTTGTCGGGAGGGCAGAAGCAACGGGTTGCGATCGCCAGATCCCTGGCGATGCAGCCGAAAGTCATGTTGTTCGACGAAGTTACCTCGGCGCTCGACCCGGAATTGACCGGGGAGGTCCTGAAAGTTCTCGAGCTCATGGCCAGCGAAGGAATGACGATGATTCTGGTGACGCACGAGATCGGCTTCGCGCGTCGGTTCGGCTCGAGGGTCGTCTTCATGCATCAGGGGAGGATTTGGGAGGAAGGGATTGCGAAAGAGGTACTGGCGAAGCCGAAAACGCCGGAATTCGAGAATTTCCTCAATGCGGTTATGCATTGATATAACAAGGAGAAGTTGAGATGCGTTGGTTACACACAGCCGTGGCCGCTCTTCTTGCCACGATGACGTTCACTCTGCCGGTCAAGGCCGATCGGCTGCAGGAGATTATATCCAGGGGCGTTGTCCGGATTGCAGTTCCGCTCGACCTGCCGCCCTTTGGCTACCAGGACGAAAGCCGCAATCCGACGGGTTTCGACATCGAAATGGCCCAGGCGGTCGCAACGGCGCTCGGCGTGAAGCTGGAGTTGCAGCAGGTGACGGGCGCGAACCGGATTCCGTTCCTGCTGACCGACAAGGTCGACATCGTCATCTCCAACCTGGGAATGACGCCGGAGCGGGCAAAACAGATCCAGTTCAGCGCGCCATATGTGAACACCTATATGGGCGTCTGGGGTCCCAAGGCTCTTAACGTCACGTCGGCCGCCGAGCTCGGGTCGCATGTCGTGGCCGTCACCCGCGGAAGCACCGGCGATCTGATGCTGACCGCCCTGAACCCGAATGCAAACATCATGCGGACCGACGACGACGCGACGGCGGCCACCGCATATCTTTCGGGACAGGCGGAGTTTCTGTGCAACACCGACATTGCGATGCTGGCGCTGACCAAGCAGAATCCGAACGGGGATTTCGATCTGAAGTTCAGGCTGCGCAACAGCCCGGCCCACATGGCCGTGCAAATGGATCAGCACAATCTCGTGCGCTGGCTGGATACGTTCATTTATTTCTCGAAGAACAATGGCGACCTCGACCGCCTGACCCAGAAGTATCTCGGCGCTCCCATGGAGGCGATGGGCACGTTCTAGATCCGGCCTTGCCGGCGCTGCTTGCAGCAGGCAGCGCCGGTTGGACCATGGCTCGGATCGAGCCATGTGTTCGGCCGAGGCGTCGCAGACGAGAGCTGCTTCCATATCGCCATTCAGTTTCAAAGAGACCAATCATGACCGTGTATATCGACGGCTTGACGATGACGCTCGAGGACGTCGTTCGCGTGGCCCGGCCGCAGGACGGCGCCTTTGCCACCGCCGAGCTCGCCCCTGCCGCTCGCAAGAAGCTCGACGAGACGCGATCCATTATCGATCGGCAATGGATGAACGACGAGACCCCGTTGATCTACGCGTTCAACACGGGGGCGGCGGCCTTCAGGAACCGCCGTGTCCTGGTGCAGGACCTGGAGCAACTCCAGCGCAATATAATCTATTCGCATGCGACCGGCGCGGGAGAACCTTTTGCCGAAGACGCGACCAGGGCGATGATGCTTCTGCGCGCCAATGCGATTGCCTCGAATTTTGCGGGATCCCGCACGGAGATCGCCGATCGGCTGCTGACATTTCTCAATCATGGATTGCACCCGGTCATTCCGCAGAAAGGCTCCGTGGGAGCCTCGGGCGACCTTGCGCCGCTGGCTCACATGGCTGGCGCGGTCTGCGGCTTCGAAGAGGCGGAAATCGTCTACAAGGGGCGCAGAATGGGTGCCGTCGAGGCCATCGAGGCTGCCGGCCTCGAAACCGGCGTCCGGCTCACGGGCAAGGACGCCGCGGCCCTGCTGAACGGAACGGCGACCTCGCTCGCGGTGGCGGCACTGTCGGTCTACGACATGCGTGAACTGCTGAAGCTTGCCGACATCGCCCTTTGTCTGTCGCTGGAGGCCATGCGCGGCGAGACTGCCGCATTCGATGCCCGCTTGCATGCCGCCAAGCCTCATCCCGGCCAGGCCAAGGTGGCGCGCAACGTCCTGCGCATTCTTGCGGGCACGAAGCGGTGCAGCGCGGAAGCCCGGGACGTTGTCTTTCCCTCGGAGAGCCGCGAGCCGGGCACGCCGGCCCCGCCGCGCGTCCAGGATGTCTATTCGCTCCGGTGCGCGCCGCAGGTTCACGGTCCGGTCGTCGATGCGCTGGAATATATCGAGCGCATCGTCGTCACGGAGATGAACGCGACACAGGACAATCCGCTGGTCTTTCCGGACGGCGATGGCGGTCTGGTGACGCTCGCCGGCGGCCATTTCCATGCGCAGTATCTCGCCCAGGCGATGGATCTGATGGCCATCGCGCTTGCGGATCTGGGCTCCATTTCGGAACGAAGGCTGGCGCGCCTGATCGATCCTGCAATGAGCTACGGCCTGCCGCAAAACCTCGTAGCGGGGGCGCCGGGATTGAACACGGGTTTTCCCACCGTCCAGTGTTCCATGTCGGCTCTGGTCATGGAAAACCGCCACCTCGCAACGCCCGGCTCAGTGGATTCGATTCCGGGCAAGGCAAACATCGAGGATCATATCTCGAACTCGACCTGGTGCAGCCGCAAGGGCCGTACCGTTCTGGAGAACGTCCAGCAGATCGTGGCGGGCGAGTTGCTGATGGCGGCCCAGGCGCTGAGCCTTGTCGAGCCGCTGGTGGGGGCCTTCCCTCTTGGCGCGGGAAGCCGGGCCGCATTCGATGCAATCCGGGCCGAGATTTCGCCCTGTCTGGATGGAGATCGCTGGTATGCAAACGACATGCGCCGCGCTCTCGAGCTGGTGAAAGGCGGCCAGATCGTGAAGAAGGTGGAGGCGGCCGTCGGTCCGCTCGAGTGATCCGCGCTCGATCTCCGTCGCCGGATGCCTCCCGGCGGCGGGCAGGCAGCACCGTCCCTGTGAAGGCGTAATGATCGGCCAGCCGTTCAGGAGCGCAGCCGTTCAGTGGACCGCGGCGGCCGCATGCCATCCCGGCCTGCCGTGGGCATAGCCGTCGACCATGGCTCCCGGCAGGTCGAGGCGGGAGAGCGCGAGGCGGGCGCGTTGCGGCTCCTCCCGCCCGTCGAGCAGGGCGCGATAGGTCGCAGCCACTTCGACCATGTCGCAGCCATGCGGCGACAGGCGCAGGCGGCGGATTCCGTGCGCGGCAAGCCCGGCGGGTGCGAGGCAGAGGGCATGCACCTGGCTGGAAAGCGTCTGCACGCCGTTGATCGCGAGGAAAGCCTGTCCGTCGAGCGTGTCAACGGCAAGCCCGTCCGCGTCCTTTTCGCAGGTGAACTGGCAGGAATCCTTGTGCAGGCCGTGCAGCCGCGCGTGATAGCACCGGCCTGAAATGGCCAGCGGCAGCCGGCCGAAGGCGAACAGCTCGAATTCGATGTCCTCGCAGGCCGCAGCCATGGCGCCGACGGCGGCGAGCGACAGCTCCACCGGCGGGCAGATGCCGCGCGCGCCCTGCTCCGCCATGAAGCGCGCGGTAGCCTCGTTGTAGACGTTGAGGAACGGACCGGTCACGAACGGACGGTCGGCGCGCGACGGCAGCGCGGTGACATCGTTGACCTCGACCAGCCTCTCGTCGCCGCACAGCTCGGCGATGCTGCGGCGCTCGCGCACCGTCGCCGGCGCGGCCAGCGTGGAAAGCACGACCTCCTTGCCGGCGCGCTCCAACCGCTCGATGATGTCGGGCCAGCACGGATCGGAGAAGGGCATGCGCTTGCCGCACACAACCTCGCCGACATGGACCCGCTCGACCGGGGCCTCGTCGGCGATGCGGCGATAGAAGTCGGCGAGCCTTTGCGCCGGCCAATGGAAGAAGACGGGGCCGAGCGTCAGCGCGATCGCGGGCACGGTTTCGCCTCCCATATCACCTCCATGTCTTCCTGTAGGCGCCGGTGGTCTGCCGGCCGCCCTCGGACTGGCCGGCGAGAATGCGGTCTATCTCGACCGCGTCGCTTCCCGTCTCGATCGCGTCGAGCGCCCGTCGGAAGGCGCGCACCACCTCCCCGACATAGGCCTTGCCGCGCTGGCGCCCCTCGATCTTGAGCGCCGTGACCCCGGCCGCCTTCAGCCCGGCGATCAACGGGCCGGCATTAAGGCTGACGGGATCCTCGAACAGATAGCCGGCCTTGCCGCCGGCCGCGAACCGCCCCTTGCACAGCGTGGGATAGCCCGCCGGCTCGCCGGGCGCGTAACGGTCGATGGTGAAGCCGGAGAGCCTGGCCGCCACGCCGTCCCGGTCCTCGTCGTAGCTCACCGCCTCGGGCGGCGAGCAGACGCCGTTGAGGTTGGGCGACCGCCCCGTGGCGTAGGAGGAGAGATAGCAGCGCCCTTCGATCATCACGCAGAGGCCGCCGAATACGAAGGCTTCCGTTTCGACCTCGATGGCGCGGTTGAGCGCGGCGATCTCCTGCACGGACAGGACCCGCGGCAGCACGACGCGGCGCACGCCGAAGCTCTTCGCGTAGAAGCCGATGGCCTCCGGCGTCGCCGCGGCGGCCTGCACCGACAGATGGAGACGGATCTGCGGATGGTTGCGGTGGACATGGTCGAGCACGGCGATGTCGCCGGCGATGATCGCGTCCGCGCCGCAGGCGGCGGCGGCATCGGCGGCGCGGCGCCAGACGTCGACTCCGCCGGCTCGCGCGAACGTGTTGATGGCAACCAGCACCCGGGTCCCGTGGGCGTGGGCGAAGCGGACGCCTTCGGCCAGCTCGTCGACGGAGAAGTTGAGGCCGGGGAAGTTCCTGGCGTTGGTTTCGTCGCGGAAGCCGCAATAGACGGCGTCCGCGCCGGCCTGCACGGCGGCGCGCAGCGTCGCCGGCGTGCCGGCCGGGCAGACGAGCTCCATGCGCGGCCCGCCGGTCACGGCTCCCGCCTGACGGGCGCCGACGCCGCAAAGCGCCTCACCGTGTCGAGCCCTCCCAATATGCCGGCATCCAACAGTCGCGCCAGCGTCCCGCCGACGCCGATGAAGTCGGACGGGCGCAGCTCGGCGTCCTCGATCGCGTTGCGCAGCGCCAGCACCGCCTCGGTGCGGCCGCCGATCGAGATGACCCGGTTGAAGAACAGCGCATCGCCGTCCGCTGTCCCGTCCAGCAGCGCCAGCAGGGCAAGCAGCGGCCCGCGGATGACGACGCCGCAGGTCGCGGCCTCGCCCTTGCCGGCGGACCGCACGACCGACCGCTCCGCGTCGGGCACGACGACGAAGGCGAAGGAAAGATCGGCGGGATCGATGAAGTAGCGCTCGCAGCGATAGTCGCCGAGGCGCTCGAACAGGGCCGGGCGGCGCCGCGCCAGAGCGCGCAGGCGAAGGGTCAATACCGGACCGAGCGGCAGGCCCGCGACCGCGGGCAGCAGGCGCCGGACGAAGGCGGGAAGTCTTGTGTCCGCCGCCTGCATCGTCATGCTTGCCCCCGGCCTGCCACCTCCGCAGCGAGCCGGGCGAGGCTGTCGCTGTTGGGGCAATATTGCCGGTATCGGCGCGCGAAATCGCCGGTGGCGAGGTCGCGCCGGCAGCGGCCGCGCGCAAGACATGCGGCGCAGGTACGCTCCATATTCCGGTGCCAGGGGATATGGCGGACATAGAAGGCGTCGACATCCACGCCGAGCGAATCCAGGCCGTGCTCGAGAAGATCGACCGAGGCGCAAGGCGACCGCAGCGCCAGGGCAAGGTCGCCATGCGACATGCCGGCTTCGGAGAGGATGCGAGCCCGCTCATGCGGATCGAGCGCATTGACCTCCTTCATGACGGCTCTTCCGCGCCGCCGGTCCTTGCCCAGCGCCATCGCCGAGCGCCACAGGTTTCGCATCGCGGCAATCACCGATCCGGTCGACATGACGATGGCTCCTTCCCTTTTGAACAGTCTAGCGGGCCGGACGCCCGCGCTCTTTGCGTTTGCGCAAAGAACGCGCCGCAGCACCGTGTCATTGGCTCGGCGTTCCGGGCCGTTTCATGCACCAGCGCCGTCTGCCCCCCTTCCCCGATCTCGGCTCGTATCTCTCCCACCTCGGGAAGGAAGGGATGGTCCACGAGATCGACGCCCCGGTGTCGATGCGGCTGGAGATCACGGAGCTCCACCGGCGGGTCATCGCCGCGCGCGGGCCCGTGCTGCGCCTGTCGCAGCCGCTCGACGACCGGGGCGAGGCGGCGCGGCTGCCCGTCATCGCCAATCTTTTCGGCACGGCCGGGCGCGTGGCAAGCGGCCTCGGCACCGACATGGAAGGGCTCGCCTCCCTCGGCGAGTTGCTCGCATGGCTGCGCTCGCCGCGGCCGCCGCAGACACTGCGCGAGGCGCGGTCGCTGCTGCCGGCCGCGCGAAGCGCGCTGCTGGCGAGGCCGGCCTTTGCCGGGCGGCCGCGCCGATGGCGACAGGTCGAGCCGGACTTTTCCGTGCTGCCGGTGCAACGCTGCTGGCCTGGCGACGCCGGCCCGCTGATCACCTGGCCGGTGGTGGTCACCCGCCCGCCGGGCGCCGACGATCCCGCCGGCTACAATCTCGGCGTCTACCGCATGCAGGTGCTCGGCCGCGACCGGGCGATCGTGCGCTGGCTGCCGATGCGCGGGGGCGCGGCGCACCACCGCCTCTGGCAGGCGCGCAGCGAGGACATGCCCGTGGCCGTCGTCATCGGGGCGGATCCGGCGACGCTGATCGCTGCGGCGATGCCAGCACCCGAGAGCGTGACGGAACTGGCGCTGGCCGGGATGATCAACGGCCGGCGCGCCGCGCTCGCCCCCTGCGCGAGCATCCCGCTGCATGTGCCGGCCAGCGCGGAGATCGTGCTGGAAGGCACGGTGTCCCCGCACGAGACGGCCATCGAGGGCCCGTTCGGCGATCACACGGGCTATTACAACACGCCCGCGCCCTATCCGGTCTTCACGCTGAAGCGCATCTTCCTGCGCGACGACGCGCATTACCTGACCACCTTCACGGGCCGCGCGCCGGACGAGCCCTCCGTGCTGGCCGAGGTGCTGACGGCGCTGTTCAGCCCTTTGCTGCGCCAGCAACTGCCCGAAATCGTCGACCTGTGGTTGCCGCCAGAAGCATGCTCCTACCGCATCGCCGTCATCGCCATCGCCAAGCGCTATGCCGGGCAGGCGCGGCGCGTGATGATGGGCTTCTGGTCGATGCTGCCGCAATTCTCCATGACCAAGCTGGTCGTGGTGGTGGATGACGACATCGACATCCGCTCCTGGCCCGACGTGATGTGGGCGCTCGCCACCCGCATGGATCCCTCGCGCGACCTGATGGTGCTGGAGCGCACGCCGGTCGACCAGCTCGATTTCGCCTCGCCGCTGGAAGGTCTCGGCGGCAAGATCGGCTTCGACGCCACCCGCAAGATCGGAACCGAGACATGCCGCGAATGGGGAACCGGGCTGAGCATGGACGAGGGCGTCGAACGGCAGGTCTCGCGGCGCTGGCAGGAATTCTTTCCCGCCGGCGGGACGAATGGAAAAGCGCGATGAACATACCGGCGTCGAGACGCGCCGGCGCCTCGGGTTCCGCTCCGGTGCCGGACCCGGCGCGCCGGCATCCCGCCCCGCCATGACGGCTCGCGAGCGGAGCGCGGCCGGCGCACCGTTCCGGCTGTTCTTCGTGCTCGCCGCGCTGGACGCGATGCTGGGTGCGGCGGCATGGCTACCCCTTCCGCTCCCGGGTAGCCTGACGGCGGCTGGATGGCACCGCGACGCGCTGCTGTTCGGGACCATACCGGCCATGCTGGCGGGTTTCCTGCTGACCGCGCTGCCGCGCTGGACGCGACGGCCCGCATTCCCGTCTGCCGTCACAGGGTCGCTCGCCGCGCTGTGGCTGTGCGGCCGCGCCGTCTCCGGGCTCATCTCCCCTGCGCCCGGCCTTGCGCTGGCATGCTTCTTCATCCTCGCGCTTGCGCTGCTCGTGGCGGGGGTTGTGCTCGCCGCCCGCGACCGCCGCGACGTCAAGGTGGCGTTCCTGGTGCTGGGCTTCGGCGTCGGCGCGGTCCTGACGGCCGCGTCCGCGGACATCGGGCTGCGCATGGCCCTTGCGTCCGTCGTCGGCCTTCTGGCGATCGTCGGAGGACGCGTCGTGCCTGCGCTCACTCTCGCCTTCGCGGGTCACGGCGGCAAGACGCTCGCCATCCGCCCGTCCCCGGCCATCGAGCTGGCCGCTGCCGCGACCATGACATTGGCGCTGTGCGCCTGGGTCGTCGCGCCGCAGGCGGTGCCGACTGCCCTCGCCTGCTTCCTCGCCGCCTGCACGCAAGCGGTGCGCACAGCACAATGGCGCGGCTGGCGGGTCCGCGCTGAGCAGGTGCTGGCGCTCCATGTCGGGTACGGGTGGATCGTCGCCGGCTTCGCGCTTCAGGCGCTCCACATCCTCATGCCGGACCGGGTTGACCGGTTTGCCGCCATCCATGCCTGGATGATCGGCGCGGCCGGCACCCTCGGCCTCGCCATCATGACCAGCATGATCCGCAAGCACAGCGGGCGCCCGTTCCAGCGGCAGCGATCGGCAACGGCGGCGTTCGCCCTGGTGACAGTTTCGGGCCTGTCGCGTCTGCTGGCCGGCGCGTTGCCGGGCGGTCCTGCCGTCTGGACGGCGCTGTCGGGCAGCGCGTGGGTTGCAGCCTTCGGCCTGTTCCTCGTCTCGTTCGTGCAACTGGACAGGGCGTCGAGACGCGCCACCCAGCCGCTTTGATCGGTTCGGGGTCATCAGGCACCCCCCCGCAACCCCTCCGCGCGCAGCCGGTCCTCAAGGGGCCGTCGCCCTGCGTACGCTCGATCTGGAGCACTTCGAGGGCGTTTTTCTCCGCGCCTTCGCTGATGCGCCGCCTGACGATCAGCGCGGCCATGTCGGCGGCGCTGCCGCCGCCGGCGCAGGAGCCTCTGTCGGCTTCGAGATTGTAGAGCCGATCCGCCCTGTCCTCCTCGTCGCTCGCAAGCCTCAGCGTGTCGACGAAAAGCGCAAAGGCCGAAAGCGTGAAGGAGCGGGCGAGGACGAAGCCGATCTTCAACCGGCCGGCATCCGGCATGTCGCGGGCCGTCTTCATGGCCTCATGCCCGCGGGCTCGACAGGGCCTGCGCCTTGTGAAGCGCGGCGTCCAGCCCGGCGCCGACCGCGGCGTCGAACCCGTGCTCGCGCATGGCCGCGATTCCCGCCGCCGTGGTGCCCTTGTAGTCGACGAACGCCTTCACCGTCTCGTCGGGCGAGGCGCCGTCATGCTCCTGGAGACGGCCGGCGCCCACCAGCACCTGCTGCGCCGCCCTGCGGGCGATAGCGGCGGGTACGCCACGGCCGATGGCGTCGTTCATCATCGCCTCGGCCAGCAGCGCCGGGAATGCCGCGCCGGAGCCGGACATGCCGGTGAAATAGTCGATATGGCCTTCCTCGGCGACGGCATCGACCATGCCGCAACTGCGGAACAGCTCGTTGACGATCTCGCCGTCGGACGGCCGCGATGAAGCGAGGAAGAACGGCGTATAGGAATATCCGATCTCCGCGGCGGCGTTCGGCAGGGCGCGCGCCACGCGGGCTGCCTTCGTCCGGCCGGCAATGTCCTCGGCCGTGACGCCGGCCATCACCGAGATCACCAGCCTGGAGCCGGCGTCGATTTCCACGACATCCCAGTCGCCGGGCCGGACCGACAGGATGACGATGTCGGAGCGCCCGACCAGCTCGGCATTGTCCCGCGTCCAGGCGCAGTCCACCGCATGCTCCGGCTTGCCGCTGCGGTAGGAGCAGGTGAGCTGCCCGGCCGACACGGCCCCGGAGGCGATGAACGACTTCGCCATGGCCGATCCCAGCCATCCGGCTCCCCCGATGATTCCGACCCGTCCCACGCTCATGATGCCTCGATCCTCGGTTCACTCGGTCAAGCCGGCTGGCCGCGACTCAGCCTTCGCGGCCGGCGCGCATTTCCTGCCAGCGGATCACCGCCTTGGCTCCCAGCCAGGTCAGCGGCTCGGGAGGCAGCCTGCTCGGCGCCGGCTGGCTGCGATATCTGTCCAGATGCCCGGAGGCCGTGCCCGTCGCGAGATCGGCGGCCATCATCCCCGCGAATGTGCTCTTCACCGTTCCGAGGCCGTTCTCGCAGCAGGCGGAATAGAGGTTTTCCTCGATCTCGCCGAAGGCCGGCACGTGGTTGAGGCTGAGACAGACGCGCCCAGCCCAACTGAACTCGAACGGCAATCCCGCCAGATCCGGAAAGCGGACATCGAAGGAGCCTCGCTGCTCGGCGGCGATGCGGGCGACCCGCTCCTGCGAAACCTTGATGCTCGGTTCGTAGGTGTAGCGGGTCCGGATCACGATACGGGAGCGATCGTCCGTGGTGATCTTCCTGACCGTCGCTCCCATCGAGTCGGCCGGAAGCAGCCCCCATCGCGCCCGTCCCGCCATCTGCCCGCCGGCCCCGTTCGACGAGAACGGCGCGGTCATGGAGGCGTAGGTGAAGATATGCATGAGCCGGCCGCCGAAATGGCCGAAATCCTGGATATGCCCGTTGACGCCGAGGATCACCTTGGGCGCCGTGACCGAGCCGCGGGGCGAGCGGGCGGTCCAGTTCCGTCCGTCGCGGCTGAGCGCCACGACCGGAGAGTTCTCGAAAAGGTCGACCCGGCCCCGCAGCCCGGCGGCCAGGCCAAGGATATAGCCGGCGGGCTGGATGATGACCGCGCCGGGCGTGTAGAGACCGCCGAGATAGTAGGACGATCCCGTCATCTCCCGCATGGCGGCGGCATCGAGCATCTGGTGCTGCTCGCCGATCCGGCCCAGCGAGCGGGCATATTTCTCGTTGAGCCCGAGGCCGCGCTCCGTCGCCGCCGCGTTGACCTTGCCCGCCGGATCGAAGGTTTCCCGCGTCATGCCGTACTCGGTGGCCGCTTCGGCGGCAAACGAGATGGCGAGCCGGTTCTGCTGGATTTCCAGCGCAGTCGCTGCCTCGTCGGCGATCGAGTATTCGCCCGACGACAGATTGTGGGGCACGTCGATCATGAAGCCGGAGTTCCGGCCCGCCGGCCCCTGCGCCACCTCCCGCGCATCCATCACGACGATCCTGTCGCCGGGCCGCAGCCGGCTCAGCCGGCGCGCCGCCGACAGGCCGGCAAAGCCCGCGCCGACGATCAGCCAGTCGGCGTTCACGTCTCCCTCGAGCGTCGTCACCGGCATCGTGCGGCTGGCGGTCGCAAGCCAGCCCGACGTGCCGGTATCGACCGGAAGCCGCCTGATGATGCGATCGGTCATCGCACCGTCTCGTCGACGGTCCGGTCCGAGACGTCGATCCATACGGTCTTGAGCTCGGTGTACTGGTCGTGCGCCCAGATCGACTTGTCGCGCCCGCCGAAGCCCGATTCCTTGTAGCCGCCGAAGGGGGTGGTCGCGTCGCCCTCGCCGAAGCAGTTCACCGTCACCACGCCGGCGCGAATGTCGCGCGAGAGCCTGATCGCGTTCTTCAGATTGGAGGTATAGACCGACGCCGTCAGCCCGTAGATCGTGTCGTTGGCGAGCGCCGTCGCCTCGGCCAGGCTGGTGAAGGTGCTCACCGACAGGACGGGGCCGAATATCTCCTCCTGGAAGAGGCGGCTGTCGCGGCCGACCCCGTCGACCACGGTGGGCTCCACGAAGATCGCTTTTTCGGTCCCGCCGCCGATGGCGATGTTCAGCTTCTCGGCCCTGGCCTGCTCGATATAGGAGCGCACCTTCTCGAAATGCGCCTTGCTGACCATCGAGCCGACGCGGTTCTCCGGGTCGAGCGGGTCGCCCATCTTCCATTCGCGCATGTAGGCGGCGATCCGCTTCAGCAGCTCGTCCTTCACGTCCGCATGGACGATCAGCCGAGACGTGGCCGAGCAGTTCTCGCCCATGTTCCAGAAGGCGCCGTTGACGACCTGCTCGGCGACGAGATCGAGGTCTTCCGCATCGGCGAGCACGACGGCCGGGTTCTTGCCGCCGCATTCGAGGACCACGCGCTTGAGGTTGGAATCGGCCGCGTAGCGCAGGAAGCGCTTGCCCGTGGCGGTCGACCCGGTGAAGCTGACCATGGCGATGTCCATGTGCAGGCCGATCGGCTCGCCGACCTCCTGGCCGCTGCCGGTGACCACGTTGAAGACGCCGGCCGGCACGCCGGCCTCGTGCGCGAGCTCGGCCACCCGCAGCGCCGTGAGCGAAGTCTCCTGCGCGGGCTTCAGCACGATCGAGCAGCCTGCCGCGAGCGCCGGGCCGATCTTCCACGCCAGCATCAGCAGCGGGAAGTTCCAGGGCAGGACCAGGCCGACCACCCCGATCGGCTCGCGGACCACGATCGTCAGCGCGTTCGAGCCGACCGGCGCGGCGCTGTCGTAGATCTTGTCGATCAGCTCGGCGTGCCAGCGGATCGTGTGGATCGTGTCGGGCACGTCGACCGTCTGGCATTCGCGAATGGGCTTGCCGCTGTCGAGGCTTTCCATGACGGCGAGCTCGTGGCGATTGCGCTCCAGCAGCCGGGCGAACTTGAGCAGCACGGCCTTGCGCTCGCCCGGAGAGCGCAGATGCCAGCGGCCGTCCTCGAAGGCTTCCCTGGCCTTCCCGACTGCGTGGTCGACATCGGCCGCATCGCAGGCCGCCACCTCGGTCAGAACCTTGCCGGTCGCCGGATTGACGGTCTGGAAGGTTCTGCCGGAAGCTGCGGGACGGAACGCGCCGTCGACGAAGGCGTTGGAGGGAAACGCGATCGTCTCGGCGATCGCGGCATACTCGGCTGCAGTCAGAACATCATGCATTGTTGGCTCCCGCCGTGATCCGGGCGACGGTCCGCTTCAGGTTGGCGACGATGGTTTGCAGGCTGCGCTTCTCATCGACGTCCAGCCCGCGCAGCGGCGCGCGGACGGAGCCCGTCCTCAGCCCCGCCAGCTCGCATCCGAACTTGATCGACTGGACGAACTTGCCGCCTTCGAGAAAGTCCATCAGCGGCAGCATGGCCGACATGATCCGACGGCCCTTGTCGAAGTTCTTCTCGATCACGCAGGCCTCGTAGAGGGCGACGTGCTCGCGCGGGACAAAGTTCGACCCGGCGCAGACCCAGCTTCTCGCACCCCACGCGAAGAACTCCAGCGCCTGGTCGTCCCAGCCGCAGGAAAGCGCGATATGCGGGAAATCGCGCGCCAGCATGTGGACGCGTCCCATCTCGCCGGAGCTTTCCTTGATCGCGACGACGTTTTTCGACCTGCCGACTCGCGCCAGATACTCCCGGCCCATGGAGACGCCCATGCGCGCCGGATAGTTGTAGAGCATCATCGGCAGGTTGGCCGCACGGTCGATCGCCAGCGCATGAACCGCGTTCTCCCGCTCGGTCGGCAGGGCGTAGGGCGGCGAGGTGACCAGGATGGCATCCGCACCGATTTCGCGGGCTGCTGTCGCATAGGCGACGGAATCTTCGGTGCGCGTCGCACCGGTGCCGATCACCAGCGGCAGGCGCGTCCCGATTACCTCTTTCGCATGAGCCGCCAGGTCGAAACGCTCCTGCGGCGTATGCGCGTAATATTCCCCCGTCGATCCGCCGACGATGATCCCGTGGACCTTCGCCTCGATCAGCGATTCCAGCACCGCCGCGAAGGCCGCCCTGTCCACCTGCCCGTCGGCGGCGAGCGGGGTGATCGCGGGGGTGTAGATGCCCTCGAACCTCACGACGACTTCTCCGCCGCTACATGGGCCGGATGTTCGACGAGCGCGTCGGCGGCAAGCGGCGCCGGGGCGATGAACATCTCCATGTTCTCCCGCGACAGTTCCCAGTGCTCGAACACGAGGTTGACGACGGCATCCTCGTCATGGGCCGCGATGGCCTCGATGAAGGCGTCGTGGTGCCCGTCCGCGGCCTTGAGGCGCGCTTCCATGTCCTCGTTGCGCGGCCGGAAGAAGGTGTGCCCGATGCGCGCATGGTCGATCAGCAGCCGGCCGAGGCTCGGCCGCAAATAGTCGTTGCCCGACATCTCGCCCATGATCTCGTGGAAGCGGTTGTTCTCCAGCACCATCGAGTGACCGTCCCTGGCGGCGCTGGCGGCCTTGAAGCGCTTCTGCGTCTCCTGAAGGTCGACCATCTGCCTGGGCTTGAAGTTCTGCGCGGCGAGGCGCCCGATCGCCGCGTAGATCATCGGCGCGACCTGGAAGAAATTGCGCAGCGTGGCGTGGTTCATCGGGATCACCCGCGCGCCGCGGTTCTCCCTGATCTCGACATAACCCTCGCCGGCAAGACGGCGCAGGATGTCGCGCGTGGGCGTCCGCGAAAGACCATAGCGCTCGCTCAGGCTGACCTCGTCCAGATCGGAATCCGGGTCGAGCTCCATCGTCAGGATCTCGCGCTTGAGATCGTCGTAGAGACTGCCTTTGCGGCTTTTCATGTGAACCTCGGAACAGATGGACAGTTCGAACAACCTACCGGAGAGGGTTTTCAGCTATAATTCTTCGGTAGAGGCGCCGCGTAACCTCCGCTTCGCGAGGTCGTCAGCCCCAGACTCAACAGCGCTTCGACAAGCTTGACCGCGCACCCTACCCCGTCGATGACGGGGATCCCCGTTTCCCGGGACAGCTCGTCGGCCAGATCGGCCATGCCGGCACATCCGAGGACAATGGCTTCGCATCCGTCCGTCGATCGGGCGTCCGCGATTGCGGCGAGTATGGTTGCCGTGGCCGCACTCTTGTGCCGCTCCAGATCCAGCACCGGCACCTCGGATGCACGCACCGAAGCGCAACGGCTCGCAAGGCCGTAACGGACCAGATTATGCTGGATCGCCGGGACCGAACGCGACAGGGTCGTGATCACCGAAAAGCGTCCGCAGACGAGGCTCGCACAATGGAAAGCCGCCTCGCCGATGCCGACCACCGGCCCTTTCGTGATGCAGCGCGCCGCATCGAGGCCCGTATCGTCGAAGCACGCGATGACGACCCCCTGACAGGCTTCGCCAACGTCGCCGATGACCTCCAGAACGCCCGGGACCGCCAGGGCCTCGTCGAAGTAGCCTTCGATCGAAGGCGGCCCCCTTCTCGGATTCCTGGCGATGATGTCCGTCCCGCCCGCGGCGACGCGGCGCGCGACCGCGGCGATCGTGTCCGTCATCGTCGCGGTCGTGTTGGGGTTCACGACCAGGATCGTCCTGCTGCTGTTCATTGCGCGGCTTCGGGATGCGCGACGACTTCGGCGAAAGCGAACGGGCGCTCGATCAGGCCGAAATCGGCTATGATGCGCTGATAGGCATCGAAGGAATCCTGCTGGATTCTGGTGCTCTTCGACCACACGCCGTCGCCCCGGAGCCGCCCGATCGATCGCACGAGGAGACGACGGGGCTTGTCGGGAAAATAGGAAGCGATCTCCGCCGCCACCGCCTCGTCGTCATGGGCATGCAGCCAGTCCAGCGCCTGCTGGAGCGAAGAGGCGAACCGGGCGGCCATTCCGTTGGGCATGTCGAGGACGCGCTGATGCGTATAGTAGACGCTCCACGGCACCGGGCCGCAAAGGCCGGCCATGGTGGCCACGACGTGGTAGCCCTCCTCCTCGAGCTCCTCCGCGTTCACCGGATCGGCAAGGAAGAAATCGCCGAGCCCGCCCCGCCACAGCCGCAACGTCGTCGCAGTGTCGAGATCGCGCAGGAATCTCACCTTGCCGGGGTCCGCCGCCGCCGCCTTCATCGACCCTTCCAGGAACATCCATTGGCTGGTGGCGCTCATCGACAGGACCATCTTGCGCCCGTAGAGCGATTGCCAGGTGAAATCAGGCATCGCCTCGCGCGCCAGGATGACCTGGGGGTTGCGATGGCACACGAGCATGGAAATCGGCAGCGAGGCCAGGCGGTCGCGATAGGCGAGCGGGATCCAGATCCCGCCCATGGCGAAGTCGGCCTTGTCGTCGACCAGGTTGCTGGCGAGCCAAGAGCTTCCCGGCCCTGCGGGAACCGATGTGTCGACCCGCAGCCCGTTGGCGCTGAAGAAACCCAGCGTCTGCGCCAGATAGCAGGGGGCGTAGTTCGTATAGGTGGCGGATGAAGTTACACGGACGTCTATCATGATTTGCCTTTCGGGACCGAACAGTTGATTTCCCGGGGGCCTGAACAAAATCAGAGCCCGATCTTTTTCATCTCATCTTGATCCAAGCGAGCGAAAACCGCGCCGCATTTGGCTAAAGAACCTTGGACAGAAACATCCTGGTGCGCTCATTTTTCGGCGTGTTGATCAAGGAAGCGGGAGAGCCCTCTTCGACGATCCGGCCCGCGTCCATGAAGATGATCCTGTCGCTGACCTCCCTGGCAAAGCCGATTTCATGCGTGACGATCACGAGCGTCATGCCCTCCTCGGCGAGCTGCCGTATGACGGCCAGCACCTCACCCACCGATTCAGGGTCCAGTGCCGAGGTGGGCTCGTCGAAGAGCAGGACCTTGGGACGCATCGCCAGGGCGCGGGCGATGGCCACCCGCTGCTGCTGCCCGCCGGAAAGATGCTCGGGATAGGCCTGGGCGCGGTCGGCAAGGCCGACCTTCGCAAGCAGGTGGCGGCCGTGGCTTATCGCGGCCTCCTTCGCCTGGCCGCGCACCTGAATGGGGGCCTCGATCAGATTCTGCATGGCCGTCATGTGGGCAAAGAGATTGAAGCGTTGGAAAACCATGCCGATATCGGCCCGTTGACGGTCGATGTCCCGCTCGGGCCGCATCCGCCGGCGCCCCCCGACCATCGCATAGCCGATCGGCTCTCCGTCCACGGCGATCGTTCCTTCCTCAAAGCGCTCGAGAAAATTGATGCATCGCAACAGTGTGCTCTTGCCCGAGCCCGACGGCCCGATGATCGCAACCACCTCGCCCGCCACGATGTCGAGGTTGATGTCGCTGAGCACGCGTACCGCCCCGAACGACTTGCCCAGGCCGCTCACACGGATCATGGGCGCGTTCATGCGGCCTGCTCCGCGCGGCTTGCGGATACGTGCTCGGTCGCCTTGTCGGATCTCTGGTCGTCGGATGGGCGCAGCAGCATCCAGCGTTCGAGATATCTCTGTCCCAGCGACGCGATCGCGGCGAGCGCCAGATACCAGATTGCCGCGACGACCAGTAATTCCATGATCATATAGTTCTGCGTGTATATGAACTGCGCTTGCGTCAGCAGATCATGCACGCCGATCACGGAGACGAGCGATGTCGCCTTGAGCATTCCTATCAACTGGTTTCCGGTTGCTGGTATGACGATGCGCAATGCTTGCGGCAGGACGATCCGGCGAAAGGTCTTGGCCTGGCCGATGCCGAGCGCGCGCGCGGCTTCGATCTGGCCCCGGTCGATCGCCTGGATGCCTCCGCGGATGATCTCCGCCATGTAGGCTCCTTCGTTGAGGCTCAGCGCGATCAGGCCCGCCGTGAAGCTGCCCATGACCACATTCGTTGAGACGGAGAACTCGCCGAAGCCGATGCGAGGCATGAAAAGCGCAAGGTTGAACCAGAATATGATCTGCACGAGAAGCGGTATGCCGCGGAATATCCAGACGTAGAAGGCCGATACCGAGCGCAGGATCCATATGTTCGATACGCTCAGCAGAGCAAAGACGATGCCGATGGCGATGCCTGCCAGCATGGCCGCTATCGTCAGGTAGACGGTGATCTTGACGCCGTAGATGATCTGGCCGGCAAAGAGGTAGCGCGGTATCTGCTCCCAGGAGAAATTCGCGGTGGAGAAGATATAGAGCACGCCCAGCGCGAAGGCGCCCGCGGCTGCGTAAAGGACCCATGTTCCAGCAGTCTCGCTGCGCATCACCTGCCTCCACGGCCGATGACGGGTCCGCCGATGGCGGCGCACCCGTCGATTGTCTTACTTTTCACCGAGCGGGTTGATCTCTGCCTTTTCGAGCCTCAGGCTTTCGGTTCCCCACTTTGCGAAGACGCCTGCATAGCTGCCGTCCTCGATCATGTCGTTGATGACGGTCGCAACGGCATCGCGCAGTTCCGTCTTTTCTTTCGCGAGGCCGATGCCCAGGGGGAGCCACGGAAAATCGTCCGTGAAGACCGCTTCGATCCCTCTGGACGCAAACACGCCGTTCTTGGACAGATACCCGCTGACGATGTAACCCTCCAGCGTGGCATCGACGCGCTTCGTTTCCACCTGCAAGAAGGAATCGGACTTGTTCGGGAAGCTGACGATCGTGATCGGCTGCGCGCACCGGGCGGACTGCTGCTCCATCAATGTGAGATGGATCGTGCCCGCCACGACGGAGACGGTTTTCCCGCAAAGATCGGCCGGTCCCTTGATGCCGTGGGGATTTCCGGCCTGGACGAGGATGGCCGTCGAATCCAGCGCATAGCCGACGAAATCGATGATCTTGGTACGCTCCTCGGACGCGTACATGCCTTGCATGAGCATGTCGTAGCGGCCGGCGCGAATGGCCGGGATCATGCCGGCGAGCGCTATCGTGACGAAACGTATCTCGACGCCCAGGCGCTTGGAAATATCGGCGGCTATGTCGGGGTTGATGCCCTCATAGACGGATTGATCCGACACGGGATTGTAATTCCACGGGGGCCCGAACGAGGGATCAGTCGCGACTTCGATATATCCCTTCTGCCTGATATCTGCCGGCACGAGGCCGGACCGGTCTTTGACTTCGGCTAAGGCGCCCGTTGCTGCGAGGCAAATGATCGAAGGCACGGCGAGTAATCTTGCCAGTCGCATAATCTCATCCTCTCTTGTTTGCAGACCTCGCAAGGCGCGCCCTGGGGGCGGGATTGCACCTGCGACATGACGAAGGAAGCCACAGCCGCCGGTGCGTGTCAATGATATTGTATAATCTCATAATACAAAATGAGCACATTCGGATCTGCCGAGTGACGGGCGGATTGCGACGGCAGATCCATCCGCAACTTCAGATTGCGCATAGTGACGCACCGACCGGTTCGCGGGCGAAACCGGCGCGTGCAACGGCGCCGGCGGCGAACCGGCCCGGATCGGTCATCGTCCGTCTCGACCCGAGATCGACCGGCGCCGTCAGGCGATCGCGCATCGCGTGCGGGCATCGTCAGACGCCCATCGGGTGCTCATCGTTTCGATATCAAAGCGTGATCGCCGAGAGGCTTTCCGGGTCGAGCTTGAGGTCGATCAGGAGCGGCCTGCGGCGGTCCTTCACGGCCGCGACGGCCGCCGCGAGATCGCCCTCGCCGCGCACCGTGACGCCTTCGCCGCCGAGCGCGACCGCAACGGGCGCCAGATCGGGCCAGTTCAACAGCGACAGCGACGGATCCATGCCCTTGCGGCGGAACTGGATGTATTCGGCTCCGTAGCCGTTGTCGTTGCAGACGATGACGATCAGGTCGAGCCGTTCGCGCACCGCGGTCGCGAACTCGACCAGCCCGCCGATCATGAAGCCGCCGTCGCCCGCCACCAGCACGGTCGGCCGTCCCTTCGCGGCGACGGCCGCGCCGATCGCCTCGCCCATACCGAGGCCGATGCAGGCGGAATTGACCGTGTGAACATAGGAGCGCGGCTCGGGCGCATGCACGGTCCTCCAGCCCTCCACCATGAACCGCCCGCCGTCCTGCACCACGACGCGATCCTCAGGGATGGCGTCGGCAAGGCGAAGCAGCGCAGTCCGGATATCGACCGTGCCCGGCGCGTTCTCCTTCGACAGATAGGGCCGGATGCGGTCGGCGGCGATCTTCCCGCGCAGCGCCTCGGTGCGGAAGCCCGAAGGCGGGATCTCGGCCATGTCGAGCAGCTCGACGAAGCGGTGCGCCGTAAGCGCCGGATCGCCGACCACGCCGGCGTCGACGGGTCGCGTGCGCCCCGCCTCGCCGCGCTCCAGATTGACCTGGACGACACGCTTGCCGTCGAGATAGGCGCCATGGCCGGCGGTGTACTTGTTGAGGCCGGCGCCGAAGGCGATGATGCAATCCGCCGCGCCGAGCGTCTCGGCGGCCGCGTCGGTGGCAAGCGTGCCGAAGATGCCAAGATCGAAAGGCTCGCCGCGGAACAGGCCGCGCGCCTTCAGCGTCGTGGCGACCGGGGCGCCGATACGCCGGGCAAACCGCAGCAGCTCCTCGCGCGAACGCGCGTCCGCCGCACCGCGGCCGGCCAGCACGACCGGCGCCCGCGCCGCCGCGATGATGCCCACCGCATTGTCCAGGTCGCTGCTTTCCGGCACCACGCCGCGATGCTCGGACAGCGAAACCGGCACGAAGCGGTATTCCACCTCATGCCATTGGAAGTCGGATGGCATGTTGAAGACGATCGGCCGGCGCTCGACATGCGCGCGGCGGAAGGCGGTCGCCAGATCGTCCGGCAAGGTCTCCGGCGCGCGCAACTGTTCGAAGCCGGCACCTGTCGCCAGCACATGCTCGCGCTGCGGGACGTTCTGGAAATTGTCCTTGTCGAGGGCCGCCGTGTCGCCGGCGAGAAGCACCATCGGCGTCGTGCCCTTCACGCCCTCGGTCAGGGCGGAGATGCAGTTGGTGAGGCCCGGTCCATGCGTGACCGTCGCCACGCCCACCTTGCCGGTCACCTGCGCATAGCCGAGGGCCATCAGGACGGCGCTGTTCTCATGCGTTGCCGACACGTAGCGGCCGCCGCAATCGCGCATGAACGAATCCGCCATATACAGATTGGCGTCGCCGATCAGGCCGAACATCGCCTCGACGCCGAGGTCGGACAAATTCCTTGCCAGCGCCATACAGACAGGAGCCGAACGGCTCATGAGATCCCCTCCAGATTGCCGCGATGATTGCCGGCCGTGCGCCGCGGCCTCCGGTGCCCCGGCTATGTCTTCAGCCTGGGATCCAGCCAGTCGCGCAACCCGTCGCCGAGCAGGCTGAACGAGATGATGGCCATGCTGATCGCGGCACCGGGAAACACGATCAGCCACGGGGCGACGGTGAAGAAGTCCGTCGCGTTGCCCGACAGCATCAGCCCCCATGAAGGCGTCGGCTCCGCGACGCCCAGGCCGAGATAGGACAGGCTCGCCTCGAGCAGGATCGCCTTGGAGATGTAGACCGTGACCATGATCAGGAACGGCGCCGCCAGGTTCGGCGCGACATGCCTGAAAATGATCCGGCTGTGGCTGAAGCCGCCCGTCCTTGCGGCATCGATATAGGGCTGCGTCACGACCGCCAGGGCCGACGCCCGGATGACGCGGGCGACCGGCGCGATCATCGGCAGCGCAATGGCCAGGATCAGGCTGAAGTCGACACCGAACACGATGTTCTTCCCGAGCACGGCGACGATGACCATGGCCAGCACGATCAGCGGAAACGCCAGCATGATGTCGACGAGCTGCTGTATCAGCGTATCCGTCCAGCCGCCGAAATAGGCGGACGTGGCTCCGAGCAGCGCGCCGATGGAACAGCCGAGCACGGCCGACACGGTTCCGATGATCATCGCCGACCTCGCCCCGTGGATCAGCCTCGACAGGAGGTCCCGCCCGAAGGCGTCGGTGCCCGCCAGATGCTCCATGCTCGGCGGCGCCAGCATGTTGGTGTAGTTCACCTTGAGCGGATCGTAGGGCGATATGACGTCGGCGAAGATGCCTGCGATCAGGAGGAGCGCGATGACGACGGCGCTGCCTGCCGCCACCGGCTGCTCGCGGACGATCTTCCACCCGCTCCAGCTCAAGAATGACGGCCGCGGACGTGAAAGACCCAGATTCGATATATTCGCCATCCGGTGACTACCTATATCTGATCCGCGGATCTACTGCGGCAAAGATCAAGTCGACGATAATATTGACCAGCATGTACATAACCGCAAAGAGGAGCACCATTCCCTGGATCATGGTGAAGTCCTTGTGCATGACGGAATCGACGAAGAGCTTTCCCAGCCCGTTGAGGTTGAACACCTGCTCCGTCACGACCAGACCGCCGATCATCAGGGCGAACTCCAGGCCGATGACCGTGATCGCGGGCAGCGCCGCATTCTTGAGCGCATGCAGCCAGACGACCCTGCGTTCCGGCACGCCCTTGGCGCGCGCGGTCCGTATATAGTCCTCGTTCAGGGCATCGAGCAGCGAGGAGCGTATGAGCCGCGCCAGCACCGACGCGAAGCGGAACCCCACCACCAGCGCCGGCCAGATCAGTTGCGAGAGGTTCGCCCAGGGATCCTCCCACAGCGGCGTGAACATGATCGGCGGCAGCCATCCCGCATAGCGCAGGAGAGCGAGCAGAAGCAGAAGCCCCACCCAGAACCCCGGCAGCGCCAGCCCCGCCATGGTGAAAAACCGGATGGCGTAGTCGACGACGGTGCCGTTCCGCAGCGCCGAGAGCGTTCCGAGCGGCACCGCCACGATCACCGCCAGCATGGTCGCCATGATCGCGACCTGGAGGGTCAGGGGAAAGCGGCTCGATATCTCCTCGACGACCGGGGCGCCCGACCACATGGAATTGCCGAGGTCGCCGCGGACCAGCCCATGGAAGTAGCTGACGAACTGTTCGGGCAGCGTTCCGTCGAGGCCCAGGCGCTTGCGCTCGGCCTCGAGGGCGGCTTCCGAAACGTTGCCGCCGTCCGCGAGCAGCCTCACCTGCACGATGTCGCCGGGAATGACGCGGAGCATGAGAAAGGTGATGACGGCGACGCCCAGGAGGGTCGGCAGCATCAACGCAATTCTCTTGGCGATGAAGATTCCCACCTTGGCCGATCCTTCAGAGCTTGATGCAGGCGGCAAGGTGACCCTTACCGACCGCGCGCAGTTCAGGAGCCGCTTCCATGCATTCCCTGCTGGCCATCGGACAGCGGGTCGAAAATACGCATCCCGGCGGCGGGTTGAGCGGCGAAGGGACATCGCCGCGGATGGGCTGATAGGTCCGGGCCTTCTCCAGCTCCGGGTCGGGAACCGGGGCCGAAGACAGCAGGAGCTTCGTATAGGGATGCCGGGGATTGCCGTACAGCTCGTCGCGCTCGGCAATCTCCATCACGCGGCCGAGATACATCACCACGACCCGCGTGGAGATATGCCTCACCACGGCAAGGTCATGGCCTATGAAGAGATAGGTCAGCCCGAGATCGGCCTGAAGCCTCGCCAGAAGGTTGACGATCTGGCCCTGCACCGAAACGTCGAGCGCCGAAACCGCCTCGTCGCATACGATGAACTCGGGCTCGAAGGCGAGCGCGCGGCCGATGCCCACGCGCTGGCGCTGCCCGCCCGAAAGCTGATGGGGATATCGGTCGTGCGTGTCGGCGCGCAGGCCGACCTGCCCGAGAAGCTGGCGCACCCTGGCGTCGCGCTCGGCGGGCGGAACCAGATTGAACACCTCCAGCGGCTCGCGCAGGATCTTGCCGATCGTCATGCGCGGATTGAGCGAGCTGAACGGATCCTGGAAGATGACCTGGACCTTGCGCCGGTAGTCCCGCCTCTCGGCGCTGCTCAGCCGGCTCAGATCCTTGCCGCGGAATTCGATGGAGCCGCCCGACGGTTTCTCGAGCTCGAGGATGAGGCGGCCGATCGTCGACTTGCCGCAGCCCGACTCGCCGACCAGCCCCAGCGTCTCGCCTGCGAAGATGTCGAGGTCCAGCGCCTGGACTGCCTTGACCTGCCCCCTGGGCTTGCCGAAGCCGGTCGAGACGGAAAACTGTTTCGACAGGCCCTTCAAACTCAACATCGGCGATTGGTCGGGCCGGGCATGCGCAGATGCCGCATCGGCGGCGGGGTGCAGCCAGACGACCTTTCCCGCCGCGATCTCGCTCGAACGGCAGCATGCGGTCAGGCTTCCGTTGTCGACGGGTTGCAGCGACTGCGGCAGGTCGCATCCGGCGGCCCTGGCAGGACAGCGCGGAGCGAAGCGGCAGCCTTTCGGCACGTCGACAAGGCGCGGCGGCAAGCCCTCGATGGTTTCGAGCCTTCCCGAGCGAACCCGGTCCAGCCGCGGCACCGACCGGAGCAGCCCCATCGTATAGAGATGGCGCGACCGCTTGAAGATCTCCTCGCTGCTGCCGACTTCGACGAGCTGGCCCGCATACATCACGGCGGCCCGGTCGGCATATCGCGAGACGATGCCGAGATTGTGCGTAACCAGGATCATGGCGACCCCGAGCTTTTCCGACAGCCCCTTCATGAGCTCGAGGATCTGGGCCTGGATCGTCACGTCCAGCGCCGTGGTCGGCTCGTCCGCGATGATGAGCTTGGGTTCGCACGACAGCCCGATCGCGATCATCACGCGCTGGCGCATGCCGCCCGAGAACTGATGGGGATACTGGTCGAGCCGCCGGTGCGGGTCGGGAATGCCTACCATTTCGAGGAGCTCGACTGCGCGCGTGCGTGCATGCGCATCGTTCATCCCGAGATGGATCTTGAGCGGCTCCATCAACTGGTAGCCGATCGTCAGGAGCGGGTTGAGCGACGTCATCGGCTCCTGGAAGAT
>CAZVTK010000059.1:0-24856 GCA_964629765.1 uncultured Mesorhizobium sp.
AGCGGCGTGCGCGCCTCGTCGATCAGGATCGAGTCCACCTCGTCCACGATCGCGTAGTTGTGGCCGCGCTGCACCATCTGCGCGCGGTCGTATTTCATGTTGTCGCGCAGATAGTCGAAGCCCAGCTCGTTGTTGGTCGCGTAGGTGACGTCGCAGGCATAGGCGTCACGGCGCTCCTCGTCGCTGAGGCCGTGAACGATGATGCCGACGCTGAGGCCGAGGAAGCGGTAGACGCGGCCCATCCATTCGGCGTCGCGGCGGGCCAGATAGTCGTTGACGGTGACGACGTGGACGCCCTTGCCCTCCAGCGCGTTGAGGTAGACAGGCAGCGTGGCGACCAGCGTCTTGCCCTCGCCGGTGCGCATCTCGGCGATGCCGCCGCGGTGCAGCACCATGCCGCCGATGAGCTGCACGTCGAACGGGCGCATGCCGAGCACCCGGCGCGAGGCCTCGCGTACCGTGGCGAAGGCCGGGATCAGGAGGTCGTCCAGCGGCTTGCCCGCGGCGAGCTCGGCCCGGAACGCGTCGGTGCGCGCCCTCAGCGCCTCGTCGCTCAGCGCCCTCATCTCGGCCTCGAGCGCGGTGATCGCCTCCGCGCGCGGGCGGAATCCCTTCACCCGCCTGTCGTTGGATGAGCCGAATATCTTCTTGGCTAGAGCGCCGAAGCTGACCATAGAATGGTCCTTTCAAGTCCGAAAAGGCAGGGACGGAGCGAACCGCAAACGGGAACTCCTTGCGGGTCCGAAAGTCTTTCTCGCGCCCTGAAAAGCTCTGAAAAGCCCTGTGGACGCGACGACGAAGGACAGATAAGAGGGGCACCCTGCGATGTCAACGCCGCAGGGCACCGCCCGAAAGGGCGCGGAATCGCCGTATTCCGGCCATTCGCGACCGGTTGTTGGCGACAGGAACAGACCCGTCCAGACCGGAGTGAGATGATGAGCTTCCGTTTCCGCAGCCTCGCGTTCGCGGCCAGCCTCGCGGCGGGCCTTGCCGTCATGGCGGGACAGGCCGGCGCTGAAGGAGACACGGTGGTGGCCAACGTGGCCGGCCAGCCGGTCACCGAAGCCGACCTCGAGCTTGCCATCCAGGAGCTCGACCAGCAGTTCGCCCAGCTTCCCGCCGAGCAGAAGCGCGCCGCCGCCTTGCAGGCGCTGATCGAGATTCGCCTGCTCGCCGCCGAATCCGAGAAGGCCGGCGTCGCCGACCGCGAGGATTTCAAGCGCCGCATGGAATTCCTGCGCCTGCGCTCGCTGCATATCGCCTTCGTCGAGGAGAAGGTCGCCGGCGCCATCACCGACGAGGAGGTGCGCGCCCGCTACGACCAGGAGATCGCGGCGCAGCCGCCGGTGAACGAGGTGCGCGCCTCGCACATCCTCGTCGACAGCGAGGAGAAGGCGAAGGAGATCATCGCCGCGCTCGACGGCGGCGCCGATTTCGCCGATCTCGCCAAGGAGAATTCGTCGGACGGCTCCGCCGAGGGCGGCGGCGACCTCGGCTATTTCGGCCCCGGCCGCATGGTGCCGGAGTTCGAGCAGGCGGCCTTTGCGCTGGAGGTCGGCCAGTACACCAAGGAGCCGGTGAAGTCGCAGTTCGGCTGGCACATCATCATCGTCACCGACAAGCGCCCGCAGCAGCCGCCGGCCTTCGAGCAGGTGCGCCAGCAGATCCGCTCCATGCTGCTGCGCGACAAATACCTCGCCGAGGTGGCCGCCATCCGCGCGGCCAACACGATCGAGATCGTCGACCCGGCCCTCAAGGCCGCGATCGAGCCCGCCGCGCCCCAGCCCTGAGGGTGGAGCCGGGCGCCCCGCGCCCGGTACGCCCGGACCTCCTCCCCGAATTCCTGAACCGCCGCTGACTCTGCCATGTCCGACACCGTCTCCCCGCTCGCGCCGAAAAAATTCCCGAAGATGCCGCCCATCGAGGGCGTCGAGATCGCCGCCGCGCAGGCCGGGATCAAGTACAGGAACCGCACCGACCTGATGCTGATGCGCTTTGCCGAGGGCACCACGGCGGCAGGCGTGTTCACCCGCTCGAAATGCCCCTCGGCGGCGGTCGATTTCTGCCGGCGGAACCTGCCCGGCGGCAGGGCGCGCGCGCTGGTGGTCAATTCCGGCAACGCCAACGCGTTCACCGGCAGGAAGGGCCGCGAGACGACGGCCATGACCGCGAAGGCGGCGGCCAAGGCCGCCGGCTGCAAGGAAAGCGAGGTCTTCCTCGCCTCCACCGGCGTCATCGGCGAGCCGCTCGATCCCGCCAAATTCACGCATCTGCTCGCCGGCATGGCGAAGGAGGCGCAGGGCGCGCGCTGGGACGAGGCGGGCCGCGCCATCATGACCACCGACACCTATCCGAAATACGCCACCGCCACCGCCGAGATCGGCGGCGTGACGGTGACGGTCAACGGCATCGCCAAGGGCGCCGGCATGATCGCGCCGGACATGGCGACGATGCTGTCCTTCGTCGCCACCGACGCGCCGCTCGCCGCCCCGGTGCTGCAATCGCTGCTGTCGAAGGGCGTCGGCAAGACCTTCAACGCCGTGACCGTGGACAGCGACACGTCCACCAGCGACACGCTGATGTTCTTCGCCACCGGCGCGGCGCAAAAGCGCGGCGCCCCCGCCATAGCCGACCCGGCCGACCCGCGCCTTGCCGCCTTTCGGCGCGCCGTCAACAAGGTGCTGAAGTCGCTGGCGCTCCAGGTCGTCAAGGACGGCGAAGGCGCGCGCAAATTCGTGGAAATCACCGTCACGGGGGCGAAATCCGCCCGCTCGGCGAAGAAGATCGCGCTTTCGATCGCCAATTCGCCGCTGGTCAAGACGGCCGTCGCCGGCGAGGACGCCAATTGGGGCCGCATCGTCATGGCCGTCGGCAAGGCCGGCGAGCCGGCCGACCGCGACCGGCTGGCGATCAGCTTCGGCGGCATCCGCGTGGCCCGCGACGGCGAGCGCGACCCGGACTATTCGGAGGCGGCGACCTCGGCCTACATGAAGCGCGACCATATCGAGATCGGCGTCGATATCGGGCTGGGGCGCGGCAAGGCCACGGTCTATACCTGCGACCTCACCAAGGAGTATGTGGCGATCAACGGAGACTACCGGTCCTGACTGCCGCGGACGAACCGCCGAGCCCCAACATCCTCGATACCTCGACGCTGGCCATGGTGCGCCGCTTCGAGGCGGCCGGCTTTCGCGCCTGGCCGGCGGCTTCGGTCCACTATGACGGCACCTGGGTCGTCCGCCTCACGGCGGGCCATGCCGCCAAGCGTCTGAACTCGGTGAACCCGCTCGACCCGCGCGATCTTTCCGACGTCGGAACCCGCATCGCCCGCGCCGCGCGCCGCTTCGACGCCTACGGGCGGCGCCTCACCTTCCGCATGTCCCCGCTCGGCGGCGAGCAGCTCGAGGCGGAGCTGAAGGCGCGCGGCTGGACCGCCTATTCGGAATCGCTGGTCATGGCGATGAAGCTGACCGACGCTGCCGTCGCCGACGTGCTGGACCAGGTTCCGCTGCGCGACGTCGGCAGCTTCGTGACGGCCGCGCTGAAGATCCGCGGCGCCGACCCGTCGATACGCCCCGGCCTCTCCGAGGTGATCGGCTCGATCGAGCCGGAGGTGGCGCTGTTCGTGCCGCAGGCCGACGGCAGGCCGGTCGCCACCGGCATATGCGTGCACGACAGCGAGCTGGCCGGCCTGTTCGAGATCGCCACCGACCCGGCCGCGCGCGGACAGGGCCATGCGCGCGCCCTGGTGCTGTCCGCGCTCAAATGGGCGCGGGCGCGCGGCGCCTCGGTCGCCTGGCTCCAGGTCGAGGCCGACAACACCCCGGCGATCCGCCTCTACGAGTCGCTCGGATTCGCCGAAGCCTACCGCTACCACTACCGCAGTCCGCCGACATGAGCCAAACGCCAGACACCGAACGCCCGTCCCGCAAGCTGCTGCTCGTCGCCGCCTGCGCCCTCGTCGACGCCGACGGGCGCGTGCTGATCGCGCAGCGGCCCGAGGGCAAGCAGCTCGCCGGCCTGTGGGAATTTCCCGGCGGCAAGGTCGAGCCCGGCGAGACGCCGGAGGAGACCGTGGTGCGCGAGATCGCCGAGGAGCTCGGCATCGAGACGAAGGTGGCGTGCCTCGCCCCGCTCACCTTCGCCAGCCATTCCTACGAGACCTTCCACCTTTTGATGCCGCTCTATGTGTGCCGGCGCTACTGGGGCACGCCGGCGGCGCGCGAGCACGCGGCGCTGAAATGGGTGCGCCCCCGCGACATGCGCAACTATCCGATGCCGCCGGCCGACATCCCGCTCGTGTCCCACCTGATCGACCTGCTCTGACGGGCGCGCGGGAAGCCGGACCCGAAGGGTTCGCAAGGGCGACCGCCCGCTGCCGGTCGTCCGGCGCCCCCTCCGGAGCGGAGCGGCCGCAGACTGCGGCAGCGCGAGGAGGAAAGAACCGCGCGGGTAACGTTAGTCGATCCTTAAAGTCTGCGTGAAAGATTGAATCGAAATGCACCGGGCAATCGCGCCCCGCGCGATCCCGCGTCCGTGGAGGCCGCCATGACGCCCGACCAGGACTGGAGCACCGTCGCCGCCGCGCGTGACGCCGGCAGCACCGTCGGCGCGCTCGGCTCCCTGCGCATCGCCCTGCTGTTCGGCGCGGGCGCCATCGCCTTCGCGCTGGTGGCCGCCCCGCTGGCCGACCGCTCGACGCGCTCGCTCGTCGCCGGCACCGACGGCCTCGACCGCATGTCCACCGGCTCCGTGCCGGCCGCCGGCTCGCCGTCGAACTACACGATCAGGCGCAGCGTGCTCCAGCCGACGCCGCAATCGGTCTGCATCATCCGCGGCAACGGCATGCGCACGGGAGACTGCTGAAGCATGCCGGCCCGGCACAACTTCCGCTTCGACATTAATCTTCTTTAACGGACATGCGCTATGCCGCCGGTGGCGGGCCTGCGAGAGGCAACATGCTGAAACGATTTCTCAAGGACAGGACCGGCGCCACGGTCATCGAGTACGGCCTGATCGTCGCCGTGCTGTCGCTGGCCATGGTCAGCGGTTTCGGCATATTCGCCAATTCGCTGAGCGGCCTGTTCTCCAACCAGGCCGCGATCATCGATGATTCGGCCAACAAGCTGAATTAGCTCCTGCCTTTCGCCACCCTTCACCTACGCGCGCAAACCCTTTAGGACACGTCTCGTCCGCGAGGGAGGAACCGCATGCGCATAGCGACGATCGTCACGGCAGCCGCCGTTCTCGCCCTCTCGGCCGCGCCGGCGATGGCGGTCGAGGCGCACGGCCTGCCGGGCGCTGCGATGTCGCTGTGGTGGGCGCTGCCCTTCGTCGGCATCCTTTTGTGCATCGCCACCGGGCCGCTCTTCTATCCGCATCTGTGGGAGCACCATTACGGCAAGTTCGCCGCCTTCTGGGCGGCGCTGGTGCTGGTGCCCATGGCCTTCGCCTTCGGGCCGATGGTGACGACGGAAGCCGCGCTGCACACGCTGCTGCTCGAATACATGTCCTTCATCATCCTGCTGTTCGGCCTGTTCACCATCGCCGGCGGCATCCTCGTCTCGGGCAACATCCACGGCACGCCGCTGGTCAATGCCGGCCTGCTGCTCGTCGGCGCGCTGATGGCCTCGGTCGTCGGCACCACGGGCGCCTCGATGATCATGATCCGCCCCCTCATCCGGGCCAACGACAACCGGCCGTTCAACGCCCATGTCGTCGTCTTCTTCATCTTCCTCGTGTCGAACATCGGCGGCTCGCTGACCCCGCTGGGCGACCCGCCGCTCTTCGTCGGCTTCCTGCGCGGCGTCGATTTCTTCTGGACCACGCAGCATCTGTGGCTGGAGACGCTGTTCGTCGGCGGCGTCGTGCTCGCCGCCTTCCTCGCGCTCGACTGGTGGTTCCACGCGAAGGAGGAGGGACTGCCCAAGATCAAGGACCCGACGCCCGATTCGCCCGTCCGGCTGCACGGGCTGGTCAACCTGCCGCTGCTGGCGGGCGTGATCGGCGCCATCCTGCTCTCTGCGAGCTGGAAGCCCGGCGTCGCCTTCACGATCGCCAACGTGCCGGTGGAAGGGCAGAACCTCGTGCGCGATGGCCTCATCCTGGCCCTCGCCTTCGCCTCGCTGGCCCTGACGCGACGCAATCTGCGCACCGCCAACGGCTTCACCTGGGGACCGATCGTCGAGGTCGGCAAGCTCTTCGCCGCCATCTTCATCTGCATCATCCCGGTGATCGCCATCCTGCGGGCGGGGCTGGACGGCGCGCTGGCGCCGCTGGTCGCGGCCGTCACCGGCGCCGACGGCCAGCCCAACGACCTCGCCTATTTCTGGATGACCGGCATCCTGTCGTCCTTCCTCGACAACGCCCCGACCTATCTCGTCTTCTTCGAGCTTGCCGGCGGCGACCCGCAGGTGCTGATGGGCGCGCTGGCGTCGACGCTCGCCGCCATCTCGTCGGGCGCGGTGTTCATGGGCGCCAACACCTATATCGGCAACGCGCCCAACTTCATGGTCTACGCCATCGCGCGCGAGCGCGGCGTCGCGATGCCGAGCTTCTTCGGCTATATGCTGTGGTCGGGCGCGGTGCTGATCCCGGTCTTCGTCCTCGCCGGCTTCATCTTCTTCTGACGCCGCACGCGGCGCTGGCAAGGCGCCGAGCGCGGCCCTACATTCACGCGCACAGAAGTGGAGGTTTCGATGAACGTTCACGCCAAGGCGTTTCCCGTCACCCGCACCGAAGCCGAGTGGCGCGCGTTGCTCACGCCCGAGCAGTACCACATCATGCGCGAGCACGGCACCGAGCGGCCCGGAAGCTGCGCGCTGCTGCACGAGAAGCGGCAGGGCGCGTTCGCCTGCGTCGGCTGCGGGCAGAAACTGTTCGAGAGCACGCTGAAATTCGAGAGCGGCACCGGCTGGCCGAGCTTCAACGACCCGCTGCCGGGCGCGGTCGAGACCACGGTCGACCGCGGCTGGGGCATGGTGCGCACCGAGGTGCACTGCGCCGCCTGCGGCAGCCATCTCGGCCACGTCTTCCCCGACGGCCCGCCGCCCACCGGCCTGCGCTACTGCATCAACGGCGTGGCGCTGGAGTTCGAGCCGAAGGCTTAAGCCTACCGACCATCGCCCCCCGCCTTCTTCAGCGCCTCCGCCAGAGAAACGGTGGCGCTGCCGCGCCGCGCCGGGGCCTGCTGCGAGCCGTGCGGTACCCAACCCGACAGCCAGACGATGGCGAATGTCGCGCGGATGCGCCCGTCCGGGTCGGAGAAGCGCTCCGCATAGACCTGCGCCGCGCGGGCGAACAGCGCGCGTGTAGCGGGCCGGCGCGAGCGGTCGGCCAGCGCGCTCGTCCAGCCCATGCCCCGCAGGTCGCGGATCAGGTCGAACATCGTGTCGTAGCGCACCGTGACCGGCTCGACATCGACCACCGGCAGCGCGAAGCCGGCGCGCTGGAGCAGCCCGCCCATGTCGCGCAGGTCTGCGAAGGGAGCGACGCGCGGCGCCACGCCGCCGGAAAGCTCGGTCTCCGCTGCGAGCAGGCTCTCGCGCAGCTCGGCGAGCGTGCCCTGCCCGGCGAGCGCGGCCAGCAGCAGCCCGTCGGGCCGCAGCGCGCGCCGCGCCTGCGCCAGCACCCCCGGCAGGTCGTTCATCTCCTGCATGGCGAACACGCTGACGGCAAGGTCGAGCGAGCCCGGCCCGAACGGCAGCGTTTCCGGCGGGGCGACCAGCCCGTCCGCGCCCGCCAGCAGCGCCGCGTCCGCCTCCACCCGCACGATGCGGTCGGCCTTCCCCGTGCCCGTCACCGCCAGCGCCGGCAGCGGGCTCGCCGAGTAGAGGTCCGCGGCAAGGCCGAAGCGGCGCTGCACGGCGGCGAGGCGCTCGCCGAGATCCTCCGACACGCGGCCGATCAGGAAGTCGGCGCCCGCGACCGGCTGGCGCTGGGCGCGCAGGCGGCGGCGGGTCACAAGGTCCGGGTCGAAGACGAGGTTCAAAGGCGGCATCCGGGCTTCGCCGCTTGAGCGGCGGCTGCGTCTGATGTCTTATGGTTCGCGGGAGCGGGTTTCCAGTGGGCGATGAGGTAGGCGAGACGGCCGCGACGCTTTTGTCGACGCTGCGGCGGGCCGGGCGCGAGGCCGGCGGCGGCATTGCCCGGCTGCTGTTTCCGCCGACCTGCTTCGGCTGCCGCGCCATCGTGGACCGGCCGGGCACGCTGTGCGCCGGATGCTGGCCGCGGCTGCGCTTCCTCGAGGCGCCGTGGTGCGCGGTGCTGGGCACGCCCTTTCCCCACGAGATGGGCGAGGGCGCGGTGTCGCCCGCCGCGATCGCCGATCCGCCGCCCTTTGCCCGCGCCCGCGCGGCGGTGGCCTTCGGCGGCGTCGCCCGCGACATCGTGCACGGCCTGAAATACCGCGACCGCACCGACCTCGCGCCATGGATGGCGGGCTGGATGGCCCGCGCCGGGGCCGAGCTCCTGTCCGATGCCGATCTCGTCGTGCCGGTTCCGCTGCACCGCTGGCGCTTCCTGTCGCGCCGCTTCAACCAGTCGGCCGAGCTGGCGCGGCATCTGTGCGCCGGGCGCGCGCCCGTCTTCGCGCCTGAGCTGGTCGAGCGGGTGAAGCGCACGCGCCAGCAGGTCGGGCTGGCGCGCAACGCCCGCGTCGACAACATGCGCGGCGCCTTCGCCGTGCCTGCCGGGCAGCGCGCCCGCCTGAAGGGCGCCAACGTGCTGGTGGTCGACGACGTCTACACGACCGGCGCGACGGTCCGGGCGCTGTCCGCCGTGCTGGTGCGCGCCGGCGCGGCACGGGTCGACGTGCTGACCTTCGCCCGCGCGCTCGGGGACTTCCTGCCCGGCGACGAGATGCCTATATACGAAGCCGACCAGACCCGGATGGGCGACAGGGAAAACCGATGAAGCCGGTGACGATCTACACGCGCATGATGTGCGGCTATTGCGCGGCGGCCAAGAGCCTGCTCGACCGCAAGGGCGTCGACTACACCGAGCACGACGCCAGCTTCTCGCCCGAGCTGCGGCAGGAAATGATCGGTCGCGCCAATGGCCGCTCGACCTTCCCCCAGATCTTCATCGGCGACATCCATGTCGGCGGCTCGGACGACCTGCATGCGCTGGAGCGCGCCGGCAGGCTCGACGCCCTGTTGCAGGACGCAGCGTGATGACGAAGGTCGCCGCCCTCCAGATGCGCTCGGGCACCGATGTCGCCCGCAACGTCGCCGCCTTCGAGGAGCTGGTGCGCGAGGCCGCCGGCAAGGGCGCGCTCTACGTCCAGTCGCCCGAGATGACCGGCGCGCTGATGCGCGACAAGGCCGCGCTCATGGCCTCGTTGAAGCCGCAGGCCGACGATCCGGTGGCGGCGAAGGGCGCATCCCTTGCCCGCGAACTCGGCATCCATGTCCATATCGGCTCGACCGCGATCCTGCTCGAAGACGGCAAGGTCGCAAATCGCGGCCTTCTCTTCGGGCCCGGCGGCGCGCTCGTCACCCGCTACGACAAGATCCACATGTTCGACGTCGACCTCGACAAGGGCGAGAGCTGGCGCGAATCCGCCACCTACGAGCCGGGCCGCGAGGCCGCCGTGGCCGACCTGCCCTTCGGCCGGCTCGGCTTCGCCGTGTGCTACGATTTGCGCTTTCCCCAGCTCTTTCGCACCGAGGCGCTGGCCGGCGCCGATATCCTCACCGTGCCGGCCGCCTTCACCAGGCAGACCGGCGAGGCGCACTGGCATGTCCTGATCCGGGCGCGCGCCATCGAGAACGGCGCCTGGGTCGTGGCGGCCGCCCAAGGCGGGCGGCACGAGGACGGCCGCGAGACCTACGGCCATTCGATGATCGTCGACCCGTGGGGCAGGATCGTCGCCGAAGCCGGCCATGACGAACCCGGCGTGGTGATGGTCGACATCGACGTCGCCGCTTCGGCAGCGGCGCGCGCGCGAATCCCCAATTTGAAGAACGCCCGCGAGTTCAGCCTGCGCCATGCGGCGCCCGAGCCGGAGCGCAGGGCCGGATGATCCGCTTTTCCCTGGTCTGCGAGCGGGACCACGCGTTCGACGGCTGGTTCCGCAACTCCGACGATTTCGACGCTCAGCAGAAGCGCGGCCTCGTCGCCTGCCCCGTGTGCAACTCCGTCAAGGTCGGCAAGGCGCTGATGGCGCCTGCCGTCTCGACCGGCAGGAAGAAGGACAAGATCGCGCTGGCGGCCGGCGACGAGCAGAAGAAGATGCTGGCGCAGTTCCACGAGCTCGGCCGCAAGCTGCGCGAGGGCGCCGACAATGTCGGCGACAAGTTCGCCGAGGAAGCCCGCAAGATCCATTTCGGCGAGACCGAGGCGCGCGGCATCTACGGCGAGGCGTCGCCCGACGAGGTGAAGGGCCTGCTCGACGACGGCGTCGAGTTCATGCCCCTGCCGCCTCTGCCCGAGGAGCAGAACTGACGGCCGGCACCCGAAAAAGAAGCGGCCCGGATCGTCAGGCCTTCACCAGCCGCAGCACCTTGTCGAACACGCCCAGCACGCGCGGCAGCTCGTGGCCGCGCTTCAGCACGGCGCCGCTCGCCGCGACCACCGAATAGGCGCCCTGGCGGTTGCGCAGCTTCGGCTCCTTGACGATGCGGAACAGCGGCACCTCGCTGGCGCGGCGATAGACCGAGAACACGGCGCGGTCGCTCATGTGGTCGATGGCGTAGTCGCGCCATTCCCCCGCCGCCACCATGAAGCTGTAAACCCTCAATATGTGGTCGAGTTCGCGGCGGTCGAAGGTGACCGGGATCGCAAGCCGCTGGAGGCGCGCCTCATGCAGCGAGATCGGTGTGGAGGAATCCTCTCCGTCCTCCGGTCCGGAACCGCGATCCGTCATCGCCATCCCCGTGGCATCTGCTGTGACAGTCCGGTGACAGACTTGCCTCTCCGGCGCGGAAAAGCAAGGGCGCGGGCGGCCCGCTCACGCTCGCCGACAGGCTGAACCAAATGGTGATGCCCCGCCTCATTCTCGCCCCGAATAAGCCAAGCTGGAGCCCGAATGGAACTCCACCTTGAGGGTGTTGCCTGAGACGGTTCGATCCGGCACGGTCCCGTAACCCCAAGCCCCCCGCCCACGGGGTCGCTGTCGGGTCGAACCAACTCCCGTTGCAAGTGGCGGGCAACACGATCCCAAAGCAGCCAACCGGCTCCGGTCTTCACCGGGGCCGGTTTGCGTTCGGGCCTTGCGTTAGGTTCAGGCGACGGAAGACGGTCAGCTTTCCGGGATCGGCAGCAGCGTCGCGCCCAGTATGGCGCCGGGCTTGCCGTCCTTCGACACCTTCTGGAGCAGGATGGCGCAGCCGCCCGCGCGCGTGCGCGCCGCCTCGCCCAGCGGCACTTCGAGGCGCGTCGCCCGGCCGTGCCACATGCCCACCGACTGGAGCGAGGTCACGGCGTTGCGATAGACGATCGACTGGCCGCGATTCTCGCCGCGCTCGATCTCCACCCGCCGGGCCGAATCGAAATAGGCGACCAGCACATGCGCCTTCTGGTGGGCGGTGAAGCCGTTGCCGATGTCGATCATGATGCTCTCGCCCGACCAGTCCGCGCTGACGTCGACGCGCATGCCCTCGTCGCTGGTCGCCATGCTGGCGAGCGCCGAGCCGATCGCCTCCTTCTTGGCGCCGCTCATGTGGACGCGGCCGTTGACCACGGCCTGCGGCGTATAGACCGACTGCGAATCGAAGGACTTGGCGTAGGCCTGCTGGCGCTGGGTGTTGGCCGGCGTGGCGAGCGTGTCGCGCCAGCCGAGATAGTCCCAGTAGTCGACATGGTAGCCCAGCGCGATGACGTCGCCGCGGCCGGCGAACTCCGCAAGCGCGACGTCGGCCGGCGGGCAGGAGGCGCAGCCCTGGCTGGTGAACAGCTCGACCACACCGAGCGGCCGCTTGGCCTCGCCGGCATGCGCCAGGCCCGCCGCGGCGAAGGCGGCAAGGGCGGCAAGGGCTGTCCTGACGGCAGGGTGCATCGGCTTGCGGTGTCTTTCGGGCTGGTTCGGCGAAGCTGCGGACGGGCGAACGCCGCCCTTCCTCGACTTCGACCTTAGCCGGCGCTGTCCCTCAAGGTGAAGTCAATTTGCGGTGACGCGGCGATACCCGGAGCACTGCTGCCGGCTGAAACGATTTGCCTAAGCCGGCATCATCGGCTATATCGCCGCCTCTCCCTCATTTCTGGTGGTTCCACCACCGTCCGCGCCGGGAACGCGGGCGAACGAGAAGGTTTATCCCATGGCCAACACGCTGCTGATGCCCAAGGCGACCGCCGTCTGGCTCGTCGACAACACCGCCCTCTCCTTCGACCAGATCGCCCAGTTCTGCCACCTGCACCCGCTCGAGGTGAAGGCGATCGCCGACGGCGAATCGGCGCAGGGCATCAAGGGCATGGACCCGGTCATCACCGGCCAGCTCACCCGCGAGGAGATCGCGCGCGGCGAGGCCGACAAGAACCATCGGCTGAAGCTGTCGGACCCCAAGGTCCGCGTGCCGGAGAGCAAGCGCAAGGGCCCGCGCTACACGCCGCTGTCCAAGCGGCAGGACCGGCCCAACGCCATCCTCTGGCTGGTGCGCAACCATCCCGAGCTGAAGGACGCGCAGATCTCGCGCCTCGTCGGCACCACCAAGTCGACCATCGAGCAGATCCGCAGCCGCCAGCACTGGAACGCGGCCAACCTCGTGCCGATGGATCCGGTGACGCTGGGCCTGTGCTCGCAGATCGACCTCGATATCGAGGTCCAGCGCGCCTCGCGCGGCAAGGAGCTGGCGCCGCAGGCCGAGACGGGCGACACGCTGCTGCCGGCCTCGGTGACCGAGCGCCTCGTGGTCACCCCGCCGGCGCCGAAGTCGGACGAGGACGAACTCGACGCCGACAAGGTGTTCGCAAAGCTGTCCTCGCTCAAGAACCGCCCGGTCGAGGACGACGAATAGGCGTTTGGCAGGATTTGCGCTTGTTGCGGCCCGCCCCCCGGCGGGCCGTTTTCGTTTCGCCGTTTTCGTTTCAGTGCCGGAAGTGCCGCACACCGGTGAACACCATCGCGATGCCGTGCGCGTCGGCGGCGGCGATCACCTCCTCGTCGCGCATCGAGCCGCCCGGCTGGATGACCGCGCTCGCGCCGGCCTCCACCGCCGCCAGCAGCCCGTCGGCGAAGGGAAAGAACGCGTCCGAAGCCACCACCGAGCCGCGCGTGGCCGGCTCGGCCGCGCCCGCAGCTTCCGCCGCGTCGAGCGCCTTGCGCGCCGCAATGCGCGACGAGTCGACCCGGCTCATCTGACCCGCGCCGACGCCGACGGTCGCGCCGTCCCGCACATAGACGATGGCGTTCGACTTGACGTGCTTGGCCACCCGGAAGGCGAATTTCAGGTCAGCGAGCTCGGCCGGCGTCGGCGCCCGCTTCGTCACCACCTTCAGCTCCATGTCGTCGACCACGGCGGCGTCGCGGTCCTGCACCAAGAGGCCGCCGGCAAGGCTCTTGACCGCCAGCCCCTTCGCGCGAGGGTCTGGAAGCCCGTCCGTCACCAGCAGGCGAAGGTTCTTCCTCGCCGCGATGATCGCCCGCGCCTCGTCCGACGCGCCCGGCGCGATGATGACCTCGGTGAACACCTTGACGATCTCGCTAGCGGCCTCGGCGTCCAGCGGCCGGTTGACCGCGACGATGCCGCCGAAGGCGGAGACGGGATCGCAGGCCAGCGCCTTGCGGTAGGCGTCGGCGAGGCTCGCCCCGACCGCCACGCCGCAGGGATTGGCATGCTTGACGATGGCGACGGCGGGCGTCGCCGGGTCGAACTCGGCGACCAGCTCGAAGGCGGCGTCGGTGTCGTTGAGATTGTTGTAGGAGAGCTGCTTGCCCTGGACGAGACGCGCCGTCGCGACGCCGGGGCGCGTGTCTCCGCTCGCATAGAAGCCGGCCGTCTGGTGCGGGTTCTCGCCGTAGCGCATCACCGTGTGCAGCGACCCGCCGAAGGCGCGGTGACGCGGCTCCTCAAGCTTCAGCACCTGCGCGAACCAGCCGGAGATGGCCGCGTCATAGGCTGCCACGCGGGCGAACGCCCTGGCCGCCAGCTCCTGCCGGAAACGAAAGGACAGCGACCCGTCACCGGCTTTCAACGCCTCGACCAGCGCCGGATAGTCGGCCGGGTCGGTGACGATCGCCACATAGGCATGGTTCTTGGCCGCGGCGCGCAGCATGGCCGGGCCGCCTATGTCGATGTTCTCGACCACCGAGGCGTAGTCGCCGCCCCCGGCGCGCACCTCTTCGAACGGGTAGAGGTTGATGATCGCAAGGTCGATCGGCCCGATGCCGTGCGCCTCCATGGCGGCGCGGTGCTCCGCGTCGTCGCGGATGGCGAGCAGCCCGCCATGCACCGACGGGTGCAAGGTCTTCACCCGCCCGTCCATGATCTCCGGGAAGCCGGTGATGTCCGACACGTCGCGCACCGCAAGGCCGGCAGCGGCGATCGCCTTGGCCGTGCCGCCGGTGGAGACGATCTCGACGCCGCGCCCCGCCAGCTCCGCGGCGAGCCCGGTGAGCCCGGCCTTGTCGGAAACCGAAATGAGCGCCCGGCGCACCATCATGCGGTCGGGCGGGGCGATGTTCTTCGGAGCGACGGCCATGGTTTCCCTCGACGGATGAGGGCCGCGCCGTAGCACAGGCACCGTGGTTTGCAAGCGCCGGAAGCGTGTTTGCCTCGGGTGAGCATCGAGCGAAGCACCCCCACTCCGTCCGCTTCGCGTCCACCTCTCCCCCTGCCCGGGGGAGAGGAAGGAGCGCTTCATCGCGGCCGGATTTTCCTCTCCCCCGTCGATCGGGGGAGAGGTGGACGCGAAGCGGACGGAGTGGGGGTCGATACCGGCGCGCGCCCTCAGGCGAGCACCTGCGCGGTCAGAGTCCGGTCGATGCCCTGAATGGGCGGCGTCGCCGGATATTGCTCCTGCTCGTAGGTCCAGACCTTGAAGAAGGAGAGCCGGTGGTCGCCGAAGGTATGGAGCAGCGGCACGTCGGTCGCGTCGCGCCCGCGCGCGATCACCACCCGGCCGATGCGGCGCCTGTTGTGGCGGGCGTCGAAGGTGAACCACTCGCCGTCGATATAGGCTTCGAACCAGGCGGAGAAATCCATCGGCGCGGGGTCCTGCGGCACGCCGATGTCGCCCAGATAGCCGTTCACGTAGCGCGCCGGCACGTTCATGCAGCGGCACAGCGCGATGGCGAGATGAGCGAAGTCGCGGCACACGCCCACGCGCTCCTCATGCGCCTGCGCCGCCGTGCGGGTGCAGCGGGCATAGCCGTAGCCGAAGGCGAGCCGCCCGTGCACGTAGTCGACGATGGCCTGCACCAGCTCCCATGTGCGCGGCAGATGGCCGAACAGGTTCCAGGCGAGCTGCGACAGGTGGTCGGTCTCGCAGTAGCGGCTGCCGAGCAGGTAGACCACGGCGTCGTCCGGCAGGTCCTCGACCGGCGCCAGCGGCGCGCCCGGCTTCGCCCGCTCGGGCTCGCCGCTGTCCTCCACCACCGCGTCGTAGAGCAGCCGCACGCCGCCCTCGGGCGCGACCAGCCGCCGGCAATAATTGCCGTAGCGGTCGACATAGACGCGCGTCGGCACCTTGGGCGAGGTCAGCACCCTGGTCTGGCGGATTACGTCGTGCTCGCGGTCGCGATGGACGTCGAGAAGCGAGAATACCGGCGTCGGCCGGGGGCACTCGATGGCGATTTCATAGCCGAGGCGAATGAGCATGTCGGAACCCGCATAATTGGGAATACCCCCGCGGCAACAACGCCTGCCGGGGGCGCGGGTTCCGTACGAGAAATGACGCAGCGTGGGGTTCCGTTCCCGGGCCGAAGCGGGGCTCAGAAGTCGCTGGTGCGCCCCTTGATCTCCCAGTCGCCGTAGCGGGTCGGCTCCGGCCCCTGCGGCCCGCCGATCTCGACGGGGCGCGTCCCCTCGGGAGGGGCCGCGGCGCGGCGCGCCGCCGCTTCCGCCAGTGCGCGCTGCGCGGCAGGCGGCAACGCGCGCGGGGCGGGCGCCTGCGTCCTGGTCTCGTCGTCCGCCACTCGTGCGCTCCTTATTGAACTGGACCGGATTGAACTGGACCGGTCCGTTTCCCATCATATAGAGCCAAGAGGCGGCAGGATCGAGCCGCCGATACGAGGCCCTCTGGCGGAGACCACCGGATGAACGTCATTCGCACGGCGATGCTTCTGGCGCTGATGACGGCGCTGTTCATGGGCGTCGGCTACCTGATCGGCGGGTCCGGCGGCATGTTCATCGCCTTCCTCGTCGCGGCGGGCATGAACCTCTTCTCCTACTGGAACGCCGACAGGATGGTGCTTCGGATGCACCGCGCCGTCGAGGTCGACGAGCGCAACGCGCCCGAATATTTCGCCATCGTGCGCGACATGGCGGCCAATGCCGGCCTGCCCATGCCCAAGGTCTTTTTGATCGACAACGACCAGCCCAACGCCTTCGCCACCGGCCGCAACCCTCAGAACGCCGCCGTGGCGGCGACGACCGGCCTGCTGCGCCGCCTTTCGCGCGAGGAGGTGGCCGGCGTCATGGCGCACGAGCTCGCCCATGTGCAGAACCGCGACACGCTGACCATGACGGTCACCGCCACGCTGGCCGGCGCGATCTCCATGCTCGGCAACTTCGCCTTCTTCACCGGCGGCAGCCGCGACAACAACAACCCGCTCGGCCTGATCGGCGTGCTGGTGGCGATCATCGTCGCGCCCTTGGCCGCGGCGATGGTGCAGATGGCGGTGAGCCGCACGCGCGAATATGCCGCCGACCGGCGCGGCGCCGAGATCTGCGGCCAGCCGCTGTGGCTCGCCTCGGCGCTCGACAAGATCGCCCGCAATGCGAAGGTCATCCGCAATCAGGATGCCGAGCGCAATCCGGCCACCGCCCATCTCTTCATCATCAACCCGCTGTCGGGCGAGCGGATGGACGGCCTGTTCTCCACCCATCCGGCGACGGAAAACCGCATCGCCGCGCTGGAGGCGATGCACGAGGAATGGGCGCAGACGGGCGCGGGCGGCGGCATGGCCCGCCCCACCCGGCCGCAGGCGCCGCAGCGCGCCGAAGCGCCGACCCAGCCCCAGCCCCAGCCCCAGCCGCGTCCTGCGCCGACCCGCGAGGCGCCGTGGGGCGCGCCGCCGCCCGAGGCATCGCAGCCCGAGCCGCCGGCCCCGCCGGCCCCAGGGCCTGCCCCTCAGCCAGCGCCCGAGCCGAAGAACAACCCGTGGGGCCGCAACCCCACCGGACCCTCGACCCGCGCCCGCAAGAGCCCGTGGTCGTGAGCGGCGGCTCGGAGACCGGGTCTCCTCAAGACCACCCCCACTCCGTCACGCTTCGCGTGCCACCTCTCCCCCTGCCGGGGGGAGAGGAAGGGCGCTCTCCGTCGCGGCCAGCGCCTCCTCTCCCCCACTTTGCAAGAGGGAGGAAGAGAGTCCTTCATTCCGGCCGGCGTTTCCTCTCCCCCTTTGAGGGGGAGAGGTGGCACGCGAAGCGTGACGGAGTGGGGGTCAAGCTCCGCCATCCCCTGCGGGCTCGAAATCGTGGCTAGCGACAAGCCGTTCGGACGCGCGGCTGCTTCCGCGCCCACCGGCCTTGCGCCCCGCAAGACGGCGGCAAAGCTGCTGGCGGCGGTGGTCGACAGGAAGGCGCCGCTCGACGGGCTGACCGATGCCGAGCACGGCAATCCCGCCTATCTGGCGCTGGCACCCCGCGACCGGGCGCTGGTGCGGGCGATCCTCGCCACCGCGCTGCGCTTCCGCAACACGATCAGCGCGCTGGTCGCCGCGCGGCTGGAGAGGCCTCTGCCGGCCAACGCCCAGTCGCTGGCGCACCTCCTGCATGTCGCCGCCGCGCAGATCCTCTTCCTCGACGTGCCCGACAGCGCGGCGGTGGATCTTGCCGTCGAGCACGCCAAGTCCGACCCGCGCAGCGCGCGCTTCGCCGGCCTCGTCAATGCCGTGCTACGCGAGCTGGCGCGGCGCAAGGAGCGGGCGCTGCCGGCCGCGCTCGCCGCCGCCGTCGACGCGCCGGACTGGTTCGCCGCCGTGCTGCGCGACGCCTATGGGCAGGAGCGGGCGGCGGCGATCCTCGCCATCCACCGCAGCGAAGCGCCGACCGACTTCACGGTGAAGGACGACCCGCAGCGCTGGGCCGAGGCGCTGGGCGGCTTCGTGCTGCCCGGCGGCACGGTTCGCGTCCCGCGCCTCGACCGCGCGGTGCCGGATCTGCCGGGCTATGCCGAGGGCGTATGGTGGGTGCAGGATTTTTCCGCCGCGCTGCCGGCCCGGCTGCTGGGCGATATCGCCGGCAGGCGCGTGCTCGACCTGTGCGCCGCGCCCGGCGGCAAGACGGCGCAGATCGCGCTCGCGGGCGCGCATGTGACCGCGGTCGAGAAGTCGCGCAACCGGCTCAAGCGGCTGGAGGCCAATCTCGCCCGGCTCGGCCTGACGGCCGGGATCGTCGAGGCCGACCTGTTCGATTACGCGCCTACTGCCCCCTTCGACGCGGTGCTGCTCGACGCGCCGTGCTCGTCCACAGGCACCGTGCGCCGTCATCCCGACGTGCCGTGGACCAAGGGACCGGACGACGTCGCCAAGCTCGCGGACCTTCAGGCGCGCATGCTGGCGCGCGCCGCCGCCCTCGTCGCGCCGGGCGGCACGCTGGTCTTTTCCAACTGCTCGCTCGACCCCTCGGAAGGCGAGGCGGTGGCCGAGGCATTCCTCGCCGCGCACACCGATTTCGCGCTCGAACCCGCCGACGCGGCCGCGCTCGGCATTCCGGCGTCGATGGTCGACGGGCGCGGTTTCCTGCGCACCACGCCGGCCGACCTGCCTGACGACGGACTCGGCGCCCACCACGCGCGGGCGGGCTGCGACGGCTTCTTCGCTGCCCGCTTCCGCCGCCTGTCCTGACCATCGCGGCTCCTCATCCTAGAGAATCCAAAGCGTTAATTGAACTTTCGTACAATCTGCACGATCATTGGCGGGCGCGGGCGGCGCGCGTGGAGGGTGCAGTCATCTTGGCGAAGGGTAGGACGCAAGGTCCGCCCGTATGGGGCCTCGCGATTCGGGCGACGCTGCGGCGCGCGCGATGGCGGCTGCGCACGGGTCCGCTCTATCGCTGGCGCTTCACCGGCCGCACGCCCGACCGCGTGCTGATCGCGCCGCCGGATCTGCGGCTTCCCGACAAGCAGATCGCCGACGAGATCTATCACGGCCGGTTCCCGCTCGCCGGGCATCTGGTCGACACCCGCGGCGAGTCGCCGTTCCAGCTCGAAGCAGCCGACGCGGCCTGGCTGCGCTCGCTGCACGGCTTCCGCTGGCTACGCCACATGCGCGAGGCCGCCACCGACCTTGCGGCCGTCAACGCCCGCGCCCTCGTGGCCGAGTGGATCGCCACGCATGGCCGGCGCATCGGCGGCGTCGCCTGGGAACCGGCGGTGACGGCGCGGCGCATCATCGCCTGGCTCCAGCATTCGACTGTGGTGCTGGAGGGCGCCGACTACAATTTCTACCGCAGCTACCTGAAGTCGCTCGCCATGCAGGTGCGCTATCTGCGCGTGATGGCCGGCGACATACCCGACGCCGAGCAGCGGCTGCGCGCCCGCGCCGCGCTCGCCTATTCGGCGCTGTCGCTGCCCGTGCCGGCGCCCGTGCTGCGGCAGGCGACGCGCCAGCTCGTGCTGGAGCTCGACCGGCAGATCCTGCCCGACGGCTGCCATGTCTCGCGCAACCCGCGCGCCGTGATCGAGCTGCTCGCCGACCTGCTGCCGCTGCGCCAGACCTATGCGGCGCAGGCGGAGGCCCCGCCGCCGCAGCTCATCGCGGCGGTCGAGCGCATGCTGCCGGCGCTGCGCTTCTTCCGCCACCAGGACGGCACGCTGGCGCTGTTCAACGGCATGGGTGCGACGGTGCCCGACCGGCTGGCCGCGATCCTGCGCCATGACGACACGGCCGGCCTGCCGCTGGCGCGCATGCCCTATGCCGGCTACGACCGGCTGGCGCTCGGCGACACGACGGTGATCGCCGATACCGGCACGCCGCCGCCGCTCGACCAGTCGCACGAGGCCCATGCGGGGTGCCTCTCCTTCGAGATGTCGTCGGCGCGGCATCGCTTCATCGTCAATTGCGGTGTCGACGATTTCGGCGCCGACGATTTCCGGCCGCTGTCGCGCGCCACCGCCGCGCATTCGACCGCGACGCTGAACGACACCTCGCAGGCGCGCTTCGCCACCACGGCGCAGATGTCGGAGCTGATCGGCACGCCGCTCCATGGCGGACCGCGCAAGGTCGAGGTCAAACGCGAGGATTCCGACGGCATCCAGGGCTTTACCGCCAGCCACGACGCCTATGTCTCGCGCTTCGGCCTGATCCACCAGCGGCAGCTCGCTTTGGCCGGCGACGGCCGCATCCTCGAAGGCACCGACCGCTTCTTCCGCGCCAAGGGCGGCAAGGTCGCCAATGACGGTCGCGACGCGGTCGCCATCCGCTTCCATTTGCACCCCGCCGTCGGCCTGTTCCGCGACCGCGAGGACCGCATGGTGCTGAAGGCCCCGGCGGGCGATTTGTGGGTGTTCACCTGCGCCGAGGTCGAGCCGGCGGCAGAGGAATCCATCTACTTCGCCGCGCTGGGCGGGCCGCGCAAGAGCCGGCAGATCGTGCTGCCCTTCCACGCATCGCAGCTCGCCGAGGTCAACTGGCGCTTCGCGCGCATCGCCCGCGCCGGCTGAGAGCCGCCGGAAAATCCTTGCCTCGATCAGGGTTTGGGAATATTTTCCTTTATCATGATCCGCGCGGCACTCACCCTGTCCTGCCTTCTCCTCGCGCCCGCCCCGTTCACCGGCGTCGCGGCGGCGGACACCTTTCCCGGTCCGGTCGAGGCCATGGTCGAAAGGGTGATCGACGGCGACACGCTGGTGGTGCGCGCCGCCGTCTGGCCGGGCCACACGGTGCGGGTCAGCGTGCGACTGCGCGGCATCGACGCGCCGGAGCTGAAAAGCCGCTGCGCGGCAGAGCGCGAAGCGGCGCGGCAGGCGCGCGACGCGCTGGCCACGCTGGTTGCCGGCGGCGCGGTGACCGTCAGCGGCATCAGCGGCGACAAATATTTCGGCCGCGTGCTGGCCGAAATCTCCACGGCCACCGGCGAGCCCGTGGCGCAGACGCTGCTGGAGCAGGGTCTGGTGCGCCCCTATCGTGGCGGCCGCCGCGACGCGCCCGCCTGCCGATAGCAGCCTTAACCGGCCGCAAAGGTAACTGGCACGTTGCCTGCAATGCCTCTCCCGAAGGGCGCGAAGCGTCCCAAAAGGAGACAGGTCGATGGGCAACCCGTTCCCGCGCGGCACGGCGGCACGCTTCGGCGCCGACCGGCACGGCAATTTCGCAGTCATCTTCGCGGCGGTCGCGGGCATGCTGACGCTGTCGGCCGGCTTCGCGCTCAACATCGCGCAGGTGACGATGACGCGCTCCAACCTGCTCAACGCCCTCGACGCCGCCGTCACCTCCACCGCGCGCGACCTGACCACCGGGCGCATCGCCGAAAAGGACGCGCGCGGCGTCATCACGGCCTTCCTGTCCGCCAATGGCGGCACCGGCTTCGCTTCCGCCGACAGGATCGTGCTGGACGGCGTGACGGTCGACCGCAGCACCGGCGCCGTGCGGGCGCAAGCGTCGGTGATGGTCGACCTCGTCTTCCCGCTGTTCGGCGCGCCGACCCGGCGTGTCGCGACCGAATCGGCCGCGCTCTACTCCAACCGGCGCATCGAGGTCGCGCTGATGCTCGACGTCACCGGCTCGATGCAGGGCCAGAAGCTGCGCGACCTCAAGGCCGCCGCCAAAAATGCGGTGACCGCCTTCCTCGCCGGGCAGGACCGCGACAGGCCGCGCACGCGCGTCGCGCTGGTGCCCTATGCCGACGCGGTCAACACCGGCGGCCTGTCGCATGTCGTCTATGCCGAGCGCGACCGCAATTCGGGCTCGGAGCCGCCGGCCTACCCGGAAGCAAGCGTCGTCACCGCCGCCGCCGGCGGCTTCCGGCAAGATCCCGCACCCTATACGGAGGTCGAGGGCTCCGCGCCGCCGCCCGACCGTTGCGCCACCGACCGCGAGGGCCGCCACCAGTTCTCCGACGTGGGTCCCGAGACCGCGATGGTGAACCGCGACTGGCGGCTGGAATTCTGCCCCGCCGCGCGGTTGGTGCCGCTCTCGACCGACGAGGCGGCACTGAAGGCGGCCATCGACGGCTTTGTGGCCTCCGGCCATACGGCGGGCCAGATCGGCATCCAGTGGAGTTGGTACATGCTGTCGCCGCAATGGCGCGGCGCGTTGCCGGCCTCGGCGCGCCCCGAGCCGCACGACCCCAGGGCAGTGGCCAAATACGCCGTGCTGATGACCGACGGCGAGTTCAACACCACCTTCGCCGGCGTTGCCACCGGCGAGAACCCGCGCAACCAGCCCGGCAAGTCGCGGCGCCATGCCGAGCGGCTGTGCGAGGAGATGAAGAAGCAGGGCATCGAGCTGTTCACCATCGGCTTCATGCTCAGGGAGCAGAACGCCAAGGCGGTGATGCGGGCCTGCGCCTCGCCGGATTCCGCCGGCACCACGCACTATTTCGAGGCGTCGACGGGCACGGAGCTCGACCAGGCGTACCAGACCATCGCCCGCAACATCGAGCGGCTGGCGCTGACGAAATAGCCGGCAATCCGGGGTGAACGAAAAAGGGCCGCCCTCTCGAGCGGCCCTTCCGTTGTTCCGTCCGTGGCGCGGCCCGTTGGCGGCGGCCTTTCAGTTGGGCATCGGAAAATCCGGTGCCCGGCCGCCGGCCGCGCGTTGCACGCCTGTCAGGAAGACTGCTTCCCGAAAGGACGATCCGCCGGGGCCACGCTACGGTTGAAACCACTCGACATTGGATCACCTCCTTTCGTCTCGTTGAACACGAACGGGAGAATGGGGGCGTGAAGGCCCTTTGGCAAGGGGTGCAGGGTTTTCCCGAAGGGAACTCTCGCCTATCATGTGATTCTGGCATGGCCCGTGCCTCCCTCCCTCCACCGGGAAAGCATCGTTCGTGCGGGGCAGCCATCCATCGAACCGACCGTTCGGGCACAGGCATGAGGAGGGATTGCCGAACCGCCCGTGAAGGAGGTTCTCCGATGAAGCTTTCCGTTCCGGTCTACCGGCTCAAGCGGCAGGCGACGCTGCTGTCGCGCAGGGAGGGCATGCCGCACCACGCCGCTCTCGACCGCGTCGCGGCAGAGCAGGGTTTCAGAAGCTGGAGCTTGCTGGCGGCGCAACTGGCCTCGGCGTCGCCGGGGCAGGTGCTCCTTGGCCGGCTCGCCCCCGGCGATCTGCTGCTGATCGCGGCACGCCCGGGTCACGGCAAGACCCTGCTCAGCCTGCAACTCGCGGCGGAGGCGGTGAAGGCCGGCGGGCGCTGCGTGTTCTTCACGCTCGAATATACGCAGGCCGACCTCGCCGATCGCTTCGCCAGGCTCGGCGTAGCGCCGGCGGCGCTCGGAGATTCGTTCGTCTTCGACGGTTCCGACGCCATCAGCGCGGGCCACGTCGTCGAGGCGCTGGCCACCGCGCCCACCGGCACCATGGCGATCGTCGACTATCTCCAGCTCCTCGATCAGCGGCGGGAGAACCCCGACCTGCTGTCGCAGGTGCGCACGCTGAAATCCTTCGCGGGCGCCCGCGGCCTGATCCTCGTCTTCATCTCGCAGGTCGACCGCTCCTACGACCCGGCAACCACGCCCTGCCCGACCATAGCGGACGTGCGCCTGCCGAACCCGGTCGACCTCTCCCTCTTCAACAAGAGGTGCTTCCTCAACGCAGGCGAGCTGCGCTTCGAGACGCTGAACTGACGGCCGTCGCGGCAGGGCGGCCCGCAGCCTATTTCCTCTTGTTCTGCCGGTTGCTGACGAGATCGTCCACCACGGCCGGGTCGGCCAGCGTCGACGTATCGCCGAGGGCGCCGAAATCGTCCTCGGCGATCTTGCGCAGGATGCGGCGCATGATCTTGCCCGAGCGCGTCTTGGGCAACCCCGGCGCGAACTGGATCAGGTCCGGCGAGGCGATGGGGCCGATCTCGCGGCGCACATGGCCGACCAGCTCCTTGCGCAGCTCCTCCGAGCCCTTCTCGCCGGCCATCAGCGTGACGTAGCAATAGATGCCCTGCCCCTTGATGTCGTGTGGGTAGCCGACCACGGCCGCCTCCGACACCTTGTCGTGGCTCACCAGCGCCGACTCCACCTCGGCCGTGCCCATGCGGTGGCCGGAGACGTTGATCACGTCGTCGACGCGGCCGGTGATCCAGTAATAGCCGTCCTCGTCGCGGCGGCAGCCGTCGCCGCTGAAATACCGGCCCTTGTAGGTGGAGAAATAGGTCTGGATGAAGCGCTCGTGGTCGCCATAGACCGTGCGCATCTGGCCCGGCCAGGAATCGGCGATGCACAGATTGCCGGATGCCGCGCCCTCCAGAACCTCGCCCTTCTCGTCCACCAGCAGCGGCTGGACGCCGAAGAAAGGCCGCGTCGCCGAGCCGGCCTTCAGGTCGGTCGCGCCGGGCAGCGGCGAGATCAGGATGCCGCCGGTCTCGGTCTGCCACCACGTGTCGACGATGGGAATGCGGCTGTCGCCCACGACCCTGTAGTACCACTCCCACGCCTCGGGATTGATCGGCTCGCCGACCGAGCCGAGCAGGCGCAGCGACTTGCGCGACGCCTTCTTCACATAGTCGTCGCCGGCCCCCATCAGCGCGCGCAGCGCGGTGGGCGCGGTGTAGAAGATGTTGACCTTGTGCTTGTCGATCACCTCCCAGAAGCGCGA
>CAZVTK010000060.1:0-16663 GCA_964629765.1 uncultured Mesorhizobium sp.
CGTCAGGATCACGTAGATCGCGTAGGAGGCGGACGAGGCGAGGGCGAGCAGGTGGCCGGGCTTGAACGTCTCCAGCCCCGGCCGGGTGATGACGAGCACGCCGACGAGCCCCGCCAGCACCGCCATCCACCGGCGCCAGCCTGCCCATTCGCCGAGAATCGGCCCGGCCAGCACGGTGATCAGCATCGGCGACATGAAGTTGATGGCGATGCCTTCGGCCATCGGGAGCGTTTGCAGCGCCCAGAAATTGAAGAAGGTGGAGCCGAACAGCCCGAAGCCGCGCGCCACCTGGAGCGGCACGCTGTGGATCCTGAAGACGCGCGGATTGTTCCAGGCGCGGAACACCAGCAGCACCAGCAGGAAGTGGACCACGAAGCGCATCCAGCTCACATATTCGGGGCGCATGCCGGACACGACGAGATATTTGCCCGACGCGTCGAGCACGGAGAACAGCGCTCCGGCGGCCAGCATCAGGAGGATGGCGGCCAGCGGCGTGGCCTGTTCTGCGGGAGGGGACTTCAAGGCAGCGGACCGGAGGGCGAGGAAGGCTCCTCTTGGGCGAGTTGCGCGTCCGGCGCAAGCGTTGCCGTTGCATCCGCACCCGGCGCAAACGCATAGATGGCGGCCTCGACGGGGCGTGTCCCGCTGCCGAAATCGGCGACCGCGCATGTGGCGAGGCGGCTGAGGCGCTCGCGCGGAAGATCGGCGCGGCCGGGGTCGCCCACCAGAACGGCGATATTCGCCGCGACGCAGCGGGCGAGGAAGGCGGCGACGCGCGCCGCCACGCCCGGCGCGTAGAACACGTCGCCCGCCAGCACGACGTCCGCCGCGGGCGGCGGACCGTCCAGCACGTCGCCATCGCAAATGTCGATGCGCACGCCGTTGGCCGCGGCGTTGAGCGCGACGGCGCAGACCGCGGCCGCGTCCGTTTCGGCCGCGGTCACGGTCGCGGCTCCCGCCAGCGCGGCGGCGATGCCGACGAGGCCGGAACCGGCGCCGAGGTCGAGCACCCTTCGCCCGGCGACGATGCCGGGATTGTCGAGCACATATCGCGCCAGCGCGATGCCGCCGGCCCAGGGATAGGCGAAATAGGGGGAATCGACCGCGAACCTGCCGAGGCGGCTGCGCTCATGCGCGGTGTGGATCGATATTTCCGGCACGCCCGGCACCGGCTTCAGCGCCAGGCTGGCGAGGATGAGGCGGCGAAACGGATCGGCCGGCGGCATGGTCTGCGATAGCGCGTCCCGGCCGCGCGGGAAAGCGCCCCGTGTCAGGCCAGCGCCGGTTCCTCGTCCTCCTCGGGCTCGTCGGGAGCGGGCGCGTCGACCTCGGCCAGATTGGCCTCGATGCGCGCCAGCATCCTGGCCAGCGCCTTCTGCTCCTTCTTGTCGAGCCCGCGCAGCGCCTGCTTCTCGGTGCGGCGCAGGGATTTCTCGATCGCCTTGATGGCGTCCAGTCCCGCCGGGGTGAGGAATACGTTGGCCTGCCGCGAATCGGCGTCGTTGGAGCGGCGCTCCACGAAACCCTGGGCCTGAAGGCGGTTGATGGTCTTGGTGATCGTCGGCGGCCGCACGCCGAGCCGCTGGGCGAGGCTGCCGGGAGTCTGCCCGTCCATGTCGGCCAGCGCGAGCATGATCTGGTCCTGGCCCGCATAGAAGCCATGTTGCAGGAGCCGCGCGGCAAGCGCGGTGCGCGCCTGCCGCGCCGCGCCCTGAAGCCTGCCGATCACCGCCTTGCGCGCGCCCTTGGCCATGTCCGCCGTCCCCCAATTTTGTTTGCAACCGGCCGGCGGTCCCGCCACAATGCAGCGACCGTCACCCGAAGCCCGCGAAGCCTGCACGGGGGCCGCCCGGCGGCGCCCTTCCTTTGCCGGCAACATGTCGCGTCTCATGCCAGACCTGCACGACAAGCTTATGACAAGTGATGCGCGGGCGCAGCCCCGCCGCGAGCCGATCGCCGTGCTGCCGCTCGGCGCCACCGAGCAGCACGGCCCGCATCTGCCCTTCGAGACGGACGCGATCATCGCCGAGGGCGTGTGCCGGCGCACGGCCGCGTTGCTGCCGGCGGGCATGAGGGTGGAGTTCCTGCCGGTCGAGCGCATCGGCTACTCGCCCGAGCATCTCGGCTTTGCCGGTTCGCTGTCGCTGCGCTGGGACGAGGCGGTGCGGCGCTGGATCGGCATCGGCGAGGCGGCGGCGGCGCGCGGCGTGCGCAAGTTGGTCATGCTCAACGCCCATGGCGGCAACTCGCCGCTGATGACGGTGGTCGCCACCGAACTGCGCGTGCGCCGCGACATGCTGGCGGTGGCGACCAGCTGGACGCGCTACGGCTTCGACCCGGCGCTGGTGCCGCCGCGCGAGAAGGCGCTGGGCATCCATGGCGGGCTCGCCGAGACGTCGGTGATGCTGGCGCTGCGGCCCGACCTCGTCGACATGGCGCAAGCGCGCGACTTTGCCACCGCGCAGGCTGGCTTCGAGCGCGATTTCCACCACCTGCGCGCCTACGGCCCGCACGCCTTCGGCTGGAAGATGGAGGATCTGTCGCGCGAGGGGGTGGTAGGGAACGCGGCGGCGGCGACGGCGGCGACCGGCGAGCGGCTTCTGGGCGACGCGGCGCGCGGCTTCGCCGAGCTGCTGGCCGACGTGGATGCGTTCGATCTGGCAAGGCTGGGTGTGTGACCGGCTGGCATCGGTGTGCTATGGTGCCAATATGTACACATCTGAACGCAATGGATGGAGGCTGCCATGACCTCGGCCACGATCACCATCAGACTGGACGAATCGGAGAAAGAGAAGCTGGCGCGGCTTGCCGCGCACACGAGCCGCAGCAAGTCCTATCTCGCGGGCAAGGCGATCTCGGACTACGTGGATCGCGAGCTGGCGATCATCGAGGGGATCGAGGCTGGGCTGGACGACATGCGCGCCGGTCGCGTCCTGTCGCATGAAGACGCGATGTCGCGCATTCGCCGCGCGATCGGCGACGCCTAGTTCGATGCGCCGCGTTGTCTGGTCGGAGACGGCGCTGGCCGATTTTGAGCGGGCGGCCGCCTATATCGCGGCCGAAAGCCGTTCGGGGGCGGTGCGGATCGCATCGGCAATCGACGAGACCGCAGCGCGCCTCGGCGAGATGGCCACCGGACGACCGGGCCGTGTCGAGGGAACCTACGAAAAACCGGTCGCAAGAACGCCCTACATCATCGCCTATGCATTGACCCAACGCGACCTTGTGATCGTGCGGGTCATCCATGGCGCGCGCCACTGGCCGGCTGGCCAGTGGCCGGCCTGAGCCGCCGTTTCCGTGCGCATTTGGCCCCGTGCATTCGCCTTGGGGCTTGCCTATATGAAGCTCCGACATCCGACTTGAAACGAGGCATGACCATGGCCGAGGCCGCAGCGCAGATTCCCGTCACCGTGCTCACCGGCTATCTCGGCGCCGGCAAGACGACGCTGCTCAACCGCATCCTGTCGGAGAGCCACGGCAGGAAATATGCCGTCATCGTCAACGAGTTCGGCGAGATCGGCATCGACAACGACCTGATCGTGGAGTCCGACGAGGAAATCTACGAGATGAACAATGGCTGCGTGTGCTGCACGGTGCGCGGCGACCTGATCCGCACCGTCGAGGGGCTGATGCGCCGGCCGGGCCGCTTCGACGCCATACTCGTCGAGACCACGGGCCTCGCCGACCCCGCCCCGGTGGCGCAGACCTTCTTCATGGACGACGACGTCAAGTCCAAGACCCGGCTCGACGCGGTTGTCGCGCTGGTCGACGCCAAGCACCTGCCGCTGCGCCTGAAGGATTCGAAGGAGGCCGAGGACCAGATCGCCTTCGCCGACGTGATCGTGCTCAACAAGACCGACCTCGTCTCGCCGGAGGAACTGGCGAAGGTGGAGGCTACCGTGCGCGCCATCAACCCGTCGGCGCGCATCCATAGGACCGAGCGCTCGGGCGTCGATCTGAGGGAGGTGCTCGACCGCGGCGCGTTCGACCTTTCCCGCGCGCTGGAGAACGACCCGCATTTCCTCGACGGCGACGAGCACGACCATGACGGGCACGACCATGACGGGCACGACCATCACCACGACCACGGGCACGGCCCGTCCGACATCCACGACGTGTCGGTGAAGTCCATCTCGCTGCGCGGCGGCGAGATGGACCCGCGCAAGTTCTTTCCGTGGATCGAGAAGACGACGCAGATGGACGGTCCCAACATCCTGCGGCTCAAGGGCGTGATCGCGCTGAAGAACGACCCCGAGCGCTATGTGGTGCAGGCCGTGCACATGATCCTCGAGGGCGACCACCAGCGCCCGTGGAAGGACGGCGAGGCGCGGGAGACGCGCCTCGTGCTGATCGGCCGCGACCTCGACGAGGAGCGCCTGCGCCGCACCTTCGCGGCGTGCCAGGCGGCTTGAGAAGCGGGCGCGTGGCGGCTAGTTAGCCGGCACGTCCTCGCCGGAGCCCGATCCCCGCATGCCCACAGTCGCGCCGCTCGACCTTTCCGGCCATTGCCTCGCCGTCGCGTGGCTGGCGGGCATCCCGCATTTCGCGCTGGCCGACGGCACGGTCCACCGGCTCGACCACGGCCACAAGAGCGTGCAGGTCCATGACGGGCTGCTCGCGGCGGCGCCGACGTGGGACGGCACGACGCTGCTCACCGGCGGCGAGGACGGCAAGGTCCGGCAGCTCGCGGCCGACGGCACGGTGACGACGCTGGCCGAGGCCGGGCGCAAATGGGTGCATGCCGTCGCGCCGGGACCGCAGGGCGCTGTCGCCTGGGCGGTCGGCAAGGCCGCCTTCGTGAGGCTCGCGGACGGCAGGGTGCGCGAGTTCCAGCATCCGCGCACGGCCGAGGCGGTGGCCTTTGCGCCCAAGGGCATGCGCATCGCGGTGGCGCGCTACAACGGCGTGACGCTGCATTTCCCCGCGACGCAGGGCAAGCCGGCCGAGATGGAATGGGCCGGCGCACACACCATGGTCACCTTCTCGCCGGACGGGCAGTTCCTCGTCACCGCCATGCAGGAGAACGCGCTGCACGGCTGGAAGCTGGCTGACGGCAAGCACATGCGCATGACCGGCTACCCGGCCAAGGTGAAGAGCCTGTCATGGGGGCCCAAGGGCCGTTGGCTCGCCTCCAGCGGCGCGCCGGCGGCGATCGTCTGGCCGTTCCAGACCAGGGACGGGCCGATGGGCAAGGCGCCGCTGGAGCTCGGCGCGCGCGGCGATTCGCAGGCGAGCGCCGTTTCCTTCCACCCAACCGAGGAGATCGTGGCAATCGGCTACGCCGACGGCATGGTGCTGGCGGCGCGCTGCGCCGATTCGAAGGAGATCCTGCTGCGCCGGCCCGGCAAGGGGCCGGTCGCAGCGCTCGCCTGGGACGGCGATGGGCGGCGGATCGCCTTCGGCACGGAGGCGGGCGATTGCGGCGTGGTCGACATCTACGGCTAAAGAGCGGTTATAGCTCCTTCGCGAAATAGCGCACGGTCTTGGCGCCAAGCCCGGCGCTGCCGACCTCATGGAAGCCAAGGGTGGCGTGAAACGCGTCGGACGCCGGGTTGGGCGGGTCGAGATTCACCTCGCAGGTGACGAGCGGAATACCCTCCACACGCGCCCGTGCAAACACCGCCTCGTAGAGTTTTCGCGCCAGCCCGCGGCCGCGCGCATGCGGCGCGACGACCACGCGGTCGACATAGGCGAAGCGCTCATAGCGCTCCCGGAACCAGCGGTAGTTCAGCCCGTCATAGGGGCTCGACTGGTCGAAGACGAGGATGAAGGCGTCGAGCCGGCCGACGGCCGCCGCGTGCCACGACCAGCCGACGAGCTGCGCGAGGCGGCCCGCGTCGAGCAGCGACAGCTCCTGCGCATGCGCGTTGTTGAGCGCCAGCGCGGCGGGCAGGAGATCGGCGCCGAGCGGGCGGGGCCGGGGCAGGTCGGAAGCGGGGGGTTGCATGCGGCCTTATGGCAACGCCGCCGCGCCCGCGTCAAACGCTTCGCCTATTCGGCGAAGCACTCGATCTGCCCTTCGACCTCGTACTGCTTCGGCTCGCCGTCGCCGGTGCCGTCGCCAGTACCGTCGAACGTGGCGATCGTGAAGGTGCCCGCATAGACGCCTTCGTCGGGCTCGCCCTGCGCTTTCGTGTCCACCAGCAGCTCGACATAGCCGTGCGGCCTGTCGCCGTCGCGCTCGCGGTAGAGCCTGAGCTTCAGCTCCGCGCCGTCGAGCCAGTACTGGGCGACGTGGGCGAGCTCGAACGCCGTCGCGCGCAGGTCTTCGGCCACCGATGCGTCCTCGATCGCCGCACGCCCGGCGAAGCTGAACAGCGGACCGCCCATGCCGCGGGTGACGCCGCCTTCCAGCTCGACGGTGATGCCCTTCTCATCGGCGCTGCACGAGAGCCCGCCCGAGGCGGCGGCCGGGCTCGTGCCGAGCAGCATCGGCGCCAGCGTCGCGGCGAGCATGGAGATGGCGAAAAGAGCGGCGCGCATGGATCGTGTCCCCCCGTGGCGGTCGGGTGCTTGTGTGCCGGGGCGGCGTTTCGGGACGATGTCTCCCCGTTGCGGCAACGCCTTCGCGCCGGTAACACAGGGTGGGGGAACGATGACAGACGCATCTGCCACCAAGCGCGCCGCCGGCGTCGAAACGCGCCGGATCGCCGCATTGCGCAAGAGGGAAGCGGCCGCCTTCGCGGCGGCGCGGCCGCTCTGCGCCGCGCGCGGCGCCGAGGCCGGCGCGCACTGGCTCGGCGGCCTTCCCATGCACTGGATGCGCGACTGGCCGCTGCCGGTGCCGCTGGTGGTGGCGAAGGCGCGCGGCGCGCGCATCACCGACATCGACGGCCACAGGCTGGACGATTTCTGCCTGGGCGACACCGGCGCCATGTTCGGCCATGGGCCGAAGCCGGTGGTGAAGGCGATCCGCCGGCACGCGCGGCGCGGGCTCGCCACCATGCTGCCGGGCGAGGATGTCGGCCCCGTCGGCGCGCTGCTGGCGGAGCGCTTCGGCCTGCCGGTCTGGCAGGTCGCCACGACGGCGACGGACGCCAACCGCTTCGCATTGCGGGTCGCCCGCGCCGTGACGGGGCGGCCAAAAATCCTCGTCTTCAACGGCTGCTATCACGGCACGGTGGACGAGACCTTCGTGCGGCTGAAGAACCGCCGGCCGCTGAACCGGGCCGGCATGGTGGGCGAGTTCCGCGACCTGACGGCGAATACGCGCGTCGTCGAGTTCAATGACGTCGCCGCGCTGGAAAAGGCACTCGCTGGCGGCGACGTGGCCGCCGTCATCGCCGAGCCGGTGATGACCAATTCCTGCATGGTGCTGCCGCAGCCGGGCTTTCACGCGGCGCTGCGCGCGGCGACGCGCAAGGCCGGCACGCTGCTCGTCATCGACGAGACGCACACCATCTCGACCGGTCCCGGCGGCTATACGCGCCCCCACGGGCTGGAGCCCGACCTCTTCGTGCTCGGCAAGCCCGTCGCCGGCGGCGTGCCGGCCAGCGTCTGGGGCATGACGCACGAGGTGGCGGGCCGCTTTGCCGCCTATGACCGGTCGCGGCCTGCCGGCCATTCCGGCATGGGCACGACGCTGTCGGCCAATCCGCTCCAGCTTGCCGCCATGCGCGCCACGCTGGAGGAGGTGATGACGCCGCAAGCCTATGCGGCGATGGAGCCGCTCGCCGCGCGTCTCGCCGATGGGCTGGGCGAGGCCATCGCGGCGGCCGGCCTGCCGTGGCATGTGGTGCGGGTCGGCGCGCGCGTCGAGTTCGTCTGCGCGCCGGGGCCGCTGAAGAACGGCTCGGAAGCGGAGCGGGCCCACCAGCCGGCGCTGGAAGCGGCCATCCATGTCGCGCTCGCCAATCGAGGCTGCCTGATAGCGCCGTTCCACAACATGATGCTGGTGTCGCCGGCGACGAAGGGCAAGCAGGTCGAGCGGCTGGTGACGGCGTTCGGCGACATCGTGGGGGAACTGGTTGGTTGAGATGACGGTATTCCTTCGCACCCCCCTCTGGCCTGCCGGACTACCTGGCCCGAGCCGCTTGTCTCGGCCCGTCCTTCGGACCCCCCTCAAGGGGGGAGATCACGCGGTGTCGGTCCCGCAGCCAATCTCCCCCCTTGAGGGGGAGATGGCCGGCAGGCCAGAGGGGGGTACTGCGTGAGCTATTCCCCCAACGGCTCCCCCTCGGGCTCCACGGTCGAGGAAGCCGAAGCCTTCCTCGCCGCGCACCCCGAAATCGAGGCGTTCGACATCGTGCTCACCGACGCCAACGGCATCGGGCGCGGCAAGATCATCCGCCGCCACGAACTGCCGTCGCTCTACAAGGGAGGGCGGCACCTGCCGATCTCGATCCTAGGGCTCGACATCACCGGCGAGGACGTCCACGAGACCGGGCTGATCTGGGATTCGGGCGACGGCGACCTGCGCGGCTGGCCGATCCCCGGCACGCTGGTTCCCATGCACGGCACCAACCCGCCGCGCGGGCAGGTGATGATGTCGATGTATTCGCTCGACGGCGCGCCCATGACCTCGGACCCGCGCCACGCGCTGCAGCGGCAGGTTGACGGTTTTACGGCGCGCGGGCTGAAGCCGGCGGGCGCGTTCGAGCTCGAATTCTTCCTGCTCGACCCGGCTTTCGACCCGCAGGGGCGGGCGCAGCCGGCGCGCGCGGTGCTCGACGGGCGGGCCAGCAACAAGACCGAGGTCTATTCGGTCGACCATCTGCACGGCATGGAGCCGCTGTTCTCCGACATCTATGCCGATGCGCGCGGGCAGGGCATTCCGGCCGAGACGGTCATCTCCGAATATGCGCCCGGCCAGTACGAGCTGACGCTCGACTATCGGACCGACATCATGCGCGCGGCCGACGACCTTTTGATGCTCAAACGGCTGGTGCGGGCGCAGGCGCGCCGCCACGGCGTCGTCGCCTGCTTCATGGCCAAGCCCATCGAGCGCTATGCCGGGTCGGGCATGCACCTGCACGTCTCGATGGCGGGCCAAAATGGGGCGGACGCGGACGGGAAGAACGTCTTCACGGAGACGCGCGAGGGCGACTGGGCGCCGCCGCTGCTCCACGCGCTGGGCGGGCTCGCCGCGACCATGCCGGAATCGATGCTGGTGTTCGCCCCGCACGCCAATTCGTGGCGGCGCTTCGTCTCCCAGTCCTACGCTCCGGTGGCGCCGACCTGGGGCGTCAACAACCGCTCGGTGGCGCTGCGCGTGCCGGCCGGCGACGCGCGCAACCGGCGCATCGAGCACCGCCCGTCGGGCGTCGACGCCAATCCCTATCTGGTGGCCGCGACCGTGCTCGCCGGCATCGGCAAGGGGCTGGACGAGCGGCTCGACCCCGGCCCGATGGTCGAAGGCAACGGCTACGCGCGCGAGAGCGCGGCGGTGATGCCGCCCGACTGGCGCTCGGCCATCGAGGCGGCGAGGGCGTCGGCCTTCCTCAGGCACGCACTCGGCGCCGACATGCACCGCACCTTCACCGCCATCAAGCACGCCGAATATCTGCGCGTCGCCCGCACGGTCAGCGACCTCGACTACCGGCTCTACCTGCACGAGGTCTGACGCGGGGTCATCGCGTTTCCGCGCCGAATGATATGGCGTTCGGCGCGAAGTGAACATATCATGAACATATGGCCGCGCTCCCGATCCGCGAAAAGCTGGCGATCCTCGCCGACGCCGCGAAATACGACGCCTCCTGCGCCTCGTCCGGCGCGGCCGGGCGCAACTCGCTGAAGGCCAAGGGCATCGGCTCCACGGAAGGCATGGGCATCTGCCATTCCTACGCGCCGGACGGCCGCTGCATCTCGCTGCTGAAGATCCTGCTCACCAATTTCTGCATCTACGACTGCGCCTACTGCATCAACCGCTCGTCGTCGAACGTGCGCCGCGCCCGCTTCAGCGTCGACGAGGTCGTGCATCTCACCGTCACCTTTTACAAGCGCAACTATATCGAGGGCCTGTTCCTCTCCTCCGGGGTCATCCGCTCGCCCGACGAGACCATGGCCGCGATGGTCGAGGTGGCGCGGCGGCTGCGCGAGGAGGAGCGCTTCAACGGCTATATCCACCTCAAGACCATTCCCGAATGCGCGCCCGAGCTCGCCGAGGCGGCGGGGCGCCATGCCGACCGCCTGTCGATCAATGTCGAGCTGCCGACCGACGAGGGGCTGAGCCGGCTGGCGCCGGAAAAGAAGCCGCAGACCATCCGGCTCGGCATGGCGCGCATGCGGGCGAAGATCGAGGAGAAGGCCGAGCCGACGCTGAAAACCGGGCGGCGCGAGCGCTTCGTGCCCGGCGGGCAGTCGACGCAGATGATCGTCGGCGCCGACGCGACCACGGATGCCGACATCCTCGCCACCAGCGCGCGGCTCTACGGCAGCTACCGGCTGAAGCGCGTCTATTATTCCGCCTTCAGCCCGATTCCCGACGCCTCGCGCGCGCTGCCGCCGAAAAAGCCGCCGCTGATGCGCGAGCACCGGCTCTACCAGGCCGACTGGCTGATGCGCTTCTACGGCTTCGACCGGCGCGAGATCGTCGCGACGCTGCCGGCCGGCATGCTCGACCTTTCCATCGACCCCAAGCTCGCCTGGGCGCTGGCCAATCGCGGCAACTTCCCGGTCGACGTCAACCGCGCGCCGAAGGAGGCGCTGCTACGCGTGCCCGGGCTGGGCACGAGGGTCGTGGCGCGCATAATCGAGACGCGGCGGTTCAGGCGGCTGCGCATCGAGGATATCGGCCGGCTCTGCGTCTCCATCGCCAGGGTGCGCCCCTTCATCGTCGCCGATGGCTGGACGCCGGGCGGGCTGCTCGACGGCGACCGGCTGCGCGAGAAACTGGCGCCACAGCCGCGCCAGATGAGCCTGTTCTGATGGGCGCGCAGGCCGCCCTCGACCTCGGCGGCGAGACCGTCACGCTGGCCGGCGAGACGGACTTTGCCGGCTGGCGCGCTGCGGCGCGGCGGCTGGCGCTGGCCGGCGTGGCGCCGCAGGATGTGTGCTGGGCTGTCGAGCCCGGCGCCGGGCCGGTCGAGGGGGAGGCGACGTCCATGCCGGCCGGGTTCACCGTGCCGCGCGACTTTCTCGACAAGGCCGAGGCAGTCATTTGCCACCGCGACCCCGCCCGGTTCGACCTGCTCTATCGCCTGATTTGGCGGCTGAGAGCCGAGCCGCGGCTGATGGCGGTGGCCAGCGACCCGGACGTGCAGCGGCTGGGTGCGCTGGAAAAGGCCGTGCGGCGCGACATCCACAAGATGCGCGCCTTCGTGCGTTTTTCGCGGGTGGGAGAGGAGGAGCGCTACGTCGCGTGGTTCGAGCCGGAGCACCGGATCGTCGAGCGCAATGCGCCCTTCTTCGTGCGGCGCTTCACCGGCATGCGCTGGACCATCCTGACGCGCGAGGCGAGCGCCGACTGGGACGGCGAGCGGCTGGCGATCGGAGCCGGGGCGACAAAGGCCGACGCGCCGGGCGAGGATGCGGCCAACGCGCTGTGGCGCACCTATTTCGCCAGCATCTTCAACCCGGCGCGGCTCAAGGTGAAGGCGATGACGGCGGAGATGCCGAAGAAATACTGGCGGAACCTGCCGGAAGCCTCGCTCATTCCCGTTCTGATCCGCGGCGCCGACAAGGCCGCGGCGCAGATGATCGAAAGGCTGCCGACCATGCCGGCTCCCCATCATGCGAAAATCCAGGACAGGCACTGGAAACCGGCTCCCGCGCCCGGTGGGCCGGATGCGCCGGCCGTGACGCTGGACGCGCTGCGCGTCGAGGCCGAGGGCTGCCGCCGCTGCCCGCTCTGGCGCGATGCGACGCAGACCGTGTTCGGCGAAGGCCCGGCGGGCGCGAGGATCGTGTTCGTCGGCGAGCAGCCGGGCGACCAGGAGGATCTCGCTGGAAAACCCTTCGTCGGGCCGGCGGGGCGCCTGTTCGATGCGGTTCTGGAGGAAGCCGGCGTCGACCGCGCGATCACCTACGTCACCAACGCCGTCAAGCATTTCAAGTTCGAGCCGCGCGGCAAGCGCCGCATCCATTCGAAGCCGAATGCCGGCGAGGTGCAGGCGTGCCGCTGGTGGCTGGAGCAGGAACTCGCCCTCGTCAGGCCCGATCTCGTCGTGGCGCTGGGCGCCACCGCCGCGCAGTCGCTGCTGGGGCGCGCGGTGGCGGTGACGAAGGAGCGCGGCAACGTTCTGGAGCGCGACGACGGCCTTCGCGTCTTCGTCACCGTCCACCCGTCCTATCTGCTGCGCCTGCCGGACGCGGCGACGAAAGCGGCCGAGCGGGAAAAATTCACCGAGGACATGCGCGCCGTCGGCCGTCTCGTCTCAGCGCACCAGCACCGCCCTTAGATCGTTGACGTTCGTGCCGGTCGGGCCCGGCACGAACAGGTCGCCCGCGGCGTCTAACGCGCTCCACGCATCGTTGCGCATCAGCGCGGCGCGCGGGTCGCAGCCTGCCGCGCGCATGCGGGCGGCGGAGGTGCCGTCGGCGAAGGCGCCGGCATTGTCCTCGGTGCCGTCGATGCCGTCCGTGTCGGCGGCGAAAGCGTCGATGCCGGACACCTCGTCGATGCCGAGCGCCAGCGCCAGCAGGAATTCGGCGTTGCGGCCGCCCTTGCCTCCTTGTCCGCGCAAGGTCACCGTCGTCTCGCCGCCCGACAGCAGCAGCGCGGGCCTGGCGAACGGCCGGTCGCGCGCCGCGATCTCGCGGGCGATCGCCGCATGCACGGCGCCCACCTCGCGGGCCTCGCCCTCGATGGAATCGGAGAGGATGGCGGCCTCGATGCCGTGCCGGCGCGCTTCCGCGGCCGCTGCCTCCAGCGACTTCGCGGCCGAGGCGATGACATGGACCTCGTTGCGGGAAAAGCGCGGGTCGGCCGGCTGCGGCGCGTTGGCGGCGTCGGAGCGCAGGTGGGCCATCACCCTCTCCGGCAGGTCGAGGCGCCAGTCGGCGACGATGCGCAGCGCTTCCTCCCGGGTCGAAGCTTCCGGCACGGTCGGCCCCGAGGCGACAAAGGCAGGGTTGTCGCCGGGAATGTCGGAGACGACCAGCGACACCACCCGCGCCGGATGGGCGGCGAGCGCCAGCCGCCCGCCCTTGATCGCCGACACATGTTTTCGCACCGTGTTCATTGCCGAGATCGGCGCGCCGGAGGCGAGCAGGGCGCGGTTGACCGCGACCTCGTCGGCAAGGGTCAGCCCGGCCGGCGGGGCGGGCAGCAGGGCCGAGCCGCCGCCGGAGACCAGCGCGACGACGAGGTCGTCCTGTGTCAGCCCGGACACCAGGTCGAGCAGGATGCGCGCGGCGGCCAGCCCCGCCTCGTCCGGCACCGGATGGGCCGAATGCAGCACCCGCACGCGCTCGCACGCCACGCCCTGCCCGTGGCGGGTGACGACCACGCCTTCCAGCGGCGCGTCCCATGCCTGCTCGAAGGCGCGGGCCATCTCGCTCGCCGCCTTGCCCGCGCCGACGACGATCGTGCGGCCCTTCGGCCGCGCCGGCAGAAAGCCGCGCATCGCCCGCGCCGGGTCTGCGGCCGCCACTGCGGCGGCAAACAGCGCCCGGAAGAGGGCGCGGGCGTCAGGCAGTTCATCCATGGTCGGCGGCACCGGCATCGCGCGGCCTCACTGCGCCGGCAGGGCCAGCGCCTTGCCGTCCTTGCCGAGATGGGCGCACAGCACCTCGACCACCAGATTATGGTCCTCGCGCTGCGGCAGGCCGGAAACGGCGATCGCGCCCACGGCGCCGACGCCCGTCACATTGATCGGAAAGGCGCCGCCTGCGAGCACGTAGTCGGCGGCGGCAAGCCCGTGCCGCGGTTCGAAGATATTGTCCGGCCGGTTCATCTCCAGCACCAGCCGGTAGCTCGGTCTCAGGAAGCGCTGGACGACGTTGATCTTGCGCCGCGCCCATTCATGGTTGCCGGCGTTGATGCCGGCGGTGGCGGCGAAGAAAAGCGGGCGGTGCCAGAAGCGGATGTCGATCACCACGCCCAGCCCGCGCGCCAGCGCGATCTCGCGCGCCGTGGAGCCGAGCGCCCAGGCGCGCGCCTCGTCGAAGCCGTCGAATGCGAGCTCCCGTTCCTGCTCCGCGATGGTCCTGAGATCGTCTTCGGCCGCCAATTCGTCCTCCATCATGCGCGGCGGCATGTTTGCCGGGCGAGCGCGGCGCGCGCAAGCGCGGTCCGCGCCGGCGCGAGGCTTATTGCACCGTGAAGAAGGTCTCGATGCGCCGCGCCGCCTCGCGCAGCACCGGCAGCGCAGCCGCCTTCAGCCTTGCCGGCGTGTAGCGCGCCGACTGCGCCGGCACGTTGATGGCGCCGACGATGCGGCCCGAGCGCTCGCGGATGGGCACGGCGATGGATGTCAGTCCGAGCTCCAGCTCTCCGTCCACCAGCGCGTAGCCCTCGCGCGCCGCCTCGGCGATCAGTCCGGCGAGGGCGTCCGGGTCGGTCACCGTTTTCGGCGTGTTGGCGACGATCCGCGAGCGCGACAGCGTGTCGGCGAGGTCGACCGGCGGCAGGCCGCCCAGCAGCACGCGGCCCATGGAGGTGCACCAGGCCGGCAGACGGGTGCCGACATGCAGCGCCACCGACATGATGCGCTCGCCGGGCACGCGCGCGACATAGACGACGTCGGTGCCGGCCAGCACTGCGGCCGAGCAGGATTCGTTCAGCGCCGCCGCCGCCTCGCGCATGTGCGGCAGGGCGAACTCCCACAGCGGCACGCCTTCGAGCCAGGCGCGCGCCAGCGTCAGCAGGCGCGGGGTGAGGAGGAACAGCCGGCCGTCCTGCCGCACATGGCCGGTCGCCACCATGGTGAGCAGCAGGCGCCGGGCGCCGGCCCGCGTCAGCCCGACGGCCTCGGCCGTATCCGTCAGCGTCATCCCGGCTGGACGGGAAGCAAGCGCGTCGAGCACGGCCAGCCCCTTCTCCAGCGAGCCGACATGGTCGCGGGAACGGGGGTCGCGCGAGCGGGCATCGGCGGACGGCGCGTCCGCGGTTGACGCGAGCTTGTCGTTCATCTAGAGAAGTATTGCATACGAAACTTCAGTTCGCAATACGAACTTTTTGGGCGAAATCTTACGGGCGAGCGATGAACAAGGTCTGCGCAAGCATCGAGGAGGCCCTGTCGCCGGTCGGCGACGGCATCGACCTGATGATCGGCGGGTTCGGCGGCGCCGGGGCGCCCATCGAGCTGATCCATGCGCTGGTCGACCGCTACAAGGCGAGCGGCAGCCCGGGCAACCTCACCGTCGTCAACAACAATGCCGGCAACGGCGACATCGGCATCGCGGCGATGATCTATGCCGGCATGGTCGCGAAGATGGTCTGCTCGTTTCCGCGCTCGTCCGACCCGCGCGCCTTCACCGAAAAATACCTTGCCGGGCAGATCGGGCTGGAGCTGGTGCCGCAGGGCACGCTGGCCGAGCGCATCCGCGCCGGCGGCGCGGGCATCCCGGCGTTCTACACGCCGTCCAGCTTCGGCACCGAAGTCGCCGAGGGCAAGCCGGTCGCCGAGTTCGAGGGCCGCAAATATGTGCAGGAACGCTGGCTGAAGGCCGATGTGGCGATCATCAAGGCCGAGCTGGCCGACCGGAAGGGCAACCTCACCTTCCGCAAGGCGGCGCGCAATTTCTCGCCGCTGATGGCCATGGCCGCCAAGGTGACCATCGTGCAGGCGAGCCGCATCGTCGAGCCGGGCGAGATCGACGCGGAGCATGTGATCACGCCCGGCATCTTCGTCGACCGGATCGTGGAAGTTCCGGACCCTCAACAGGAAGAAGCGCTGCTGCGGGCCGAAGCCCAGGGGGGAGCCAGATGATGAGCGCCAGGCTTTCCAACGCCCAGATCGCCTGGCGCGCGGCGCAGGACCTGCCCGACGGCGCCTATGTCAATCTCGGCATCGGCTTTCCCGAGATGATCGCCAAGTTCAAGCCGGACGGCCGCGAGGTGATCTACCACACCGAAAACGGCATCCTCGGCTTCGGCGAGGCCCCGCCGGCGGGTGAGGAGGACTGGGATCTGATCAATGCCGGCAAGAAGGCGGTGACGCTGAACCCCGGCGCGGCCTTCTTCCACCATGCCGACTCCTTCGCCATGGTGCGCGGCGGGCATCTGGATATCGCTGTGCTCGGCGCCTACGAGGTGGCCGAGAACGGCGACATCGCCAACTGGAGCACCGGCCCCGGCTCGGTGCCGGCCGTCGGCGGCGCGATGGATCTCGTCCACGGCGCCAAGCAGATCTGGGTGGTCACCGACCACGTCACCAAGAAGGGCGAGCCGAAGCTGCTGAAAAAGTGCCGGCTGCCGCTGACCGGCGTCGGCTGCGTGACGACCGTCTATTCGAGCCTTGCCGTCATCGACATCAAGGGCGGCCGCTTCGTGCTGCGCGAGAAGCTGCCGTCCATGAGCGTCGCCGAGTTGCAGGCCGTCACCGAGGCCGAGCTGGTGGTCGGCGACACGGTCGGCGACCTCGTGGTTCCTTCCCTCTGACCGGGTGCTGACATGACCGAAGCCTATATCTGCGACTACATCCGCACCCCGATCGGCCGTTTCGGCGGATCGTTGTCCTCCGTGCGGGCCGACGACCTCGGCGCGATCCCGCTCCGGGCGCTCGTCGCGCGCAACGGCGCGGTCGACTGGGAGGCGGTGGACGACGTGATCTTCGGCTGC
>CAZVTK010000060.1:16673-24628 GCA_964629765.1 uncultured Mesorhizobium sp.
GACCCGGTCCGCCGTTGACCGCGCCAGCCGGCCGCGCCAGCTTCCGACCTCTGAAGAGGAGTGCCGCCCCATGGCCGAAGCCTATATCTGCGATGCCATTCGCACCCCGATCGGCCGCTACGCCGGTAGCCTGGCCCCGGTGCGCGCCGACGATCTCGCCGCCATCCCGCTGCGCACCCTGAAGGAGCGCAACCCGGGCGTGGATTGGGAGGCGGTGGACGACGTGATCTTCGGCTGCGCCAACCAGGCCGGCGAGGACAACCGCAACGTGGCGCGCATGGCGACGCTGCTGGCCGGCCTGCCGGTCGGCGTTCCGGGCTCCACGGTCAACCGCTTGTGCGGCTCGGGCATGGATGCGCTGGGCATCGCCGCGCGCGCCATCAAGGCGGGCGAGGCGGAGCTGATGATCGCGGGCGGCGTCGAGTCGATGTCGCGCGCGCCGTTCGTGATGCCCAAGGCGTCCGAAGCCTTCTCGCGCAATGCCGAGATCTACGACACCACCATCGGCTGGCGCTTCGTCAACCCGCTGATGAAGAAGCAGTACGGCATCGACTCCATGCCGGAGACGGGCGAGAACGTCGCCGAGGAGTTTTCCGTCTCGCGCGCCGACCAGGACGCCTTCGCCGTGCGCAGCCAGGCCAAGGCCGTGGCCGCGCAGCAGAGCGGGCGGCTGGCGAAGGAGATCACCCCGGTCACCATCCCGCAGCGCAAGGGCGACCCGGTCGTGGTCGACAAGGACGAGCACCCGCGCGCCGGCACGACGGTCGAGGTGCTGGCCAAGCTCGGCACGCCCTTCAAAAAGGAAGGCGGCACGGTGACGGCCGGCAATGCGTCCGGCGTCAACGACGGCGCGGCCGCGCTGATCGTCGCCTCGGAGGCGGCCGCGAAGAAGTACGGGCTGACCCCCGTCGCCCGCGTGCTGGGCCTTGCCACGGCCGGTGTGCCGCCGCGCATCATGGGCATCGGCCCCGCGCCTGCGACGCAGAAGCTGTGCACCCGGCTCGGCATCGCGCCGTCTGCCTTCGACGTCATCGAGCTCAACGAAGCCTTCGCCTCCCAGGGCATCGCCGTGCTCCGCGAACTCGGCATTGCCGACGACGCGGAGCACGTCAATCCGAACGGCGGCGCTATCGCGCTGGGCCACCCGCTCGGCATGTCGGGCGCGCGCATCGCCGGCACGGCGGCGCTGGAACTGAAGGAACGCGGCGCAAAGCTGGCATTGGCGACGATGTGCATCGGCGTCGGGCAGGGCATCGCGATCGCGCTGGAAAGGGTGTGACGCGCGTCACCGCTTCAAGGCCGCATATGCCGTTGCATGCGGCGTTAAACTGAATCAAAGAGAGGTGGGGGCGTATCGGGCCGCGAAGCGGCCACGACATGGAGTTTGCCATGCCGCGTTCCCACGCTTCCTTTTCGCTCTCCGCCTCGCTTCGGGCCGTCGCCGTCGGCTGCGCCTTGCTGGCGACGTCCGCCGCGGCGCAGGACGCCGACGACCGCCTCGGCGTTGCGGGACCGATTGTCTTCGGCGAAAAGTCTTACGAGCTGGCATGGAGTTCGCATCCGCAGCCCAACTACTACAAGCAGGAGTATGTCCAGCCGGGCGAAACGTCCCAAGCCTATTCGTCCATGCTGCTGATCGAGGTTCTGACCTCCGGCGCGGGTGTGCGCGAAGCCCTCGCGGCGCAGGTCCAGATGCTCAACGAGCGGAAGGCAAACGACCCGCTGGTCAACATGGATCTGCTGCAGAACCAGCACACCGGCGAGGCTATCCTCGACTTCATCGTCAGCAGCAAGGACGACAAGGGCGAGTACATCGTCGAGTGGAACGCCTACCGCTATGCGCCGCGCACGGGCGAAGGCGTCACGATGTTCGGGATCTCCCATCGCGCCTACGGTGACGCCGCGGCGCGCGAATTCTTGACCGGGCTGAGGACAATGCGGCCCGGCCAGATCGACGCGCTGGCGCGGCACGAGCTGCCGGCGGCAGATCCGGCGCCATAGCTGCCGGAAGTGGGCAGGTCCCTACCGCCCCTCGCGATACCACATGCCGCCGAGCGCGAGCAGCAGCAGGCCGAGGCCGAGGAAGCCGGCGAACAGCGGCGTGCGGCTCACCGACTTCAGCACGCTGTCGTTGGTGGTCCGGAGGCCGATCCAGTCGCGCGCCGTCGCCGTCGCGCCCGGCCGCACCGGCACCACGCCCGGCAGCGACACGGCGCCGGTCATGCCGCGCTCGATGCGCCGCACGCTGCCGCCGGTGGCGGCGGCGATGGGGGCGAGCTTCTGCGTGGTCGACACCACGTCCTGGAATTCCGGTGCGTTGACCGGGCCGACATGGGCGAGGGTGGCGAGGTCGCCATTGGCGACCTGATAGAGGCCGATCTCGTCGACCGCCGTCTGGCCGGAAAACACGCCGGGCCCGTCCTCGCCGAGCGGCACGGTGAAGGTGCGGCCCGAGGGCGAGATCACCTGCGCCTCGCCGGCCGCGTCCTCCATGGTCTGGCGGCGCACCTCCAGCATCATGCCGCGCCCGCTGGCGGTCAGGCGCTCCTCCTCCAGTTCCGGCTCCTTCATCAGCCAGTGGGCGATGCGCCTGTAGAGCTGCACATGCGGGCCGCCGCCCTCGAAGCCGCGCGCCCACAGCCAGCCCTGGTCGGACAGGAGCATGCCGACGCGGCCGTCGCCCTTGCGGTCGAGCAGCAGCAGCGGGCGCTCGTCGGGGCCGTGCATGACCACCTGCCCCTCGGCGTCGTCGATGCCGATCAGGCGGAACCAGCGGCTCCAGCGCGGCGGTTCCTGCGCGGACCCTTCGAGAGCTCGCGTCACGGGATGGCGCTGGCCGGTCTCGGTCAGGCGCGGATAGAATCCTTCCTCCAGCACGTCGCCGCTGGGCAGGCCGGGCAGCGCCGACATCAGCGGGGTGCGCGCAATCGACTGGGCGCCGGAGAATTCCGGCCCGGCCGCGATCAGCAGTGCGCCGCCGTTGCGCACATATTCGGCGATGTAGTCGTAATAGAGGATCGGCAGCACGTCGCGGTGCTTGTAGCGGTCGAAGATGATCAGGTCGAAATCGTCGATCTTCTCGACGAACAGCTCGCGCGTCGGGAAGGCGATCAGCGACAATTCGTTGATCGGCGTGCCGTCCTGCTTCTCGGGCGGGCGCAGGATGGTGAAGTGCACGAGGTCGACCGAGGCGTCGGACTTCAGCAGGTTGCGCCATGTCCGCTCGCCGGCATGCGGCTCGCCCGAGACCAGCAGCACGCGCAGGTTTTCGCGGATGCCGTCGACGATGGCGATGGCGCGGTTGTTGGCGTCGGTCAGCTCGCCCTCGGTCGGCGCGATGGACAATTCGACGATGTTGCGGCCGGCCGTGGCGATGGTCGTCTCGAAGGCCGTCTCCTCTCCGATCACCGCCTGCCGGATGACGCGCTGCTCGCCGTTGACCGACACGCGCACGTCGACCGTGCCCGTCTCGCCCGGCGCGCCGATGACGCGGTAGGTCATCTCCAGCGCGCGGCCGACGATGGCGAAGCGCGGCGCGCGCTCGAAGCGGATGCGCCGGTCGCGCTCGTCCTCGTCGCCGGTCACCAGCGCGTGCAGCGGGCCGCCGAGATCGGGCGCGGCGTCGGGAATGTCGTGCACCTGTCCGTCGGTGACCATGACCGCGCCGCCGATGCGCGAGGGCGGCACGTCGCGGAAGGCGCTTTCCAGCGCGCCGAACAGGCGCGTCTGCGTGCGATCGTCGGCCGCGTCGGCGCGGCCTGCCTCCACCGTGCGCACCTCGAACTGGCCGAGGCGGGCGAGCCGCGCCTGAAGGTCGGCCACCGCCGCGTCGGTGGTCGGCGTGCGCTCGCCGATCGCCTGGCTCTGGCTGCGGTCGACCACCAGCGCGACGACGCTCTTCAGCGCCTCGCGCTGCTCGTCGAGCACGACCGGGTTGACGAGCGCCAGCGCCAGCGCGCTCGCCGCGGCGGCACGCAGCCACGCGCCGCGCTGGCGCAGGGCGAGGCCCGCGAGCGCCAGCAGCGCCACCGGCGCGGCGATGACTGCCAGCCAGAACCACGGCACCAGCGGCTCGAAGGCGACGGAGAGGTTCATGGAGCGGCCTCGCGGAGTGTTTTCCCCCGCGTTCTGAACTTGCAGCGCCCTGCATTGCCCCCCTCTGTCCTGCCGGACATCTCCCCCTCAAGGGGGGAGATTGGATTGCCGTTCTCATTTCGCCAATCGTTGAAGATTGGCGAAGGAAAAGACGAAAGCCAATCTCCCCCCTGGAGGGGGAGATGTCCGGCAGGACAGAGGGGGGCGTGACGGGGCGCCTTGCCATTTCCCCTATCGGCAAGCGACGTCATCACTGCCCCAGCCTTTCGAGCAGCACGGGCACATGCACCTGGTCGGATTTGTAGTTGCCGGTCAGCATGTACATCATGATGTTGATGCCGCCGCGCATGGCCCACAGCCGCTGGAGCGGGTCGTTGGGCACGGTGGGCAGCATCGGGTTGCCGGCCTGGTCGGTCGCCCATGCGCCGGCAAGGTCGTTGGCGGTGATCATGATCGGGGTCACGCCGTCGCCGGTGCGCACCGGGCGGTTGTCGCTGTTGACCGCGTCGAGCGAGGATTCCACCCAGAGCGGGCTGCCGGAATAGCGGCCCGGGAATTCGTTCATGATGAAGAACGCCTTGGTCAGCACATGGTCCGGCGGCACCGGCTCCAGCGGCGGCACGTTGAGCGTCGACAGGATGTCGCGCAGGCGCCGCGTCGCCGGGCTGGCGTCGTTGCTGCCGAAGCCGGTGGAGAACTGGTCGCGCGTGTCGAACAGCACCGTGCCGCCCTGCTGCATGTAGGCGTCGACGCGGGCGATCGCCGCGGGCGAGGGCATCGGCGCGGCGGCGTCGATCGGCCAGTAGATCAGCGGATAGAAGGCGAGCTCGTCGCGCGCGATGTCCACCGCCGCCGGATCGCCCGGCTCCAGCGCCGTCTTGTCGGCGAGGAAGCGCGACAGGCCGGCAAGGCCGGCGCGGCTGATCGAGTCGACGGCCGAATCGCCGGTGACGACATAGGCGATGCGCGTCACCGACATGGCGTCGATGGCGGCGCGGTCTTCGGGACGCGCGTCCTGCTGCGCGTCGGCCCCTCCGGCCGAGGCGAGCAGCAGGGCGACGGCCGCGAGCGCCCCGGCGGCGGCGCTCGCGGCCGGCGAGGCTCGGCGCGTGTTGCGGCGGGCGAAGGCGCCGCCCATCCACAGGACCGCCAGCATGTCGAGCAGCATCAGCGCCAGCGCGGCCGCGAAGAGCGGGCCGCGCAGGGCCTGTTCCTCGTCAGCCGCGTAAGCCGCGTCGGTGACGGGAAGCTGCGTTTGCGGGCGGGCGATGGGCACCAGCGTCGCGTCGGCGCCCATCAGGTTGTGCGCGAGCACGCCCTCCTCGCCGCCATAGAGGCCGGGCGGGTTTTCCAGCGTCACCGCGGGCAGGGCGCCGCCCGTGAGGTCGAGCGGCCGCGCCTCGGGCGTCGGCGGCACGATCCGGGCGTCGGCGGCGATCATGCGGAAGGGCGCGAGCGCCACGCGACCGCCCTCGGCCGCCTGGTCGAGGCGGCCCTGGTTGCGCGAGAGCTGGACGAGACGGCGCAGCATCTCGACGAACGTACCGGAAATCGGAAGGTTCGACCACGTCGCCTCGGGCGTGACGTGGAACAGCACCAGCGTGCCGTCCCCGCGCCGCGCGCCCGTCACCAGCGGCGTGCCGTCGGCCAGCGTCGCCCAGGTGCGCTCGACGATGTCGGGCGTCGGCTGGGCCAGCACCTGCCGGCTCACCGTCACCTCGTTGGGCGGGGTCAGGTCGGCGAAGGGCCCTTCGGCCGGGAAGTCGCTGACCGGCTGAGGCTCGGTCCACGACAGCGCGCCGCCCATGGAGCGCTCGCCGAGCCGCAGCGTCACCGGCAGCAGGTCGTCGTCCACCTCGGCGGCGGCCAGCCGCGAGCCGGCGAAGCGCACCAGCGTGCCGCCGCCCTCGACCCATTCGGTGAGGGCGCGGTGCGCCTCCTCCGGCAGGATGCCGACATCGGCCATGACGATCATCGCCGGCTTCTGCTCCAGCAGCGCCGGCACCGCCTCGGTCAGGTCGGCGCTGGAGGCTTCCACGAGGTCGGCGAAGGGCTCCATGGCGCGGCGGATGTAATAGAGCGGCGACAGCAGCGGCTGCGCCTGGTCGGCCTCGGCGGCGGAGATCAGCCCGACGCGGCGGCGGCGCGAATTCTCGTCCAGCACGCGCACGGCGGCGGCCTGGTTCTCTCCGTCGATGGCGACGGAAGCGAAATCGTTGCGCAGCTCGAACGGCAGGCGGAACTCGCCCGTCGCGCTCGTCTCGCCGGCGCCGAAGGCGATCGCTGCGTCGGCTATGCGCCGGCCGCGTTCGTCGAAGGCGCCGACGCTGACGCGGCGCGGCGCGGGGTCGCCGGGCGCGCGCACGGCGGTGACGGAGAAGGCGTCGACGCTGTTGTCGGTGCCCGTCAGCGCCACCATCGGCAGGCGCTGGGGCGCGATCCAGACGAGGCGGGACGCGCCCGCCCCGAGCAGCGCCGCGAATGCCTGTTCGTCGCCCGGCTGCTCCAGCCCGTCGGACAGGACGGCGACCGCCGCGCCCGGCAGCGCGGCGAGCGCGCCGGCGACGCGGCCAAAGGTCCCGGCGCGGCGCGGCGGCAAGGGGCGAGGGGCGGCGGCGTTGAGCCGCTCGCGCGCGGCGATGGCGTCGAACGGGCCGATGGCGGCATTGTCGGCGTCGGTGGTGAAGGCGAGCACGATGGGCACGCTTTCGGCCTCGGCGTCGGCGATCAGCCGTTCGGCGGTGGCGACGCGAAGCTCCCAGTCGGCGGCGGCGGCCCAGCTATTGTCCACCACCAGCGCCAGCGCCGCGCCGCCGGCCGGCAGCCGCTCGCGCGGGTTCAGCACCGGCTCGGCCAGCGCGAGGATGACGAGCGCGGCCATCGCCAGCCGCAGCAGAGTGAGCCACCACGGGCTGCGGTGCGGCGTTTCCTCGCGCTTCAGCACCTGCGCCAGGATGCGCAGCGGCGGGAACAGCTCGGTCTTCGGCTTGGGCGGGGTCAGCCGCAGCAGCCACCAGATCACCGGCAGGGCGATGAGCCCGGCGAGGATCAGCGGCGCGCCGAAGGAGAGCGGCAACATCAGCGCGCCCCCGACAGATGGCCGATTTCCTCGCCCATGGCGAGGTGGACCTTCACCAGCGCCTCGGAGGCGAGGCGGTCGGTGTGGTTGACCGTGTAGCTCCAGCCGAGCCGCTTGCACCAGCGCATCAGCTCCTCGCGGCGCGCGGAATAGGCAAGGCGGTAGTCGTCACGCAGGGTTTCGGCGCGGCCTGCAGTCAGCTTCTCGCCCGTTTCGGGGTCGGCGAACTCGGTGCGCCCGGCATAGGGGAAGACCTCCTCCGCCGGATCGGCCACTTCGATCAGATGGGCGCGCACGCCATGGCGCGCGATGACGTCGAGCCAGGCCATGATCTCGTCCGCCGGGTCGAGAAAATCGCTGGCGAGGATGATATCGGAGAAACGGCGGATGTTCGAGAGGTCGGGCCTCGCCGGCAAGTCGGCGGCATGGGAGAGGCGGGAGGCGAGGCGCTCGGCGCCGTTGCGGGCGGTGAAGGGATCGGTGAGGCCGGGCCAGGCGATGCGTTCGCCGCTGCGGGACAGGAGTTCTGCGAGGGCAAGGACAAGCACCAGGGCGCGCGATTCCTTGGAAACCAGGGCGCCTGACGATTTGTACAGCATCGACGGCGACGGGTCGGCCCAGAGCCAGACGGTGTGGGCCGCCTCCCATTCGCGGTCGCGGACATAGGTGTGGTCGTCGCGGGCGGAGCGTCGCCATTCGATGCGCGACATCGCCTCGCCTTCGAATTAGGGCCGGAACTGCCAGAAATTCTCGCCGATGCCCTTTTTCTTGCGGCCATGCC
>CAZVTK010000061.1:0-7260 GCA_964629765.1 uncultured Mesorhizobium sp.
GCTGACGGTGCGCACCAGCCGTGGCGATTTCGTTCTCGACAATCTCGAGACACGCGTGATGGCGTGGTCGGAGACGCCCTACACCTTCCTCAAGCGTCAGTCAGAGCGCAACTCCGGTGCGTGGGTCGCCATCGACGACAGCCGTGCGACGGTTGCGGTGGGCAGCGTGAAATAGCAGCCCGATCTGCTTCGATCACGCCGCGGAACGCCGCATTCGATCAAAACGGAGGTGGCGGATGCGCCGGAAGCCGCCCTCTCCCAGTCAAGGCCCGGTCGAGTCCCAGCTGCCCGTCCCCAACGACCGGGTTCAGGAGCCGGCCTCTCCCCAAGAGGCCGGCTCCGCCTTTTTTCAGGCTTTCCTGGGGTCAGACTTCCTTCAGGCCGCTGGCAAAGCGGCGGGCATTGGCGACGTAGTGCGCCGCCGACATGCCGAGCCGCGCCTTCGCCGCCGCGTCGAGCTCGCGCACCGCCTTGGCCGGGCTGCCGACGATCAGCGAGCCGTCGGGGAATTCCTTGCCCTCCGTCACCAGCGCGCCGGCGCCCACGAGGCAGTTTTTGCCGATCCTCGCGCCGTTGAGCACGATAGCGCCCATGCCCACGAGGCTGCCGTCGCCGATGGTGCAGCCGTGCAGGATGGCGCGGTGACCGATGGTGCAGCCGCGCCCGATGGTGATCGGAAAGCCCGGGTCGGTGTGCATCACCGTCAATTCCTGGACGTTCGTCTCGTCGCCGATCTCGATCTTTTCGTTGTCGCCGCGAATCGCTGCGCCGAACCAGATGCCGACCCCCGCGCCGATGCTGACCCGGCCGATCACCGACGCATCGGGGGCGATCCAGACGGAAGCGCGGTCCGAGAAGACCGGCTCGATCCCGTCGATGGCGTATAAAGGCATGCTGCGGCTCCCTCCAAGGCCGCCGGACGTGCCGGCGGAAACCATCCGTTTACCATGATTGCGCAATTTGACGAACGGCGACGCCGCCGTTGCGGCGCGCCCGGAGACGATTGGCCGGAGACGACTGGCATGAGCGCAACGACAGCCACGATGGATCCCGCCGGCCCGCAGGTCGCCGAATCGGGCTTCATGATGCGCGTCTTCTACATATTCGCGGCGCTCGCCCTGCTCTCGGCCGCCATCAGCGTCGGCGGCAAGATGATCGGCGCGTCCATCGCGGCCGTGGGCCACACGGAAGACACGACCGTCTACGAGGTGGTGATCGGCAACAACGTGTTCGGCGTGCCCGCCAACATGATCCGCGCCGCCGAAGCGCGGCGCAACGGCGAGGCCAAGCGCCTCGACCTCTACGGGCTCTGGCCGTCGTTGGCCGGCTACAGCAATGCGCAGCGCGACGCCTTCAACCACCGTACGGCGCAGCGCCGCATCGTCTTCCTGTCGATCGAGCCGCGGATGATGTCGCGCGACATGAGCGGCCGGCTGGAGCCCATCTATCGCCGGCTGATCGAGCTGCCGGGCGCGGCCGGGCCGTCCGGCCTGCGCGCCTACGGATTCTCCAAGGGGTCGGGCTATGTCGACGAGACGCTGATGGTGGGGGAGAGGCCCGGCGACCAGCCCTTCGTCGCCCGCTGCCTGACGGGCGCGGCGGCCGCCGCCTCGCTCGCCGAATGCGAGCGCGACATCCATCTCGGCGAGCAGCTCAGCCTCACCTACCGGTTTCCCGGCGACATGCTGGAGAGCTGGGCCGCGCTGGACGCCGCGGTTTCCGCCAAGGCGGCCGGGATGCTGCGCACCGGCCGCTAAAGGGAGTGGCCGCCGAAGGACGCGTCAGTCCAGATCGATGTCGAGGATCGCCATCGACAGATTGTAGGACAGCTCGCCGTCGTCGTCGTCCCGCGAGATCACGCCGAGAAACTCGTCGCCGACGTAAAGCTCGCAGGAATCCTTCTTGTTGGGCCGCGCACGGACCTGCAAGGCGGGATTCTTGAACGTCCGCTTGAAATAGGCGTCGAGCTTCTTGATCTCATCCGGTTTCAAACAAAATCTCCAATGCTTCGGGCCGCCGCTGACCCCGTCGGACGCGCTTCTGGCACGGGCGCGGCGAGGCTGTAAAGCCCGCGGCGACCGCCGCGCGCTCAGTCGTCCTGCGTGCCGAGGAGCTGGTCCATGGCGCGCGACGGCTCCTCGCAGCCGGCCTCGCCGACGATGCGCGCCGGCACGCCGGCCACGGTCTTGTTGGCAGCCACCGATTGCAGCACCACCGAGCCCGCCGCCACCTTGGTGCAATGGCCGATCTCGATATTGCCGAGGATCTTGGCCCCTGCCCCGATCAGCACGCCGTGGCGGATTTTCGGGTGGCGGTCGCCGCAAACCTTGCCGGTGCCGCCGAGCGTGACGCCGTGCAGCATCGACACGTTGTCCTCCACGACCGCCGTCTCGCCGATCACGAGGCCGGTGGCGTGGTCGATGAAGATGCCCTTGCCGATCCGCGCGGCCGGGTTGATGTCGGTGCCGAACACGACCGAGGAGCGGCTCTGGAGATAGAGCGCGAAGTCGCGCCGGCCGCGGTTCCACAACCAGTGCGCCAGCCGGTGCGTCTGGATCGCGTGAAACCCCTTGAAATAGAGCACCGGCATGATGAAGCGGTCGCAGGCCGGATCGCGGTCGTAATAGGCCTGGATGTCGACCCGCACGATGGCCGACCAGTCCGGCTGGTCGCGCAGCATGGCGCGGAACGTCTGGCGGATGAGGTCGGCCCCGAGATCGGGATGGTCGAGCCGTTCGGAGACGCGGTGGATGACGGCGTCCTCCAGCGATTCGTGGTTGAGGACGGTCGAATAGAGAAAGGCCGCCAGCAGCGGATCGCTGCGCACGGCCTCCTCGGCCTCGCCGCGCACATGGGTCCAGATCGGGTCCACGGGCTGGATATGTCCCGGCCGTGCCGCATTGTGCGATGCCATGGCGATTCTCCGCTCGTTCGGTCCGACTGCCGCGTTCGCGGCATCAGGCAGTTCATATTCCATTGCGGCGCACAGTTGAAACGCATTTTGCTGAAGATGCCTTGAACGGGGAACGATCCTCCTGACGGCGCTGTCAGGAGCGGCAAGGCGCGGCGGTTGCGCGCGGCGCCCGTTTCGGGTGGACATCCGCGAAGCAGAGGCGTGACTGACCAGATGCCTGTTCCCGTTCCCAACGGCGCCGCCCGGCGTTTCCTCATCGACCGCGCGGGGCTTGCGGGCGCTCCCGCCAAAGCGGCCGACCGCGACGGCCTTTACGCAACCGTCGAGCGGCTGGGCTTCGTGCAGCTCGACAGCATCAACGCGGTCGAGCGCGCGCACCACCACATCCTGCATTCGCGCAGCCGCGGCTACCGCGCCGGCCACCTGACGCGGCTGGTGGAGAAGGACCGCCTGCTGTTCGAGCACTGGACCCACGACGCGGCGGTGCTGCCCGCCGCCTTCTTCCCCTACTGGCGGCACCGCTTCGAGCGCGACAGGACGCGCCTGCCGACGCGGTGGGACGGCCGCTTCGGCGGCGAGGCGTTCCGCGCCGACTGCGACCGGGTGCTGGACAGGATCGCGCGCGACGGCGCCGTGCTGACGCGCGAATTCGACAGCGAGAAGCCGAAGACCGGCTGGTGGGACTGGCATCCGTCCAAGACCGCGCTGGAATTCCTCTGGCACACGGGCGAGCTCGCCATCGCCCGGCGCGAGGGTTTTCAGAAGGTCTACGACCTCACCGAGCGCGTCATCCCGGCCGAGCATCTGCGGCGCGAGGTGAGCCACGAGGAATTCGTCGACTGGGCCTGCCGCAGCGCTCTGGAGCGGCTGGGCTTCGCCACGCGCGGCGAGATCGCGGCGTTCTGGGGGCTCGTCGCGCCCGACGTGGCGGGACGCTGGCTCTCGCACCATGCGCGCGCGCTGGAGAGTCTGGAGATCGAGGCCGGCGACGGCGGCAAGCCGGTCGCGGTTCATGCCCTCGCCGGCACGCATGCCGCCGTGGCCGCCGCGCCGAAAGCGCCGTCGCGGCTGCGCATCCTCAACCCGTTCGACCCGCTGCTGCACGACCGCCGCCGCGCCGAGCGCATCTTCGGCTTCCACTTCCGCATCGAGGTGTTCGTGCCGGAGCCGAAGCGCAAATACGGCTATTACGTCTTCCCGGTGCTGCGCGGCGAGACCATGGTCGGCCGCATCGACATGAAGGCGGACAGGGCGGCCGGCGCGCTCGCCGTGCGCGCCTTCTGGCGCGAGGCGGGCGTGCGCCAGTCGGCGGCGCTGGCCGGCGGGCTGGAGGCCGAGCTCGACCGGATCAGGCGTTTTGCCAGCCTCGACAGCGTCGTCCTGGCGCCCGGCTGGCTGCGCTGAAAACTATCCCTGCCGCTCGGGAACGCTGACGACCAGCCCCTCCAGCTCGTCGCTGACCCGGATCTGGCAGGACAGCCGCGAGGTCGGGCGCACTTCGTAGGCGAAGTCCAGCATGTCCTCCTCCATCGGCTCGGGGTTCCCGACCTTGGGGAACCAGTCCTCGGCGACGTAGACATGGCAGGTGGCGCAGGCGCAGGCGCCGCCGCATTCCGCCTCGATGCCGGGCACGCCGTTGCGGACCGCGTTCTCCATCACGGTGGAACCGTTGTCCGCATCGACCTCGAAGCGCGTGCCGTCGAATGCGACGTAGGTGATCCTTGCCATGCCGATGGTTCCGGTCCGTAAGGGGCTGGGAGACAGCGTCGAGATAGACATTCGCGGGCGGGTGTCAACCGGAAGGCATCAGGGCTGCGACGAAGGCGCGCAAGTCCTGCGCGCGGGCCTCCAGCTCGGCGACGAGGCCGGGCCGATCCGGCCCGCGCTCGATGCGCTCGGCCACCGCGCCCAGCGCGAAGGCGCCGACGCCGCGCGCCGCCCCCTTCAGCCGGTGGGCGAGGTCGCGCCGGGTCGGCCCTTCCTGCGCGGCAATCTGGGGAAGAAGCGCATCCAGCTCGGCCAGCATCAGTTGCAGGACCTCGCTGCGCAGGCCCGCATCGCCCATGGTCTGGCGGTCGAGATGGACGAGGTCCAGCAACGCGAGGTCGGGCGCGCCGCCGGAGGGCGTATCGGTCGAGGCCGGCGTGCTCAACGGAGAGGCCCGCCGCAGTCGCGCAACCGCCGGATTTTTCCGCGCGGGCCACGCCGCGTTAACCTTATGTTTAAAGTTTTACACATGGCCGGTTTCCACGGTTCCAATTGCGCGATGCGGCCTCTACGATACGCATTGGCAGTTTATGTCTGGTTTTCGCGTGGATACGAGGGGCCCCGCCGGGGGTGTCCGCGCCAGTTACAGGGTACGGCGGCATGGCGCGCAAGGCTTCCACGACCAAGGGCATCGGCGACGACGTCGCCCGCAACCTGGAGGAGTCGCTGGACCTCGACCTGTCTTCCAGCGACTTCGAGCCGGACGGGATTTCCGATCTCGACATCGCCGCCTCCATGGCCGACCTCGAGGCGCAGATCGCCAAGGCCGCCGACGAGATCGTCCAGGAGGCCCGGCCCGCACCTGCGGCGGCCGCTTCCGCCGCCGCGCCGAAGCCCGCTGCCGCGAAGCCTGCCCCCGCCAAGCCCGCGACGCCCGCCCCTGCCAAGCCAGTTCCGCAGGCACGCAACGCGCCCGGCGCCGATTTGCGCCCCGCCGAAGTGAGCGCCCCGGCTGGCGCCGCGGCATCGCCCGCCCATGCGCCGGCCAACGACGACCGCCAGAAGGACTATCGCACGCTGGTGCAGGGCATGAACCGGCAGGCCTCGCGCGGCATCTACTGGGGCGTCGGCGCGCTCAGCCTCGCCTGGGTGGCGGGCGGCATCGCCCTCGGGCACCTGCTCTATTCCCCCGCCATCTGGCAGATCCGCTCCTTCGAGGCGCTGATGGCGATGCCGCAGGTGATCGGCCTGCTGACCGCGATCGTCGTGCCGCTCATCCTCTTCTGGGGCTTCGCCGTGATGGTGCGCCGCGCGCAGGAGATGCGCCTTGCCGCGCGCTCCATGGCCGAGGTCGCCATGCGGCTCGCCGAGCCCGAGCACCTGGCGCAGGACCGCGTGATGACGGTCGGCCAGGCCGTGCGCCGCGAGGTGCAGGCCATGGGCGACGGTATCGAGCGCACGCTCGCCCGCGCGCTGGAGCTGGAAACGCTCGTCCACGCCGAGGTGAGCGAGCTCGAACGCGCCTACTCCGACAACGAGATCCGCATCCGCACGCTGGTCGACGGGCTCGGCACCGAGCGCGACGCGGTCGTCAGCCATGCCGAGCGCGTGCGCGCCTCGATCTCCGGCGCACATGAATCGCTGCGCGACGAACTCGAACGCGTCAGCTCCACGCTGAGCGGCAACCTCGACCAGGCGTCGGGCCGCTTCGCCGAGACCATCGGCCGGTCGGGCGAAAGCCTGCTGGCGCGCCTCGGCGACGCCTCCGACCGGCTTTCGGACACGCTCGGCCAGACCGGCAACACGCTGGTCGACCGCATCAACATGTCGTCGTCCACCATCTACGACGCCATCGACCAGCGGCTCGACGTCATCTCCGACCGCATCACCACCTCGGGCGATGCCTTCGCCACGCTGCTCGACACGCGCATCGCCACGCTGGCGCAGAGCGCGGACGAGGTGAGCGGGTCGCTCCAGCGCATGCTGGACGAGCGCACCGGCAGCATGGTTTCGCAGCTTTCGGCCGTCAGCGACGTGCTGACCGAGCAGTTCGACACGCGGCTGGGCAGCATCGAGGTGCTGCTGAACCAGCGCGGCCAGGCGCTGATCGCCGAGTTCGAGACGCGCGCGCAGGCGCTCGACGCCGGCACCGAAAGGCTCAACACCGCGCTGGAGGCGCGCGCGCGCCAGATCAACGACACGCTGGTCGAACGCGCCCGCGAGATCGCCACCAGCTTCAGCGATGCGCGCCGCGACATCGCGACCGTCATCGACGAGGGCAAGGCCAAGATCGGCTCCGACATGGCCGAGCTGGTCATGTCGACGTCGACGCTTCTCGACGGCCGCGCGGAGGATTTTTCCGCCCGCCTCGCCGAGGGCCAAAGCAGGCTGGAAGCGGTACTCCAGGCCGACCTCGAAAAGCTGTCGGCCGCGCGCGACGAGATCGACGCGCGCATCAGCGAGCATGTCGGCCGCCTGTCGGAGGGCCGCAGCCTGATGGCGCGCGCGCTGGACGAGGATCTGGCGAACCTCACCGCGCGCCGCGCAGAGATCGACGCCGCGCTCAACGGCCATATCGAGGCGCTCGCCCTGCGGCAGACGGAGCTGACCGCCGCCTTCGACGAGCGCAACGCCGGCCT
>CAZVTK010000061.1:7360-24228 GCA_964629765.1 uncultured Mesorhizobium sp.
CACCGCCGCGCTGGACGACCGCCGCGAGATCATCGTCGCCGCGCTGGACGAGCGCCGCGAGATCCTGCTCGGGGCGCTGGACGCGCGCCGCGACGGTCTCGCCGCCGCCTTCGACGAGCGCAATGCCGGCCTCACCGCCGCGCTGGACGACCGCCGCGAGATCATCGTCGCCGCGCTGGACGAGCGCACCGGCGCCCTGCTGGGCGCGCTGGACGAACGCCGCGACGGCCTTGCCGCCGCGCTCGACGAGCGCAATGGCGGCCTCGCCGCCGCATTGGACGACCGGCGCGACATCATCGTCGCCGCGCTGGACGAGCGCAGCGGCGCGCTGCTCGGCGCGCTGGACGAGCGCAGCGGCGGCCTTGCCGCCGCGCTCGACGAACGCAATGGCGGCCTGATCGGCTTGATCGACCAGAGCCAGGCCAATCTCGTCGCCGCCCTCGACGAACGCCAGCACGGCTTCGCATCCGCGCTCGCCGCGCAGCAGGAGGCGCTGGCCGCCGGCGTCGCGGCGCAGCAGGACGCGCTCGCCGCGTCGGTCGCCGGCCATGTCGAGACCATCGCGGCGCAGCAGGCGGAGATCGCCGGCGCCATCGAGGCCGACCTCGGCCGCGTCGACGAGGTGTTCCGCCGCCAGACCGGCGTGATCGAGGAGCGCACGCAGACGATGGAGCGCGCGCTCGGCGCCGGGGTCGACAATATCCGCGTCGCGCTGGAGGGCAGTGCGGGCGTCGTCGCGGGCGCCCTGCGCGAAAAGGTGCTGGAAGTCACCGCCGCGCTCGGCGAGGAGGCGGAGCGCGCCTTCGCCGATGCGGACCGGCGCATCGGCGACCGGACCGACGCCATCGCCAAGGCGATTTCGGAGCGCACCGGCGAGATCGGCCAGTTGCTCGGGTCGAGCGACCGGCAGCTTGCCGAGCGCGCCGCCGAGATATCGCGCACCATCGCCGAGCGGATGGGCGACATGGCTTCCGTGCTGGCCGACAGCGACCGGCAACTGGCGGATCGCGCCAGCGAGATATCGCGGGCCATCACCGAGCGTACGGGCGACATCGCCTCCGTGCTGGCCGACAGCGACCGCCAGCTCGCGGACCGCGCCAGCGACATCTCGCGGGCCATCACCGAGCGCACCGGCGACATCGCCAACGTGCTCGCCGACAGCGACCGCCAGATTTCCGAGCGCACGCGCGAGATCGGCCGCATGATCGCGGAGCGCACCGGCGAGATCGCCCGCGTGCTCAACGAAAGCGACGACAAGATCGCCGAGCGGACGACCGCGATGTCGCACATGATCATCCATCGCACCGACGAGGTCGGGCGCATGCTGGAGGACGCCGACCGGCGCATCGCCGAGCGGACGGGCGGCATCGCGGCCGCCTTCGAGGCGGCGGACCAGAAGATCATCGCTCGCACGCACGAAACCTCGGCCGAGCTGGAAGCGCGTGCGCGCGCCGTCGCCGAAGCGCTGGAAGACGCCGACCGGCGGCTCGTCGCGGGCGCGGACCAGGTCGCCGCACGGCTTGCGGGCGGCATCGAGACGGTCGAGCAGCGGCTCGCCCGCGGCGCCGAGCAGGCAGGCGAGCACATCCACGAGAAGGTGGTGCAGACGGAGGCCAGGCTGCTGGCCCGCGCCAATGCGATCGCCGAGACGTTCAGCGCCGCCAATGCCGAGATCGGCAAGCAGACCGAGGCGGCCGCCCGCACCATCGAGGGCCGCTCGCGCGAGCTCAACCAGCTCCTTGCCGCACGCTCGGCGGAGATCGCCCAGATCCTCGACAGGACCGCCCGGCCGCTCGTCGACCGCTTCGAGGCCAGCGGCGGCGAGTTGCAGAAGACGCTGGAGGCGGCGACGGAGAAGGCCACCGAGCGCCTGCGCGCCGAAAGCGCGGCCATGGTGCGGGCGCTTGCCTCGCGCACGGCCGAGACGCTCACGGCCGTCGACAGCGCCAAGGGCAGCCTCATGGAGGGCGTCGCGGGGCTCATCGACCGCCTGTCGGCCTCCAACGCCAAGCTGGGCGAGCTGATCGACCTCGCCGCCGGCAATCTGTCGGGCCTCGACACGCGTCTCGGCGACACGACCGACAGCTTCGCGACGACCGCGGAAAAGGCGGCGCAATCCTTCGCCAGCTCGGCGCGCCTCATCGACGCCAATGCCGGCAAGCTCACCGAGCTGTCGTCCTCGACGCTCAAGGAGATCGCCGCCATCGCCAGCCGCTTCGACGAGCACGGCAGGCTGCTGTCCACCGCCTCCGATCTGCTCGGCTCGGCGCAGGGCAACCTCGCCGCCACGCTGGACGAGCGCCAGCAGGCGCTGGAGGAGCTGTCGGTCGGCCTCGTCAAGAAGTCCGAGGACATCGAGCGGATCATGCGCTCGTTCGAGAACCTGATCGAGAACACGGTCGAGAAGGCCGAGGGGCGCACCCGCGCCTCGACCGACCAGATCCGCCAGTCCATCGGCGAGGTCGTCGAGCAGGCGACCGAGCGCTTCGCGGCCGCCACCGACGAGCTGCGCCGCACCGCCGGCACCATCCGCTCCGAGCTGGAGGAAACCCGCGCGGAGATCCGCAAGGGCGTGTTCGAGCTGCCGGAGGAGACGCGCGAATCGACCTCGGCCATGCGCCGCGCCGTCAACGACCAGATCACGGCGCTGAAGGAGCTTTCGGAGATCGTCGCCCGGTCGGGCCGCATGCACGACGTGTCGGATGCGCGCGTCGCGGCCGCGGCGTCGACCCGCGCCGCGCCGGTGCAGCAGGCCCAGCCGGTGCAGCGCGCGCCCGAGCCGCAGCAGCGGCGTCCGCAGCAGCCGGCTCCCGCCCCTCGCCCGGCGGCGCCGCAGGAGCAGGCGTACCGGCAGCCCGCCCCGGAACCCGCCTACCGTCCCGCCGCGCCCGAACCCTATCGCCCGGTCGAGCAACCCCGCCCGCGCGAAAGCGCGCCCGCCCCTGCCGGCGGCGGCTGGGTGCGCGACCTGCTTCGCGGCGCGTCGCGGGAAGAAGAGACGCGCACCGAAGCGCCGCGCAACCCGGCGGACACCCGCTCGCCGCTGCATGTGGTGGAATCGCTCAATTCGCTGTCGGTCGACATCGCCCGCGCCATCGACCACGAGGCCGCGATCGAACTGTGGGACCGCTACCGGCGCGGCGAGAGCAACGTCTTCACGCGGCGCCTCTACACGCTCAAGGGCCAGCAGACCTTCGACGAGATCCGGCGCAAGTACCAGCAGGACGCCGATTTCCGCAACGCGGTCGACCGCTACTGCCTGGACTTCGAGAAGCTGCTGGAGGATGTCGGCCGCAACGACCGCGACAGCCTGATGACGCAGACCTACCTGTCGTCCGACACGGGCAAGGTCTACACCATGCTCGCCCATGCGAGCGGCCGGCTGCGCTGAGCCGCGCGGCGTCGAATTCGAAAGAGGCGGGCCGCAAGCCCGCCTCTTTCGTTTCGAAGGATCTGAATCAGGTCACCCGGTGAACCTGCTGAAATTGCAGGGTTTTACAGGCCGGCGCGAAAACCGGCCTCAGCGGATGATGCTCAGCGCCCAGGCGACCACGTCGCCGGCCGCCGCCACGAAGGCGCTGTCCAGCGCATTGACGAAGGCGCGGTTGCCGGTGCCCTGCACCGGCGCTGTCTGCGAGAACAGCCGCGCCCCGGCGACCACCCCGTTGCGGTCGTTCAGCACGCGCACATAGAGCTCGACCACCGCGCGGTCGTCGCCTTCGAGCCGGATCTCGAAGGCGCGGATGTCGACGATCACCTGGTAGTCGATCGCCAGCCCCTCGCCGGGGCGCCCGACGCCCGCCACGCGGCCGGACAACTGGAACGCGTCGACGATCCGCGCCTGCACGATGCGCGGCAGGCGGTCGGCCCATTGCGAGCCGGCCAGATATTCGATGGCGCTGGCCGAGGGCTTGATGACGATGCGCTCGCTGTCGAGCGATTTCAGCGCGGTCGGCTCGGTGATGAGAAGCTGCGACTTGCTGCGCCGTCCGTCGCCCGCCGGCGGCGGGGGGGCGGTCAGCTCGAACGTGTCGAGCGGATTGGTGCTGCCGCCGAGACCGACGCAACCCGAGAGCAGCATGCCGAGGGCCAGGACACTGCCGACCAGCCTGAACGAAGCCACACGCACATTCCTGAATCCATGGCGCCGCACCGAACTGCCGCGCCGACCTCGTATCCGCCCCCAAAGCTGTCTAGAGCATTTCCACGACAAGTTGAAGCATCGACTTGCCGGACCGCAAGATCACAGCGGCAAGATCATCGGCGGTTGCGGCCGCTGTCGAATTCGCGCACCGGCCCGTCGCCGCCGGTGATCAGGCGCTGCGGATTGCGCTCGAGCGAACTGACGGCGGTCTCGATGCGCTGGATCGCCCGGCGGCCGTCCTGCACCAGCGCCTCGAGATCGCGCAGGCCCTGCCCGGTGAAGCGCGACAGCCCCTCCATGACGGGGCCGATGCGGGCGCTCATCGAATCGGCCACCTTGCGGAGGCTGGCCAGCGTCGTGCCGGCGCTCGATATCAGCGAGTCGGCGCTGTCGGAGCCCAGCAGCGCGTCGACCTTCTGCATGACCCCGTCGATGCGCACCGACGCCTGGTTCAGCCGCGACGCGAGCTCGCGCGCATCGGTGACCATCTGGTCGAAATCCCCCGCGCGCGCGCCGATGCGTTCCGTCACTTTCGCCACGTCGGCGACCGCCTGCTGGACCTGCTTGCTGGTCGCCTCGAAGCTGCCGATGGCGCTGCCCAGCGCGCCGGGATCGACGCCGTCCAGCAGCTTCGACACACGCTCGATGGTCGTGTTGGCCTCGGTCGAGAAACTGTTGAAGGCGCCCGCCGCCGAGCGCACGTCGGCCATGACCTTGTCGAGGTCGCCCGTCGATTCCTTGAACTGTGTGGTGATCGCCTCGACATTGGCGAGGATCGCGTCGACCTTGCCCGCGTCGAGCGACTTGATGAGCGCCTCGGCCGCGGCCAGCGTCTCGCCGAGACGGCCGGACACGCCGCCCAGCGTCTCCGACAGCTTGCCGACATTGTCGAGGAAGGCGTCGACGCCCCCGGCGTTGCGCCCCAGCGCCTCCGAGAAGCGCTCGATGTTGCGGACCGTCTGCATCACCGGCTGTTTGGCGTCGCCGGTGAAGCTCTCCAGGTCGGTCATCACCGTATCGGCGCGCGTCAGGATCGCCTGCGCGGTCTGGAGGAGGTTGGTGACGGGCGACGGATTGGCGGTGATCTCGGCCACCGAGCCGTTCAGCGCCGCCTGCTGAATGAGATTCTGCTCGTCGACGTTGCCGCCCTTGAGGTCGATATTGGCCTGCCCGGTCAAGCCGGCGAGGCCGATATCGGCGCGGGTCGACGCGGTGATCGGGGTCAGCCTGTCGACGCTCGCCTCGGCGATGGCGACCGACGGATTGGTCACGTCGATATAGACGCGGCGCACGTCGCCGACGCGCACGCCGTTGAACAGCACGGCGCTGCCGCGCCCCAGTCCGCTGGCCGAGCCGGGGATGCGAAACCTGAGCGTCGCCGTCTCGGTGCGGTCGGTGCCGCCCGAGGTCCAGAACAGGAACAGGAAGCCCGCCACGATGGCCAGGAGGGTGAAGAGCCCCACCGCCACATAGTTCGCCCTGGTTTCCATGCCTGCCTCCGCCTGCCTCAGCGTGGGATGTTTCGCGCACGCTTGCCGCGAAAATATGACCGCACCCAGGGATGTTCCGAGCGCAGCATGTCGTCGATCGTGCCCTCGGCCAGCACGCGCCGCTCGCCCAGCACCGCAATGCGGTCGCAGGCCGAGAACAGGCTGTCGAGGTCGTGGGTCACCATGTAGACCGTCAGCCCCAGCGTGTCCCTCAGCTTGCCGACCAGCTCGTCGAACTCGGCGGCGCCGATCGGGTCCAGCCCCGACGTCGGCTCGTCGAGGAACACCACGGCGGGGTCGAGGGCCAGCGCGCGCGCCAGCGCCGCGCGCTTGACCATGCCGCCGGAAAGCTGGTGCGGCAGCTTCCACGCCGCATCGCGCGGCAGGCCGACGAGCTCGATCTTCAGCAGCGCCAGCTCGTCCATCAGGCGCTTCGGCAGATCGAGATATTCGCGCATCGGCACCTGGATGTTCTCCATCACCGACAGGGCCGAGAACAGCGCCCCGTGCTGGAAGAGAACGCCGAGGCGCATGTCGATGGAGAGCCGCTCGGCCTCGCTGGCATGGTCGGTGTCGATGCCGAACATGCGAATCGTGCCGCCCTGCTTGCGGTTCAGCCCCAGTATGGTGCGCAGCAGGACCGACTTGCCGGCGCCCGACGCACCGACGAAGCCGAGGATCTCGCCGGCGCGGATGTCGAGCGAGAGGTTCTCCAGCACTTTCTGCCGGCCGAAGGCGACCGAGACGTCGCGCACCGAGATGATCGCCTCGGGAGCCGCCTGCCCAGGCGTTTCTCCCTCCGGGGGCCGCTGCTGCACCGTTCCGGTCTCGCCCATCGCCCGCCTCAAAAATCGATCGCCGCGTAGAAGACGGCAAAGAAGCCGTCGACCACGATGACGATGAAGATCGCCTTCACGACCGAGGCGGTGACGTGGCGGCCGAGCGATTCGGCGCTGCCCACCACCTTCATGCCCTCGACCGAGGCGACGATTCCGATGATCATGGCCATGAACGGGGCCTTGATGAGGCCGGCAAGGATGGTGGTGATGTCGATGGCGACGCGCAGCCGGTCGATGAACGCCTCGGGGCTGATGTCGGAATAGGTCCAGGCGACGTAGATCGCGCCGCCCATGGCGGCGAAATCGGCGAGCACCGTCAGGCAGGGCAGCACCACGACCAGCGCCATCAGCCGGGGGAAGACCAGCACGCCGATGGGATTGAGGCCGATCACCGTCAGCGCGTCGACCTCCTCGCGCATCTTCATCGAGCCGATCTCGGCGGTGATGGCGCTGCCGGAGCGGCCGGCGATCATGATGGCCGTCATCAGCACGCCTAGCTCGCGCAGGATGAGGATGCCGACGAGGTCGACGACGAAGATCTCGGCGCCGAAATAGCGGAGCTGGAACGCGCCCTGCTGCGCGACGATGGCGCCGACAATGGCAGACATCAGCAGCACGACGGGAATCGCGCCTATGCCCATCCGGTCGATGTGCGAGACGATGGCGGCGATGTTGAAGGAGCTGCCGCGCCCGGCCTTCATCTGCGGGCCGCGGATGGTGGCGCCCAGAATGTGCAAGGCGAGTTTTGCGTCGTCCATCGCGGCATAGACGCCGCGGCCGAGCGATTCGAGGGCCCGGATCACGAAGAAGGGCCTTGGTTCCCGCGGCGCGGCCGGCTCGCGGGCGGAATCGTGCACCGCCTGGATCAGGGTTGCGGCCTCGGGCCGCAAGCCGGCGAAGACGACGCTGGCGCCGCCCGCGGCCGCGGCGTTGACGAGGCGCTGCACCAGCCAGGCGCCCGCCGTGTCGATGCGCGCGACGCGCGCCAGGTCGATGACGAGCCGGGGCTGCGGCCGGCTGCGCTCGAATTCGCGCATCGCCGCGTCGACGGTGGAAACGGTCTGCGTGGTCCACTCGCCCGTCAGCACGAGGCGCACGCCCTCAGTGCCCTGCGTCGCGGCCATCGCCGGACGCCTGCCCTCGTCGTCGCCCGCCGCGGCGCGCCGCTTGAACAAGTTCATCGCCTCTCATAGATCGGGCGACGGCCGGAGCCAACCCGCAACCAGCCAGCCGGCCACCCCACCAGCCCCGCCATGGAGCACACATGAGCCGCAGCCTCACCGTCGCCGTCGAGCGGTTTCCCATCGCCGGCAGCTTCGTGATCTCGCGCGGCGCCAAGACCGAGGCCGTGGTGGTGACCGCGACAGTCCGCGACGGCGCAGCCATCGGGCGCGGCGAATGCGTGCCCTATGCCCGCTACGGCGAGACCGTCGAAGGGGTCGTGGCGGCGATCGAGGCGGCCCGGCACGCCATCGAAGCCGGCGCGGATCGCGGTGGCCTTCCCGGTCTGATGCCGGCCGGGGCGGCGCGCAACGCGGTCGACTGCGCGCTCTGGGATCTGGAAGCCAAGGCGAGCGGCGGCAGCGCGGCGGCGATGGCCGGCATCGCCTCACCGGCGACGCTGGTGACCGCCTACACGCTCTCGCTCGGCGAAGCCGAGGCGATGGCCGCGCAAGCCGCGGCAAACGCGCACCGGCCGTTGCTCAAGGCCAAGGTCGGCCGGCCGGGCGACGCCGCGCGCATCCGCGCCGTCGCGGCCGCGGCGCCCCGCAGCCGCATCATCCTCGACGCGAACGAAGGCTGGGAAGGCGACGAGCTGGAAGAAAATCTCGCCGTGGCGGCCGAATGCGGCGTCGTGCTGGTGGAGCAGCCTTTGCCCGCGGGCCGCGACGAACGGCTGGCCGACATCGCCCGTCCGGTCCCGGTCTGCGCCGACGAGAGCGTCCACGGCATCGGCGATCTGCCGTTGCTGCGCACGCGCTACGACGCGGTCAACATCAAGCTCGACAAGACCGGCGGGCTGACCGCGGCCATCGCCATGCGCGACGAGGCGCGCCGCCTCGGCTTCCGCATCATGGTCGGCTGCATGGTCGGCACCTCGCTGGCCATGGCGCCGGCCGTGCTTTTGGCGCAGGGGGCCGATTTCGTCGATCTCGACGGGCCGCTGCTGCTCGCCCGCGACCGCGACCCCGCGCTCATTTATCGCGGCTCGGAAGTCTCGCCGCCGGATCCGGCGCTCTGGGGCTGACGAACAGCAGAAGCGCGGTGCCGGCCGCGGCGATGGCGGCCATGAAGAAGAAGCCGTTCGCCCCGAACGCCGCGTAGATCGCCCCCGACGCCATGGTGACGAGGCTCATCGCCAGACCGCCGGCGAAGAACGCCATGCCCTGCGCCGCGCCCATGCGCTCCTCGCCGACGGTCTCGGCGAGCATCTTCGGCACGCCGATGAGCAGGAAACCGGTCGACAGCGCGTGCAGGCTCTGCGTCAGGAGAAAGCCCGGCACGCCGAGCCCCAGCGGCTCGACCAGCGGGAAGGCCGCCCAGCGCAGCACGCCTGCGGCACCGGCCATCGCCAGCAGGCGCGGCGCCGAGAGGCCGCCGAAGAAGCGCCTGAAGACCATCATGAGCGCGATCTCGGCAACCACCATGAAGGCGAAGAGAAAGCCGATCAGCCGCTCGTCGACGCCGATCTCGCGCCAGTAGATGCTGCCGAAGGCGTAGAGCAGGCCGTGGCTGGAGTTGATGATGCCTGCCGCCGCGACGAAGAGCACGAAGGAGCGGGTGAGCATTCCCGGCGTCGTGCGCATGGCCGCGGCCGACAGCGGCGATGCGACGCGCGGCCTGCCGAGCCGCGGCGTCCCAAGGGATACGGCGAAGGCGACGAAGAAGCCCGCCGCGATGATGACCGGCACGGCCGCGACGCCCCACCGCGCCAGAATCAGCCCACCGCCGAAATTGGCGCAGAGGAACGCGGCCGACCCCCATTTGCGGATCGACGGATAGTCGACGCCGAAGCGGCGCACGCCCGACAGCACGATCGAATCGACCAGCGGCGCGTGCGGCGCCCAGACGATCTGCAAGGCGATCGACAGGGCGAGGACGAAGGCGAAGGTCGGCGGCAGCAGGTAGCCGAGCGACAGTACGGCGGAGGCGCCGATCGCGGCGATCAGCATATTGGCGCGGTCGCCGATGCGGTCGGCGAGTGCGGTGATCAGCGGCGTCGTCAGCAGCCGCAGGAACATCGGCGCCGACAGGGCGATGGCGATCTGGTTTGCATCGAACCCGCTCTGCGCCAGCCACAGCGGAAAATACGGCAGGTGAAAGCCGGCCGGGATGAAGATGGCGGCGCACAGCAGGGACGCGCGCAGTTCGAAGCGCCACGGCTTGACGAAGGGCTGGGAAGACGGAGCCGGGTCGGCCATGCTGCACCGGAGCGGGAGGAAGCGCGGCGCGCCGCCGGAGCGCGTTAGCACGGCGCGCGCGCCAGCGAAACGGAGCGCGACGCCTTGCGACGCCCGAGGGACGATTGCCGTAAAGCGCCGGGGCGGCTAACCACTGAAACGATCGAAAAGGGAGTGAGCCATGGATCTCGCAATCGCCGGCCGCCATGCCATCGTCTGCGCCTCCAGCCGGGGGCTGGGCCGGGGCTGCGCGGAGGCACTCGCAAGCGCGGGCGTAAATCTGGTGCTCAACGGCCGCGACGAGGCGGCGCTGGCGGCCACCGCGGCCGAGCTCGCCGGCCGCTACGGAATCGCGGTGCAGGCCGTCGCCGGCGACGTCTCCACCACCGCGGTTCAGGAGGCGCTGCTCGCCGCCTGCCCGGCCCCGGACATCCTGGTCAACAACAATGGCGGGCCGCCGCCGAAGGATTTCCGCCAGCTCGACCGGGCCGCCCTGCTGGAAGGCGTGACGCAGAACATGGTCACGCCCATCGAGCTGATCCAGCGCGTGATCGACGGGATGGCCGAACGCGGCTTCGGCCGCATCGTCAACATCACCTCGCTGAGCGTCTACCAGCCGATCCTCGGCCTCGACCTGTCCTCCGGCGCGCGCGCCGGCCTGACGGCGTTCCTCTCCGGCATCGCCCGCTCGGTGATGGCGCGCAACGTCACCATCAACAATCTCCTGCCGGGCAAGTTCGACACCGACCGCATCCGCAAGACCGTCGAATTCGCCGCCGCAAAGACCGGCCGCAGCGTCGAGGAGCAGTCGGTCCTGACCGCCAGGGAGATTCCGGCCGGCCGCCTCGGCACGGTGGAGGAATTCGGCGCGGCATGCGCCTTCCTCTGCTCGGCACAGGCCGGATTCATCACCGGGCAGAACCTGCGCATTGACGGCGGTTTGTTCCCCGGCGCATTCTGAGCGACTATTGCCGCGCCGCTGCAAGAGACTTGAAAAAACCGGGGGAAATCATTGAAACTGCTTCGTGTCGGACCGCATAAGGCCGAACGGCCCGCCGTTCTGGATTCGAACGGCGTCGCCCGCGACGTGTCGTCGATCGTCAGCGACTACAGCCCCGAGACGCTGGGGCCGGATCTCATCGCGCGGCTTCGCGCGGCCGACCTCGCCAGCCTGCCCGCCCTGCCCGCCGGCGCCCGCATCGGCGCTCCGGTGTCGCGCACCGGACATTTCATCGCGATCGGGCTGAACTTTGCCGACCACGCCGCCGAGACGGGCGCGGCGATCCCCTCCGAGCCGATCGTGTTCTCCAAGGCGCCCTCCTCGCTCAGCGGGCCGAACGACGACGTCGTCCTGCCGCGCGGCTCGGTGAAGGGCGACTGGGAGGTCGAGCTCGCGGTCGTCATCGGCAAGGCGGGCGAGTATATCGACGAGGCGGACGCGCTGTCGCATGTGTTCGGCTACGCCGTCTGCAACGACGTGTCGGAACGCGAGTACCAGAGCGAGCGCGGCGGACAGTGGATCAAGGGCAAGAGCGCGCCGACCTTCGGACCGCTCGGACCGTGGCTGGTGACACCCGACGAGGTGGCAGACCCGCAGGATCTCGCCATGGAGCTCGACCTCAACGGGGCGCCCGCGCAGCGCGGCTCCACCCGCACCATGATCTTCGGCGTGGCGCATGTGATCTCCTACCTGTCGCGCTTCATGCGGCTGGAGCCGGGCGACATCATCACCACCGGCACGCCGCCGGGCGTCGGGCTCGGCCGCAAGCCGCCGCTGTTCCTCAAGGCCGGCGACACGATGCGGCTGTCGGTGGCGGGGCTGGGCGAGCAGCGCCAGAGCGTCGTCGCGGCGCGCGGCTGACGGGAGGAGCGACCATGAGCGGAGAGGACAAGCGCCCGGCCCTGAGCGACCTCGAGCAGCAGGCGCTGTTCTTCCACCGCCATCCCTCTCCCGGCAAGCTCGAGATCCGCGCCACCAAGCCGCTCGGCAACCAGCGCGACCTGGCGCTGGCCTATTCCCCCGGCGTCGCGGCGCCCTGCCTTGCCATACGCGACGATCCGGCCACGGCGGCCGACTACACCGCGCGCGCCAATCTCGTCGCGGTCATCTCCAACGGCACGGCGGTGCTGGGGCTCGGCGACATCGGCCCGCTGGCGTCGAAGCCGGTGATGGAGGGCAAGGCGGTCCTCTTCAAGAAATTCGCCGGCATCGACGTGTTCGACATCGAGATCGATGCGCCGCAGATCGAGCGCATGGTGGAGACCATCGCGGCGCTGGAGCCGACCTTCGGCGGCATCAACCTCGAAGACATCAAGGCGCCGGAATGCTTCGAGGTCGAGGAGCAGCTCAAGGCGCGGATGGGGATTCCCGTCTTCCACGACGACCAGCACGGCACGGCGATCATCGTCGCGGCGGCGGTGCTGAACGCGCTGGAGCTCGCCGGCAAGAGCCTGCCGGAGGTCAAGATCGTCTCGTCGGGCGCGGGCGCTGCGGCGCTCGCCTGCCTGAACCTTCTGGTCGAGCTGGGCGCCAGCCGCGACAACATCTGGATCACCGACCGCCACGGCGTGGCGTGGCGTGGCCGCGTCGAGGAAATGGACCGCTGGAAGGAGCCCTACCTCAAGGACACCAATGCGCGCACGCTGGCCGACGTGATCGGCGGCGCCGACGTGTTCCTCGGCCTTTCGGCCGCAGGCGTGCTCAAGCCCGAGCTGCTGGCCGGCATGGCGGCGCGCCCGCTGATCCTGGCGCTCGCCAACCCGACGCCGGAGATCATGCCCGAACTGGCGCGCACGGCGCGGCCCGATGCGATGATCTGCACCGGCCGGTCCGACTTCCCCAACCAGGTCAACAACGTCATCTGCTTTCCCTACATCTTCCGCGGCGCGCTCGACTGCGGCGCCAGCGCCATCAACGAGCCGATGAAGAAGGCGGCGGTGCGGGCCATCGCCGCGCTGGCGCGCGAGGAGTTTTCCGATGTCGCGGCGCGCGCCTATTCGGGCGAGACGCCGGTGTTCGGCCCCGACTACCTGATCCCCTCCCCGTTCGACCCGCGGCTGATCCTGCGCATCGCGCCCGCCGTCGCCGAGGCCGCCCATGCCAGCGGCGTCGCCACGCGGCCGATCGAGGACATGGCCGCCTATGTCGACCGGCTGAACCGCTTCGTCTTCCGCTCCGGGCTGGTGATGAAGCCGATCTTCTCGGCCGCCAAGGCCGCCGGCACGCGCAAGATCATCTATGCCGACGGCGAGGACGAGCGCGTGCTGCGCGCCGCGCAGGTGGTGCTGGAGGAAGGGCTGGCGCGGCCCGTCCTGATCGGCCGCCCGGCGGTGATCGATGCCCGCCTCAAGCGCTACGGCCTGCGCATCCGGCCCGGCGCTGATTTCGAGCTGGTCAATCCCGAGGACGACCCGCGCTACCGCGACTATGTCGACCTGCTCGTCGAGCGCGCCGGCCGGCGCGGCGTGACGCCCGAGGCCGCCCGCAGCATGGTGCGCAACGACACGACCGTGATCGCGGCGCTGGCCGTGCAGCGCGGCGACGCCGACGCCATGCTGTGCGGGCTCGAAGGCCGCTACGAGCGGCACCTGCGCAATGTCGACATCATCATCGGCCGCCGGTTCGGCGTGCGCGACCTGTCGGCCCTGTCGATGCTGATCTCGCAGCGCGGCGTGACCTTCCTCACCGACACGCATGTCATGGTCGACCCGACGCCCGAGGAGCTGGCGGAAATGACCGTGCTCGCCGCCGAGCAGATCAGCCGCTTCGGCATCGAGCCGAAGGCCGCGTTCCTGTCGCATTCGGATTTCGGCTCGCGCTCGACGCCCGGCGCGATGAAGATGCGCCGCGCGGCGACCCTGACGCGCGAACTCGCGCCCGAGCTGATGGCGGACGGCGAGATGCACGGCGACACGGCGCTGTCGGAGACGCTGCGCCGGCGCGTGCTGCCGCAGTCGACGCTCAAGGGCGAGGCCAATCTGCTGGTCTTCCCGAACCTCGACGCGGCCAACATCGCGCTGACGACCATCGCGGCGATGACCGAGGCGCTGCATGTCGGGCCGATCCTGCTCGGCGTGGCGCGCCCGGCCCACATCCTGAACGCGGCCGTCACCTCGCGCGGGGTGGTCAACATGACGGCGATCGCCATCGCGGGCGCCGGCCACCTCGCCCGCCGCGCCAGCGCGGAGTAGGTCGTGTGGACAGTTATGGATCGGTCACGCCGCGTCCCGGAGGGATATGGCAAAAATCGCCCATTGCGGCGTCGCGAAGCCTCGACGGGGGACCACCCCGCCTTCGGCTCCGCTGCTGGCGCTGGACGATTTTGGCTCATACCGTGATCCGATCGCGAACTGCCCACACGACCTAGCGTCAACAAACGGTTAACCCGGGCGGCGTTAGGTCTGGTCCGTGCGATCGGAGCACGGATTCGGATGACAGCCGCAACGACATCATTTCGCCTATCGGGCGCAAAGCTGCTGCTGGCGGCCGCCCTTGCCGTGCTGCTCGGCGGCGCCGGCGAGGCGGCGGCCAACGCCTCGCTGTGCCGCGCGCTCGAAAAGCAGCTCGCCAGCGCCAGCAGCCCGGTCCGCAGCCAGGTCGGCCGCTACGACAAGGCCATCGCCGACCAGAAGAAGCAGATCGCGACCCAGCGCAACCAGATCAAGGAGATCGGCTGCGGCTTCTTTTCGTTCAGCGGCGAATGCAGCGCGGCCAAGACCGTACTGAAGCGCATGGAGAACAACCTCCACGAGCTGGAGCGGACGCGCAACGGCATGGACGGCAGCTCGCTGAAGCGCGAGCAGGGGCGGATCCTCGCCTCGCTGCGCGAAAAGGGCTGCCGCGCCGACACGCGCACCGCGCGCTCGGACGACGGCCGGCGGGAGCGGACCCTGTTCGAGCGGCTGTTCGGACGCGGCGGCGGCGACGACATCGCCCAGGATTCGGAGGCGATCGCGGAAGCACCCAGTTCAGGGTCGCGCTGGAGCGGCGGCAATTTCCGCACTTTGTGCGTGCGCACCTGCGACGGTTATTATTTTCCGATCTCCTATTCGTCGAACCGCTCGGATTTCGACCGGGACACCAAGGCCTGCGCGGCGATGTGCCCGGGCACCGAGACCGCGCTGTTCCACCACCGGGTGCCGTCCGAGGAATCGGAGCAGATGGTCTCGGCCGTGACCGGAAAACCCTATGCCGAGCTGCCGAAAGCCTTCGCCTACCGCGAGGCCGGCTATGTGCGGGGGCCGAGCTGCGGCTGCGGCACGCCCCGCGACTATTCGATCATCGCCGGCGAGGTCGCCGATCCCGACGCGGACGACGCGGTGATGGCGACGGCCCCGCAGCCGCGCCCGCGTCCCGACCGCGCCGAGGACGCCGAGACGGAAGCCAACCGCGCCGGCGGGCTCGACATGGCCGCGCTGGAGCGGCTGCTCGCCGAACCGGAGCCGGAGCCGATGCCGGTCGCCTCGATCGGCGCCGATCCGGCGGAACGGGAGGTCAGGGTCGTCGGGCCAGCGTTCCTGCCCGACCCAGAAGGGGCAATAGATCTGCGAGCTCCGGCCCGGCGGGAAATCCGGTAAGGGCAAGCCGCAGCGGGTGGAACAGCGCCCTGCCCGACCGGCCGGTCGCCGCCTTCACGGCATCGGCCCATGCCTTGAAGGTGGAGCGGTCCCAGGGCCGGTCTGACGATTCGGGCGGCAGCAGCTCGAAGGCCGCGCGCACGAATTCGGCGTCGGCGCCGTCCAGCTCGGGCCGAGGCCCCGCGCCGTCGACGACGTCCCGCCAGATCGCCGCGTCGGCGACGCGGTCCAGATTGCCGCGCACCGCCAGCCAGAGCGGCCCGGCCTTCGGCCCCTCGATGCCGAGCGCCGCCAGCCTCTCCCTCACGACCTCGAACGGCCTATCGCGCAGCAGCGCGCGGTTGAGCGAGACGAGATCGGCCGGATCGAATTTCGCCGCGCCGCGCGAGGTGGCGGCAAGGTCGAAGCGGGCGGCGAGCTCGTCCATGTCGCGCGCCGCCACGACGTTCTCCGACGTGCCGGTCAGCACGGCGAGCGAAGCCACGGCCATCGGCTCGATGCCCTCTTCGCGCAGCGAGGCGATGGAGAGCGCGCCGCTGCGCTTGGACAGGCCCTCGCCGCTCGCGGTCGTCAGGAGGTTGTGATGGCCGAAGGCCGGCGGCGCCGCGCCCAGCGCACGGAACAGCGCGATCTGCACGCCGGTATTGGTGACATGGTCCTCGCCGCGGATCACATGGGTGATGCCCATCTGCGCATCGTCGACCACCGAGGTGAAAGTGTAGAGGAAGGTTGCGTCCTCGCGCACCAGAACCGGGTCGGACAGCGAGGCGAGGTCCACCGTCTGCGGCCCGCGCACCAGATCGTCCCAGCGGATCTCGGTGCGCCGGGGCGCATGCGGGTCGCCGTCGAAATTGGGCAGCAGGAAACGCCAGTGCGGCCGCCTTCCTTCCGCTTCCAGCCGCGCCCGCTCGTCCTGCGACAACGCCAGCGCCTCGCGGCCGTAGACCGGCGGCAGGCGGCGCGACAGCCGTACCTTGCGGCGCAGCTCCAGCTCCTCGGCCGTCTCGTAGCAGGCGTAGAGCAGGCCGGCGGCCTTGAGCCGCGCCGCCGCGTCCTCGAAGAACGCCATGCGGTCGGACTGCCGGACCATGGCGTCGGGCGCGACGCCGAGCCAGTCGAGATCGCGCTCGATGCCGTCGGCGAAGGCGCGGGTGGAACGCGCCGTGTCGGTGTCGTCGAAGCGCAGGACGAACTCGCCGCCGCGCCGGCGCGCGAACAGCCAGTTGAACAGCGCCGTGCGGGCGTTGCCGATATGGATCGCGCCCGTCGGCGACGGCGCGAAGCGGACTTTCGTCATGGACATGAAGGCGCACTATCGCGCCGGCCGGGCGCGATCAAGGCGTCGCCGCTACTCGGCCAGAGTTATCGTATATGAGGATACCCCCACCCCTCACCCCTCCCCACAAGGGGGAGGGGG
>CAZVTK010000062.1:0-24023 GCA_964629765.1 uncultured Mesorhizobium sp.
AAATCCACAAAACCGGAATCCCAACCGATTCAATCAAGCCGTGAACCGCTCTAGCAACGGGCGCGCTGCGCCCGCAAGCCCCTAATGCGGCCGATCAGAAGACGCGGCCGATCAGCCGGCCGAAGATCGTGTAGTCGGGCTGGCCGGGCAGGCGCGTGCCGACGGGAAAGCCGGCCGTCAGCTCCAGGGTCAGGCGTCCGTTGTAGGAGTACGAGGCGCCGAAGCCTGCGGCCGTCAGGCTGACCGCGGCCGGGCTTGTCGAATAGACCGTCCCGTGATCGACGAACGCGAACAGGTCGAGATCGCCGAAGGCGCCGGCAAAGCCCTTGTGCAGCTCCAGATTGGCATAGTAGCCGCTGCCGCCCGCCGCCGCGTTGGCGTCGTAGCCGCGCACCGAGGTCGGCCCGCCGATCTGGAAAAGCTGACTGCCGGGCACGAGAAGCTGCGAGGCGACCTGCCAGGCGCCATAGCCCTGGAACACCAATCCGCGCGGCAGGACGCCGGTGGCCGAAAGCGTGCCGTCGAAGACGGTGGTCTGCTGGAAATTGCCGACCGCGCGCAGATCCGTGCGCGCGACGGACAGCGACGGCGCGAACGAGACGGCCAGCTTCGGGCGGTAATAGTTCACGGTGAGCCCGGCCGAGGGCCTCACGGTAAAGTCGTCGGTGACCGGAACGCCGCCCTGCGTGGTCTTCGAGGCGGTGACGCTGGTGCCGAGGTTAAGAAGCACCAGCCAGTCGGTGTTGGAGACGATGGGCTGGACAAAATTCACGCCCCCGCCTTGCGAGCCGCCGCTCACCCCCAGCACCGCGAAAGGCCCGTCGACGATGCGCATGCGCGAGAAGGAATAGCTGAGGCCCAGCCGGCCGCCCGAAGGCGTGACGCCGAACGTATAGGACGCGTTGGCCGCGAGATTGCCTTCCGAATAGGTTCCGTAGAGCTTGAAGCGGTCGTCCAGGCCCAGCAGCCCGTAGTGCTGGAACAGCGCGCCCGCCTGCCAGCGCCCCGTCGTCGGCGAGCCGAAATTGTCGGCGAACAGGTCCAGCACATTGCGCCGGGGCTCGGTCACCGACAGCGTAACGTCGGTCCTGCCGAACTCGGTGCCGGGCTCCAGCACGGTTCGCACGCGCGCCTCGCCGATGCGGTTCTGCGCGGCGACGCGGCTGCCGAGCCGGGGCACGTCGACGACCTCGCCGGGCTCCAGCCGGATGCGGGAGCGGACATAGTCGGCGGAACGGGTCGCGCCTTCCAGCCGCACCGCGCCGACCCTGCCTTCGACCAGCTCGATCCGCAGGACGCCGCCTTCCAGATCCTGTTCCGGCAGCGTGGCGCTGGCGGTGATGATGCCGCGCTGCGAATAGTGCGCGTTGACCGCGTTGACGAGCGCCTGGATGCCCGCGAAATCGAGGGTGCGGCCGACGAAGGGCGCCGCGATGGCCGACAGCTCCTCTTGCGTGAAGAAGTAGGACGGGGTGAAGGCGACGCGCGTCAGGCGGAAGGTCGGGCCGCCGCCGGGAATTTCGGGCGGCGCCTTGCGCGGCGGGCCGCTCACCGTGTCCGCTTCATCCCGCGGCCGCGGCTCGACGCGGTTTTCCAGATCCTGCTGGATGCGGTCGGCCTCGCTCTGCAACGCGCCGGCATCCACCTGCGCGGGCGGCTGCTGGGCGAAAGCGGCATCGGTCAACGCGAATGCGGCCGCGAGCATCCCTGCAAAAGTGAAACTCCGCGCCACGCTACGCCACCGCACGCCCTGGATTCCCTGCCTGTGCGATCCTAACCGTTCTGCGCCCCGTTGCTGTGGCGAATCGGTCACGGTCGATCCAGATTGACCGCCGGCTCGTCATCCTCGCCGTCATTCGTGACGAGGCTCCGGCGCGTCTGGGCAGCGAGGAAGCGGGCGAGGAACGTCGCCGTAGGCCGCGCCATGGTTCCATCGGTGAAGAAGGCCGCGATGTCCGACCCGGCGCCGCCCGCGCCCTGCGCGAGCTTCTCGAACTCGCGGACCATGCTCATGCCGGCGAAGACCATGCCGCCGCTCTCGAAGAACACCTCGGAGCCCTCGCCGAAATCCACGATGAAGGCGTCGGTGGTGGTGGTCATCCCGCTCTGCACCAGCTTGAACGCGAATTTCGGCTGGAATAGCTGGACGTCGAAGCCGGCGACCGGCGTAGCGGCCCGGTTGTTGACGAGGATATTGCGAAGCGCCGTCCGCAGGGTCAGCACGCCCCTCACGAACCCGCGCGTGATCGACACGTCGGCGGCATTCGTCCCGATGGCCGAATCGGCCACGCGGTAGTCGCCGAAGGCGATGCCCGCCGGGGCCGCGAGGAACGCGTCGAACCGCGACGCCTCGCCGCCGCCGAGGCCCGTCACGTCCAGCTTCAGCGGCGCATGCGCGCCGGTGTGAGTGATGGCGGCGACCTTGACGGTATCCGCCGCGATGGCGGCGCTCTCGCGCAAGGCGAGCTCCGATGCTTCGAACAGCCTCCCGCCGGTGATCGCCAGGCGCACCGCCTCGGCCCGGCCAAGGTGCACGGACCCAGCGCTGCCCGTGGCAAGGTTCAGCCTTTGGGCGGAAAGCCCGGTCGCTTCGATGAGGTCGGAGGCATCAAGGGACAGATCGCCGCCGGCTACCGCCTCGGCGATCGTCACGACAGGCGCCCTGACCCTGATGGCGCCGCCGGCGCGCAGCCTGTCGGCCGACACTTTCGTCGCGACGTCGAGCGCAAGGTCCCGGCCCGCCGCGAGGGTGCCGATGCCAAGCCCACCCCTCGAGGACGAGATGGCGGCGCTGGCACCGGAAGACGCCGCTCCGATATCGATGTCGCCCGCGGCCCGCACGGAAATATCCGTGCCCGCCGCAACGGCCAGCAGGTTCGCGCGTCCCCCGGCCCGGACCGTCAGCGCGCCGGCCGCCGTCAGCGTTTCGACCTCGATGCCGGTGCCCGCGTTCAGCGCAATGCCTGCACCCGAGACCAGCGTGCCGAGCGTCAGCGATCCGCCCGCCGATGTGAGGACCAGAGCCCCGGCCTGCGTCGTGGCCGACGCGATGTCGATCTCGTTGCCGGACGTAACCGTCATCGACTGGCCGACTTGCGCCGATCCGAACCGCGTCATCGCGACGGCCGTGCTCGTCAGCGAGCCGCCGACATCCAGCGTCGCCACGTCGATCCGGCCGGCCGCCAGCGCGGCGTCGCCCGCCGCCGTCAGCGTTTCGATCTCGATGTCGGTGCCCGCATCCAGCGCAACGCCCGCGCCCGACACCAGCGTGCCGAGCGTCAGCGAACCGTCCGTCGATGTGAGGACCAGAGCCCCGGCCTGCGTCGAAGCCGACGCGATGTCGATCTCGCCACCCGAAACTACCGTCATCGACTGGCCGACTTGCGCCGATCCGAACCGCGTCGTCGCGACGGCCGTGCCCGTCAGGGAGCCGCCGATCTCCAGCGGCGCCGCGTCGATCCCGCCGCCGGCCTCCAGTGTGGCGTCGCCGGCCGCCGTCAGCGTTTCGACCTCGATGTCGGTGCCCGCATCCAGCGCAGTGCCTGCACCCGAGACCAGCGTGCCGAGCCTCAGCGATCCGCCCGTCAGCGTCAGTGCCCCGGCCTGCGTCGTGGCCGACGCGATGTCGATCTCGCCGCCAGAGGTCACCGTCATCGACTGGCCAGCCCGTGCCAGCCCGAACCGTGTCGTCGTGACAGCGGTGCTCGTCAGCGAGCCGCCGACATCCAGCGTCGCCACGTCGATCTTGCCGCCCGCTTCCAGCGAAGCATCGCCGGTGGTCGTCAACGTCGTCGTTAGAATGTCGGCAAAGGCGTCGAGTGTTGCGTTGCCGCCAGCCGTCACGGATGCGATCCCGACCGAACCGCCCGCCGACGTGAGCGAGACATTCCCTGTCGTCGTCAGCCCCGTCCCGGTGATGCTGCCGGCCGCCGTCACAACCGCCGAGGCCGCACGCGTCTGCGTTATCGCCACGGAGCCCCCGGCCTGCGCTGCCAGCGCGCCCGCTACCGTCAGCGTTTCGACCTCGATGCCGTCGTCCGCATCCAGCGCAACGCGTGCGCCCGAGACCAGCGTGCCGAGCGTCAGCGAACCGCCCGTCAGCGCCAGAGCCCCGGCCTGCGTCGTGGCCGACGCGATGTCGATCTCGCCGCCCGAAACTACCGTCATCGACTGGCCGACTTGCGCCGATCCGAAGCGAGTCGTCGCGACGGCCGTGCTCGTCAGGGAGCCGCCGACGTCCAGCGTCGCCACGTCGATCTTGCCGCCCGCTTCCAGCGAAGCATCGCCGGTGGTCGTCAACGTCGTCGTTAGAATGTCGGCAAAGGCGTCGAGTGTTGCGTTGCCGCCAGCCGTCACGGATGCGATCCCGACCGAACCGCCCGCCGACGTGAGCGAGACATTCCCTGTCGTCGTCAGCCCCGTCCCGGTGATGCTGCCGGCCGCCGTCACAACCGCCGAGGCCGCACGCGTCTGCGTTATCGCCACGGAGCCCCCGGCCTGCGCTGCCAGCGCGCCCGCTACCGTCAGCGTTTCGACCTCGATGCCGTCGTCCGCATCCAGCGCAACGCGTGCGCCCGAGACCAGCGTGCCGAGCGTCAGCGAACCGCCCGTCAGCGCCAGAGCCCCGGCCTGCGTCGTGGCCGACGCGATGTCGATCTCGCCGCCGGTCGTAACCGTCATCGACTGGCCAGCCCGTGCCAGCCCGAACCGCGTCGTCGTGACAGCCGTGCTCGTCAGGGAGCCGCCGACATCCAGCGTCGCCACGTCGATCTTGCCGCCCGCTTCCAGCGTAGCATCGCCGGTGGTCGTCAACGTCGTCGTTAGAATGTCGGCAAAGGCGTCGAGTGTTGCGTTGCCGCCAGCCGTCGCCGAACCGATCTCCACCGAGCCGGTCGTGGAGGTGATCGAGATGTCGCGCCCCGAGTCGACCGTGCCGAGCATCAGCCCGCCGGCCGCGGTCACGTTCACCGCCCCGCCGCTTGACGCCAGCGACGACGATTTCAGCGCTCCATTCGAACGGAGGACCAGATCGCCGGTGCCGGCCGAGGCATCGATCCAGGCTGCCGCGATCGAGAGGTCGACGCCCGCGCCCGCCCCGAGGACGATGCCGCCGGTCGTCGGGGTGACGAGATTGGCGACGGCATCGCCATTGCCGCGGATCGAGCCCGCCGCGCCGGCGACGATCTCGATCAGCGGCACGGTGGCGTTGCTCGCGGACACGAGCGTCGAGGCGATCTGGCCGATCACGGCGGACCCGGCCGTGACGATGTCGATCAGGCCGCCCGCGGCGATGCGCGATCCGGCCCCCATCGACAGGGACCCGGCGGTGACGACGACGTTTCCGATTGCCGTCGTCACTTCGACCGTTTCGTCGCCCTGATCGGCGAAGGCGAGCTGGCCGCTGGCGAACAGCGAGACGTTGCCCCCGGCGCCGACCGTGCGGTCGAGCCTCAGCGCGCCGCCCTCAGCGTCGAGCACCAGAGCGCCGCCGGCCGTCAGCGTGCCGAATGCGCCCGCGCGGCCGATCGTCATGGCGGCGGTCGGCGACAGGATCGAGACGTTGCCCGTGGCGTGGCCGGTCACGGCGCCGGTGATAGCCACCTGCAAGGGCTGGTACGACGTGCCCTTGTGACCGATCGCGCCGCCTGCCCTGAGGTCGAGCGAGCCGCCGACGATGTGGCGCACGCGCCGGTCGGTGAATTCGGGCAGCGCGTAGATGCTGCCGGCGGCGGCGAGCTGCACCGCGGCGCCGCTGGTCACGTTGCCGACGATCAGGTCGCCGGCGGTCTGGCGCAGGAAGATGCCTTGCAGCGCCTGCGCGAGGTTGAGCGAGCCGGTGTTCGCGCCGGTCAGGGCCAGCAGCAGCGCATTGGCGTTGCCGGCGGGATCGGTGCCGGCGGCGGGGGCCTGGCCGATGCTGCCCAGCTCGGAGATCAGCGTCAGCCTGTCGATGTCGCCCGAGATCGCGACCTGGTTCGGCACGGCGCCGACGATGTTGCCGACGGCTTCGAGACGCACCGCGCCGGCCTGCGTCTGCACGCCGTTCGCCTGCGCCGCGGCGAGCGGGCCGCCGGGATAGAGCCCACCGGAGATACCGCCCAGCTTCAGGTTGAGATGGCTGCCGAGATAGATGTCGGACCGCGCCTCGGCGGTGGTGTTGCCGCTCGCGCTGGCGACCAGCAGGTTCTGCTGCGCCAGCGTGACCGTGTAGCGGCTGACGCCGTTGCCGAGATCCTCGGTCACCAGCCTCATCTCGCCCGGGCCGGCGTTGGAGATGGCGACGCGGTCCGCTTCGGAAAGCGCGCCCGGATTGTCGCTGTAGAAGATGATGGTGCGCGGGTCGGCGAGGCTGCCGATCGAGCCGCGCGGCGCGTAGAGCATCACCTCGCCGGCGACGATGTTCCCGTCGCGCTCGCCGAGGCTCTGCTGCGGCACGTCGGCGGCGGCGGCCGCGTCGATGGAGTAGGTGAGCTGCTCGATGGTCCAGCGCGAGCCCGACGTCAGGTTGCGGAACAGGGCGCTGTCTTCGGCGAGCTCGTAGCTGAAGGAGTCGTCGTAGCTGAAGCGCGGCGCGGGCGGCGGCGGGTCGTCGTCCGCTTCGTTGCCGCTTCCCCCTGGTTCCCCGGCGACCTCGGTCCAGTACTCGTCCAGCCCGCCCAGAAGCACGCCCGCTTCCAGCGCGACGAACCCGTCGCGCTGGCCCGCGTGAAGCTGGTTCTTGAACGCCGCCTCGTCGGCCGCCCCCGTGGAGAGGCCGAGCACGTAGCGCGCGGCGCCGTAGCGGCGGAGGATCTCGGCCTCGATGGCCGCGTCGTCGATGTCCTCCGGCTCCAGGGTCGGATCAGCGGCCAGAAGCTGCGCTCTGATCGCCGCGCTGCCCGCCGCGGTGATCGCGTAGTTGCCTTCGTTGTCGAAGGCCATGGCGCGCAGGAGCCAGTAGTCCTCATAGGCGCGGTTGACCAGTGCCTGGTAGCCGTGGACCGCGGCGCTGCCGGCATAGACAGCGGTGTTGAGGGTGCCGTCGGCGCCGACGGTGCCGTCCTGCGCGGCCTGGCGCATCAGGTCGAGCGAGCTCCACACCTGCCGCAGGCGTTCGGCTTCCTCGACCGAGGGCCCGGTGCGCGAGGCGCCGGCAAGGATGTTGGCCGTCTGGCCGTCCGACCCGGCGGCAGCCAGGAACACCGAGCCGTTGGAAGCGACGTGGCCGATGCGCATGTCGCCGCGCGACTGCACCAGATAGGTGCCCGTCGACGACGTGCTATCGATGACGCCGCCGTCGACGCCGCCATTGGCGAGCCGCACGCCGCTCGCCTGCAAGACGATCGGGTTGATGTTTGTCAGCACCTGCTGGCCGCCAACCACGCCGGTGCGCGCGCCGATGGCGCCGCCGATGCTGTGCAGCTCGACGGACTTGCCGATCACGATCGGGCTGGCGACGTCGTAGCCCGCGCTGCTGTAGATATCGCCGGTCGCGGAGAGCCTGACATTGCCGCGCGGGTCCTGGCCGCCGGTGCCGGCGACGCGGATGCTGGCGACGTTCACGTCGCCGCGATGCATGATGTTGATGTCGCGGTCGGTGGACGAGGCCGTCAGCGCGCCGCCGAAGGTCTGGACCGTCACCGCGCGGTCGGCCGTGCCGATGCCGCCCTGGCCGTGCAGCGTCACCGACTTGCCGGTGACGCTGCCGTCGGCGCCGGCGACGATCGCCGAACTGGCGCCGCTGGCCGTGATGCTCGTCGAGCCGTGGACGTTGGTGATCGCGGCGTTCAGCACCACGGTCGCGTTGGAGGCGATCGAGACCTGCGCGCTCGCGCCGCCGAGGAACTGGATGTTGATCGGGAAGCTGGCCCATACCGAGTTGGTGAGCACGAGCGTCGCGCGGTCGTAGACGTTCTGCTGCCAAGTCCCTTCGAAATCGGTGCCGTACTGCTTGTTCTGGTTAACGGAAACCGAATAGTAGCTCGCCGAGCCGCTCACCTGCTGGCGGAAATTGGTGCTCTGGGCGCGTGTCTCGACCGAGCGCGCGATCGAATACGGATCCGCGAGGTTCGAGGTGAACACCCACTCGCCGAGCTGGGTCATGCCGTGGATGTTGGCATCGCGGGTCATGCTCGCGGTCTCGACCCACTGGTAGACGAGATTCGCGGCGGGCACGTAGCTGTGGCCGCTCAGCGCGCTGCTCTGCCATTGCAGCGCCGCGCTGCGATAGTCGGTGTTGTTTCCGTATTGCTGATACAGGCTGACCGGCGCGTTCGGATTGGACACGTCGAAGACGTACCAGCTCCGCAGCGGGCCGTTCTGGTTGCCGCGATAATGGTCGACGATCTCGACGGTGCTGACCGACGACTCGCCCGTGTTGATCGTGTTCACCACCAGCGCGGTGTTGGTGTTGTTGCGGATGTCGACGGTCGCATAGCCGCCGTTCACGCGGATCAGGCCCTGCGATTCGCCGGTGGTGGACGTCGAGATGATGCCGCCGTTGAGGTAGACGCGGCCGCCGCTGCCCCTGGTGACGTGCTGAAGCTCGATGCGGTCGTTGCTGACGTCGTAGAAGGCGCGGACCGTCGAATGCGCGTCGCTCAGCGCGTTGACCGGGAGCTCGATCAGCCGGCCGGCATTGGCGGCCCGCAGGCCCGCATCGTTCTTGTACTCCGCAATTCTGTTCGCCGCCGCCTGACCGATGTCGACCGACCACGAGTTGGAATAGCCGCTCTGGATCGTGCCGTTGATGTTGATCGTCTCGGCGGTGATGAGGATCGAGCCGCCGATGATCTGCGCCGAGGGCGTTCGCGAATCGGCGGCGGCGACGCCTCGCTCCTGGAGCAGCGGCTGGCGTGTGATGACGTCGAATTTCAGCCAGCCGAACGGGCCGGAGGTATCGCCCTCGCCGTTCCATGCATCCCAGCGATAGTCGCCCTTGCGGAAATCGGCCACCCAGCCGGTCTGCGAATCCTGGGGGCCGATATTGTCGGGATAGACCTTGAACCAGACGTCCGACAGAAGGCCGCTGAAGCCCGGCCCGTCATTGACCTTGCCCTGGTACTGCTTGACGAGGATGCGCGCGCTGAAGATCGGGTCGCTGTTGTGGGCCGTGCCGCTGTTGTGGGGGTGGTTGGCCTGCGGGTTCAGGTAGGTGGCGACGGCCATCACCGCCTGCGCCGCGGTCGACGGGCGGTATTGCCCGTTGCGCCACGCCGACATCACGCTGCCGCCGGGCTCCCAGAACGAGTCCGGTCCCATGTTTGCCATGAGGTTGCCGCGCGGCACCACCATGCTGACGCTGGCGGCCTCGAAATTGGGGCTGAGCACGGTGACGTTGCCGGACTCGTTGCGCACCGTGAGGTTGCCGGCCAGCGCCGACACGCTCCCGAGGAAGTAGATGTCGGGCGTGTAGCCCGGGCTGCCGATCGGATCCTCCCAGGTGCTGCGCACGCGAATCTCGGGGGTGACCCGGGCGTCGACCTCGGTGACGACGATCCCCGCCTCGCTGCGGTCGTCGCCGGTGAACTCGACATTGCCGCCGTCATTGGTCGTCAGCAGCAGCTTGTTGAGGATGACGTAGCCCTGGCTCTGGTTGAGGATGTCGATGCCGGGCGCGCCGCGCGCCGTCACCGAGGCGGTGCTGCCGGTGAGGTCGTCGGCATTGATCGTCACGTTGCCGGCCGACGCCATCATCGAGCCGAGGGCGACGCTGTTCACCGTCCGGTCCGGCACCGCGCCCGCGGTGTAGACCTGATTGACGAAGGTCTCGACCTGCCGGCGCACCTCGTCCGTCGGGTTGGTGCCCCAGAACATGTCGTTGCGGGTCTCGAGGCGCCAGCGGACATGCTCCTCGCCCAGATCGAGCAGCGTTGAGATCCTCGTGACGATGTCGGCATAGGGATTGAAGCTGCCGGTGACCGCATAGCGCAGCTTGCGGTCGTTGTAGGACACGAAGCTCGCAGCCGTCCCGGCGATCGAACCGACCTGCGTGAACTGCCATGACGGTGGCAGCGTCGTCGACACAGTGCCGTTGGCCGCGATGGTCACCGCGAAGCTGTTGTTGATGCCGGCGGATATCGTGCCCTTCAGCACCGCGTTCGCGCCGCGCACCTCCTCACTGTCGGTGCTCGAATTGGTGGTGTTGAACATCGCCAGGTAGGGATTGTGGTTGGTGCCGCGGCCGATCGCCGAGACCGCACCCCTGTAGGCGCCGATGACGATGTCGCGGCCGGCCAGGACCTGGTTGCGCGCGCCCATGGTCAGGTTGGCGATGTTGGTCGCCCGCGCGCGGCCGCCATATTCGAGCGTGACCGGGATCAACGCATAGTTGTAGACCTCCGTCGTCGCGTTGGCGGCGACGAGGCTGGCGGTTCCGCCATTGCCGCTGCGGCCGGCGGTCAGGTTCAAGCTGCCGAACGCCTCCAGTGTCACGTCGTCGCCGAGCGTGATGGTCTGGCCTACGTCGATGACGGAATTGGTTCTGGCGCCCGCGCCGGTCACGACGCCGTAGAGCGAGGCGTTGGCGGTGTTGTCAGACATGTTGATCGACGCGGTGCCGATCTGGAGGTTGCCGACGCTGAACAGGTGCACGTCGTCGCCGATGCTCACCCCGTTGCGGATCGTGGCAATCAGCTCGGAGCGGCCGCCGCCGCCGGCGTAGTAGCCGCCCGAATCCACGGTCACCGCATCGCCGGTGGTCAGGCGGTTGAACGCCTCGATGTCCATCCTGACGTCGGCGGTGGTCGGGTCGCCGTTCAGGCTGATGATCGTCGCATCGCCGATCACGACATTGGTGTCGTTGTACACCGTGGTGTCGCTGAGCGCCGCCGCGCCTGCCAGCACGCCGCCCGAGCCGGCGCGGGCGCCGCCGCCGCTCTGCGTCGCCGTCGTGGTGGCGGCGATGAAGACGCTGTCCAGCGAGTGGACGATCATCCCCTCGCCGACGACCGCCGTGACGTCGGAATCGATGAGGTTCTTCGCCTCGGCGCCGCTGGCGCCGATTGCCGAGGCCTGGAAGGAATCGGCGTAGCCCCTGAAGATCGTGTCGTGCCGCGCCTCGACCGACAGGCCGGTCGTGTGGATGGTGTAGCCGGAGCCGCCGGAGCGCAGCTCGGCCAGCGTGGAGGTCTTGTCCTCGGTCTTCGCCAATGCCGCGGAACCGGCCACGACGCCGCCGGCGCCGGCCGTGCTGTCGGCGCGGTTCTCGTTGATGCCGGCCGCGCCGATGATGATGGCGCCGGTGCGGTTCTGCTGCGTCTGCGCGCCCTCGTCCAGCCAGGCCTTGCTCCAGCCCGCCGAGGACGAGACCGCCTCTGTCACGCCGACGCCGAGGAAGCCGACGGCGATGCCCGTCGAGTCCGAGCGCTGCCGGCTGTCGTTGACCGCGAGGATCGACACGGTGCCGTCCGGCAGCTTCAGGCCGGCATCCGCATAGGCCTCGACCTCGCTGCGGCTGATCGATTTCGCGATGGTCGCATTGGCGCCGATCAGGCTGCCGCCCGCGCCCGCCGCCGCCAGCGACCACCCCGTGTCGCCATAGACCGGCTCGTCATCCTCGTCGACGCCGATCTGCGGCAGCAGCGCCGAGGCTTCGATGTCCAGCCCGCCGCCGATAACCCGCACGTTCTCGCCGGTGAATGCCTTGACGCGGGCCTCCGAGATCGATTCGGCGACCGACGCGCCGAGCGCGACGCCGCCCGCAACGGCGACGCCGATCGCCTCCGACCTCAAGCGGGGAATGGCGGTCGCCGCCACGGTCACCAGATTGGCCGAGACGGTCGCGCCGTTGCCGATGCTGGCCGTGACCTGCTCCTTGCTCACCGAATGCGCGATCGCGCCGCTCAGCGCGAGGCCGGCGCCGCCCGCGCCCGCGACCGCCCGGGAATTGAGCGCGCCCGCTGTGGCCGCGTTGACCGACACCGTGCCCCAGCCGCCGATCTGCGAGGCGGCCGCAACGGTAGCGGTCACCGTGCTCGACTTGCGCGACTGGGCGATCGATGCGCCGACGGCGCCGCCGCCCCCCGCGGTCGCGCCGACGGCGTCCGTGCTCAGCGTCGTCGTGTCCATGGCGCTGGCCAGCACGCCGCTGCTGCCGCCCGTGCCGGTGATGGTGCCGCGCAGCGTGGCGCTGACATCGTTGTTGGCCGTCGCCACGGCCACGGCCGCGCCGGCCGCCGCCATCATGCCGCCCGCGCCCGCATAGGCGCTGCTGTCGGCCGCCGCGCCGCCGGACCCGTTGCGCGCCAGCGCGTTGGCGACCACCGCGCCGGCGGTCACCGTGCCGCTCACATAGGCCGACACCGTGGCGTTGCTCTCGGTGTAGGTGAGCGCCGCGCCGAGCCCCTCCGCCAGCACGCCGACGCCCACCGCCGTTGCCATGTTCTTCGCCGAGACGGCGCTGATGGCATCGATGGCGATGCTGCCGGCGGTGACGATGCCGCCGTCCAGTCCGGCATAGATGCCCTCATTGGCATGTTCCGCCGCATTGGTGACGCTGAAACTGTCGCGCGCCGCCAGCCTGTTGGCGTTGGATTCGCGGTACTGCGCGTCGGCGCCGCTGCGGATCGCCGCGGCCAGCCCGTTATACTGCGCCGCCCAGTAGTCCTGGACGCGCTGGTCGTCGCCGGAAAGGTCGAGGTCGAGCGCCTCGGCGGCGACTTGCCGGAAGGTCTTGCCGCCGGCATGGATCGCGTCGACATCGGCGAGGGCGAAGTCGGTCCCGGCGGCGCGCGCGCCGTGCAGCGTTGCGAACAAAGTCGCGTCGGTCGACGCCAAGGTAGCCGCCGCGTAGCCGTCGAGGCTCGCTGCCGCCAGCACCAGCCGGCCGTTCTGCACCGTTCCGGCCGCCACCAGCGCGCGGTAGTCGGCGTCGGCGCGCACGCGGATCGCGGCGACGAAGCCCTGGTAGCGCGCCTCCAGATAGGCGGCGATCTGCGCATCCGTCGGCGCCGCCGGCAGGCCGAGCGCCGCCTGCGCGGCGGCCGCATAGGGTTGCAGATCGACATCGGGCTTCAGCACGAAGCCGAGCCCGGACGAGTTGTTGATCGCGACGAGGCCGGTAAAGGCGGTGGCGTCCGCCGCCGACAGCGCCTTGGCCGCATAGGCGGAAAGCTGCTCGTCGGCCAGCACATAGGCGGCGCGGTCGCCGTTCAGCGCCGCCCAGTCGGCAAGCGCCAGCGCGCGCGCGCCGTCGTCCAGCGCCGGGTCGGGCTGGTAGCTGCCGTCATTGGCGAAGGAGCCGGCGGCGAGCAGGGCCACGTAGCGCGCCCGCGCCCACGCCTGGACCTCGGCATCCGTGGGGCTGGCGGTGCCGGTGCGGGTGCGCCAGCCGGCGATCCCGCCCTGCGCCAGCACGAAGTCGCCGCCGGCCGCGCTGACCTCGTTGAGCGTGGCCAGCGTTCCGTCGCCGCCCTTGTTGAGCTCGGCCATCGCGTCGGCCGCCGTCGCGCCGCCCGCCACGATGACGCCGATCGCCGCGCCCATGCCGCCGGCAAGCCCGCCGCCGACCGTGATGGTCTTGGCGTCCACGACCTTGTCGGTGGTCGCGGAAATCCCGAACATGCCGGGAACGCTGATGTTGCCGCCGGCCGAATCGGCCTGGACCTTGCTCGTGAGCACCACCAGATTGCCGGCCGCGCCCATGCCGGCGCCGACGCCAACGAGGGCGCCGCCGCCGGTCGAGGCGTTGACCCGCACGCGCTCATGCGCCGAAACGGTGATGCCGGCCGGCCGTGTGGTGCTGGCGCCCGTCGGCACGGTGGCGTCCACGGCGATGGTTATGGTGGCGTTGCGCAGGATCGCCTGCGTGTCGTTGGCGACCACGGTGACCAGCGCCTGGCCGGCGACCGCCGCGCCGAGCACGCCGCCGGCAAATCCGTAGGCATGCGAGGTGAAGACGTTGGTGCTGGTGGCGAGCACGTCGAGGTCGCCATTGAGGCTCAGCACCGTCGCCTTGCCGGCCTTGCCGATGCGCGCTGCGGTGGTGTTCTTGCTCACGCCGACCACGCCCGCGCCGGCCATGCCGCCGAACTTGCCGCCGGCGGCCGCGCCCGCCGCCGCGAAATAGCCGTTGGTGCTGTCGGCCTCGACCCTCGCCGTACCGGCGCGCAGCGCGCCGCCTTCGATCGACGCCTGCGTATCGGCGTTGAACACAGTGACGATGACCGAGCCGCTGGCGCCGCCCATCAGGCCCGCCGCGGCGCCCACGGCGATGTCGGATGCCGTCTGCGACGATACGGCCTCGACCGTGACGTTGGCCGGCCGGACCGCGAGCGCGCCCGCCGCGCCGACGGTGGAGTCGAGAAGCCGCGCGTCCGTCGCGCGCTTCATCGTCGTCGCCACGCTGACCGCCGCGCCGCTGGCCGAGCTGGCGCTGACCGCGCCGCCGACGCCGAGCACGCCGGAGAAGCTGTGCGAGCTCGCCGAAACCAGAACGTCGGACGCCGCCTCCAGCGCGGTGCCGATCGTCGAGCGGTCGATGGCGGCGATGGTGCGCCCGCCGGCGACGGTGGTGACGGGCATGATCGCCGCCGCCGGTCCCGCCAGCCCGGCGCCCACCGTGACGGCGACGCCGGTCACGGTCTGCGTCGAGCTGGCGATCACCGCCACGCCCGACACCGGGTGCGTCTGCTGGGTGAAGTCGGGCGTCTCGAAGCCGACCTTGTCGTCGGGGTCGGGGCCCATGCCGTCGCCGGGCGCCAGCGCCGTCAGCAGCGCGCCGGACTGGACGGCCTCGTCCGCGCCGCTGCCGCTGGCGTCGACCGCGCTGTCGGCGATGCGCGCCTCGGTGTCGCCGCCGATCTCGTTGACGACGACGGAGATGCCCATGCCGCCGCCGCTCAAGCCGACGCCGAGCGCGCCGGCGACGACGGCGATCAGGCCCGAATTGCGGGCGTCCACGATGACGTTGTTGCCGGCATCGATCTCCGATCCCGACAGCACCAGCGCGCGGACGTCGGTGTCGATCCTGCTCGCCGCCGACGAGCCGGCGAGGCCGCCGCTGCTGCCGATCGAGACGCCGGCCGCGACCGTAAGGATGTCGGCGGTAGAGCGCGCATTGACCTTGACGGAGCCGCTCGTGGTGATCGCCGCGCCGGAGACCGTGGCGCCCACGTCCATGGCGATCGAATTGACGGCGATGCCGATGCTGGCGCCGATGCCGCTCGACAGCGACGCCGACACGGCCGAGCCGCGCACCACCACCGCGTCCTGCGCCGTCACGGCGACATTGGCCGCGGAGACCTCCGCCCCCGTGCCGATCTCCGCGTCGATGGAGCTGTTGACGCGGTTGGTGACGACCGCCGCCTGGCCGGCAAACGTCCCGGTCGCGGCTCCCAGCCCGAGGCCGAGCGCCAGGATGCTGGTCGTGTCGGTCGCGGCGACGGTGACGTTGCCGCCGGCCTCCACCGTCACGCCCGCCAGCCGCGCGACATGGCCCTGATGCACCGAATTGTCGATGACGGTGACGCCGATGCTGTTCGAGCCGGCGCTGGCGCTGCCGGCCATCGAGACGATCGCCGCACCCGCGGCGATCTCCGTGACCGCGCCGTTCGAGGCGTTCTCGTAGGTGACGGCCGAGTAGTTGTTGGCCGCCTTGTTCGTGCGGTCCGTCGCGGCGGCGAGCCGCGCGTTGAGGTCGTCGGCGTCGGCCGTGCCGGACTTCACGTTGACATGGCCGGAAACGTCGATCTCGTCCTCGTCGTCGCCCTCGATGGCGGCCATGATCGTGCCGCCGATGTCGTTGACGATGATGGCGCCGCTCAGGCTGTTGCTGGTGGTGATGGCCGTGGCGGCGGCGCCGGAATAGATGCGGCTCGGCGAGGCCGCGACGACCGAGACGTCGACGTAGCCGCTGAGCGAGGAACCGGAGATGCGCGCCAGCGTGGCAAAACCGTCGGCGCCGTCGCGGATGCTCGTATAGGTCAGCGCCATGCCGGCGCCGACCTTGCCGCCCACGCCCATCGATCCGCCGCCGATGCTGAGCTCGGTCTTGCGGTAGGCTGTGACGGAGACCGAGCCGCCGCCCGTGCCGTCCACCGTCGATCCGTCGATGCCGGCCTGCGCGCTGTCCTCGATCAGCGCGATCGAGACCGATCCGGCCACCGACAACAGCGAGTTGCTGTCCGCCGACAGGCTCATGCCGACCGCGGCGACGGTGAAGCCGCCGCCGGCGAGCGCCTGCACCCCGACATTGGTGATGTCGTCGAGGCTGGAGCGCGCGATGGTGGCGATGGTCGTGTTGTCGCTGCCGCCGAGCGCCAGCGCGCCGGCCACGCCCGCGCTGCCTACCGAGCTCGGCCCGCCGACCGCCACAGCGGCCGAGCCGCTGATCGAGTAGCTGTTGACCGTGTTCAGGGCTTCGACGGAGACGCTGCTCGACGCCGTGCCGTTGCGGCGGCGCACGTCCGCCCGGTCGATGAAGGCGCTTGTGTCGAGGTCGTTGATCAGCACCGACGAGCTGCCGGAGATCGTCAGGCTGAATTTCGGCGCCGCGGTGCTCTGCGCGCCCATCAGCATTTCGAGCGCCTTCGACGGCGTGCCCGGCGGCGGCGCCTTGGGCGCCGGGTCGGAGGCGACCGCCGCGACGCTCGCCACCACCACCTCGCCCCGCGTCCACGCGCGCACGTCGAGGTCGTCGGCGGCGATGCGGCCCAGCCGGCCGGTCGCGACGGTCTGCGCGTCGACCGCGCTGCCGGCCGCGCCCACATTGGCGCCGACATAGGCGGCCGTGTCGGTGTTCATGTCGACGATGGCGACCGAAAGGCCGATGCTGGCGCCGCCGCCGCGCTGCACCTGCCCGGCCCCCGCATAGACGTTCTGCTTGTCCTGCGCCCTCACCGCGACCGTGTCGGCGGTCACGTCGGCGGCGTTGCTGATGGTCGCGTGGGTGCGCCCGTCGAACCGCGCATAGCCGACCAGGCCCGAGCCGGCGATGCTGCTGCCCGAGCCGTTCGACGGCGAGATCACCAGCGTGAAGTTGCGCGAGGTGGCGTCGACCTCCACGTCCGCGGCGGCGGTGACGGTGGCCGAATCGGCGATGCCGGCGACCGTGGCGATGTCGAAGAAGACGTTGCCGGCCGAGCCGCCGACGGCGCTGCCGCCGGCATTGCCCGCGCCGAGGCCCCAGTTGCCGGCGACGTTCAGCGATTCGACGGAGGTCGCCGCGGCGATGTCGACGGCGGCGTCGAACGAATAGAGCACGCGGTTGAGGAGGTTCTGGTCCGCGTCGCGGCGCGGCGGACCGTCGGTCTCGGGACTGCCGAGCGCGTCGAGCTTCTCGACCTGCCAGCGCTCGCCATTGCCGGTCGAGGTGATCTCGGCGGCGTTCGCCACCCAGGCGACGGTGTCGACCCCCAGCTTGAAGTGATTATACGAGCCGGCGAGCGAGGCGCCGCTGGATTCCGTCGTCGCCTTGGCGCCGCTGGTGATCAGGCCGGGATTGGCGAGGATGGCGAAGAAGGCGTCGCCGATGACCTGGAGCGCGTTGTCCCAGTTCTGGAGGAAGATGCCGACGGGTATGTTGGTGACCGCGTTGATGCCGACATTGGCGCCGTGCGCCTCAGCGCCCGCGCCGAGCCAGGCGCGCGAATAATGGCCGACCTCGTAGACCGCGACGCCGACGGCCATGCCGGCCTGGGTGGGCTGGACGCCGCCCGGATTGACGCCGGCCGACGACGTGCTGACGATCTTCTTGCTGGCGACGTCGCTGATCACGCTGACATTGCCGCCGGTGCGGATCACCGGCATCAGCCCGCCGGTCGGGTCCCGCGCGATGGAGGCGTCGGCGGTGATCGAGCCGGTGGCGATCGACAGCGAGGCCGCGCCCTTGACGCCGGGCGTGTTGCTCGCCGCGCCCGCCGGGCTGCGGATGAACTTGTCGTAGATGAGCGTCGAGACGCCGCCGAAATCCGGGGTCGCGCCGCCGACCAGATTGCCGGTGGCGCTCAACCCCGCAAGGATCGTGCTGACGACGCCGTCGCCGACCGTGGTCGACGCCGACGTGTCGTGCGTCTTCACGTTGGAGATCGCCTGCACCATCACGTCGCGCGGCGTCGCAGCAGCCGTATTGTCCACGCTGGAGCCGAGGCGCGCGATAGTGCTCGAATTCACCTCGCTGATCGCCATCGCGCCGCCGGCCTTGGCGTTGCCGGCGCCGTAGACCTTGGCGTTGACCGAGAACATGCTGTCGCTGCGCGCCAGCACGGTGACCGAGCCGGTGCCGCCGATCGTGGCGTTGCTCTGGATGGTCGCATAGGCGTCGACATCGGCGGAGCCGTAGGCGACGGCGCCGACCACCGGCGCGCCGCCGAGCAGGCCGCCGACGAAGGGGATGCCCGAGATCACCGAGGACAGGACGTTGAGCCGCGTGTCGGTGACGGCGCTGACGCCGAGACTGTCGGTCGTGGTGATGCGCGCGCGCTGCGCGACGTTGGTGCGGGCGTCCGTGTCGACCATGCCGACGATGACGCCGACGCTGAGATGCGCGCTGCCGGCGCCGTTCAGGCCCACGGCCTGGTCGACGGCCTCGCCGATGGCGAGGCTCTCCAGCTTCACCGTGCCGCCGGTGATGTCGGCGTCCGAGCCGATGTTGAGGTGCGCCCTGGCGCTGGCGCTGATCCAGGCGGCGTCGATGCCGAGCGGGTTGACGGCGCTGAGCACGCCTTCGAGGATGCCGAAGGCAATGCCGCTGTCGTTGTAGTTGGACCGCGACTCCGACTTCGCCAGCACGTTGATCGCGGTGCCGCTGATCGTGCCGTTGATGTTGATCGTCGCCGACGTGCCCGCATGCAGGCTGCCGACCTCGTAGCGGGCATAGGATTCCAGCGTGACGGTCTTGCCGGTGATCGCGCCGTCGACGGTGATCGAGGTGGAGAATCTGTTGGACTTGCCGGCCGCGCCCCAGTGGTCGGCGGTCGAGCTCTCGCGGGCGATGAGCGACACGTCGCCGGCCCGCGCCGGGGCGGTGCCGCCGCCGGCGTCGATCTCCGCGCCGTCGGCGACGTTGATCGTCGCCGCTTCCAGCGTGACGGCGCCGGCCGTGAAGGTCGACGCGCCGGTGACGCCGGTGCGGATGAAGCCGCCGTCCTCGATGGCGATGCTGCCGGCCTTGAGCGTGACGCTGCCGGAATTGCCGGTCGTCACGCCGGCGGCCAGCATCCGCGTGTCGATGCCGTAATTCGACTTGATGGTGATCGAAGAGGTCGCCTCGAGACGGATATTGACCCCGTTGGTGATCTGGCTCGCCACGAAGGTGACGCCCTGCGCCGCGCCGCTGCCGACGACCACACTGGGCGTGCCGCTGCCGCCGATGACGATGTCGTCCGGGTCGATCAGCAGCGTGCCGGCCCTGCCGCCGGCGGCGCCGACGTCGAGATTGATCGAGGCGAGCTCGACGACCTTCCTTGCCGACAGCTCGACGAAGCCGCCGTCGCCGGTCGTGCCCGCGGCCGCCTTGACGGTGAAGCCGTCGGCGACCGTCAGGTTGCGGTCGGCGAAGACGATGACGCGTCCGCCGTCGGCGTCGTCGCCCGCCCCGCTGGCGGAAAGCGCCGCCGAGGAGGCGAGCGCGATGTCGCCCGCCGCCAGCACGTCGATCGTGCCGCCCGCCCGGCCTCCCGATGGGCCTTCCGCGCCGTCGGCCGATACGCTGCCGGCCAGCGACAAATCGCCGGTCGAGCGGATGGACACGCCGGCGCCGGCCAGTGCCGCCTCGCGCGACGCCGGCACGGGGGCGGTGGTGGCGGCGATATTCGCGCCATGCGCGATGGCGACCGTTCCGCCGGCCAGCGCGATCGCCCCGCCCGCATGCACCGAGCCTTCGGCGCGGACGGAGCCCGCGACGGAGAGGTTGCCGGCCGACGTGATGCTCACCTTGCCGGCGCTGGCGCGGCGCACGGCCTCCGAGGCCGCCACCAGCGCGTCGGCGTCGTTTGCCCGCAGCGCGACGATGCGCGCGGTCGGCAGCACCGCGACCTCGCCGCCGCCGATCTCGATCTCGCCGCCGCGCGCCTGCCCGCCCGCTCTCAGCTTGCCGCCGATGCGCGCCGCGCCGGCCGCGACGATGCGCAGCTTGCCGTTCTGGACGACGATCTGGCCGCCGCTGCGCCTGCCCTTGGTGTTGACCGTCGCCTCGAACTGCGCCTTGTGGCGCGCCGGCCCGTCCACCGCGACGGAGCTGCCCTTCAGGAACACGCCGGTTTGCGTGTTGATCCTGCCGCGGATGACGATCGAGCCGTCCGGCGAGATCGGAACGTCGCCGTCGACGATGCGCGCGCCGAGCGCTGTGTCGATGCGCCCGGCCGCGTCGATCGTCCGGTCGAGGAAGTCGCCTGTGGGCGTATTGACCGTGAGGCTGCCGGCGTTCACCACGCCGTTTTTGTTGACGATGAAGCCGTAGGGATCGGCAAAGACGACATTGCCGCCGATGCGGCCGTCGCGCATGGCGTTCAGCGTGCCGTCGACCACGACGGGCGCGTCGCGCACGATGTTGATGAGGTGCCCCGCTTCGGCGGGCACATGCAGATTGACGGTGTTCCGCTCCCCCACCTCGAAGCGCGAGAACGAATTGTAGGCGTTGCCGCCCGCCATCGTGCCGGTGGTGACGTCGGTGGTGGCGCCGCCGACCGACAGGCTGGTCGCCGTGCGGCCGTCGGGAATGATGACGTTGCCGGCCGGATCGAGGGACTGGGCCAGCGCCTGTCCGGCCCCGGTCGCCCCGGCGGCGGCGAGCGGCAGCAGCGCGACGCCGCGGCTTAGCGCGCCGCGCATCCGTCCCAGCAATCGCGTCGGCCCGGCGCCCATCTGCCCCATCCGACCTCTAGAACTTGCCCGGCGGGATCTTGAACACGTCCGGGTTCTTGGCGTCGTCGATGTAGTAGAGCAGCAGCGCCGAGGGGGTCAGGTTCTTCTGCAGGCCCTCGCCGGCAAAGCTGCCCTGGAGCAGCAGCATCGCCGTGTTCTCGTCCGCGTCGGCGCCGCGGAACATGACGATGCCGGCGTCGACCACGGCGTTGGTGACGACGGTCGCCGGCACGTAGCCCTGCCCGGCGAAATAGCCTTGCAGCACGTTGGCGCCGGCAAAGAGCCGCTCCGGCGTCAGCGCCGGGTCGGTCTGCGCCGACCATGCGACCGCCACCTGGATCAGCGCCTTCGACTGGTATCCGAAGATGTAGGAGACGCTGCCGGTTCCGGCGTCCTCGAACAAATCGGGCACCAGCACGCTGATCAGCCGGGTCTTCTCGGCGAGATTGTCCTGGACGATGATGCGCTCGGCCGACTCCTTGCCGAAATCGGCGGCAATGGCGGCGCGCACCGCGGGCTCGTCCATGCCGAAATGCGCCGAGCGGAATCCCGTCAGGTCGACGGGAGCGGCCGGCGCTCCCGGCACCACGCCGGCCGCCGGAGGCCGCGCTGCATCGGCCTGCGCGCCGGCCGGCGCCGATGCGCAGAGCGCCGCCGCCATCGCAAGCGCAACGATCCCGAACGGCCTCATGCGTCGAACCCCCGGCGCTCGGTGTCGAGCCGGGCGCTCAGCCTGCCGATCGCCCCGAGGCTGACGAGCTGCGCATAGATCGCCGGAAGGGCGCCCGCCTTGCGCAGCTCCTCGAACTTCCTGGCCGGCAGCCTGTCGAGCTTCTCCTCGTCGATGGCGAAAAGCCCGTGCAGCGCGCTCGCGACCCCCCGCGACTTCACATCGATGGTGACCGGCTTCAGCAGCTCCATGCGCTGGACGAGATCGCAGAACGCCTCCGACCGCCTGCTCGCCTCGTAATAGGCGTTCACGAAGCCGACCTGGCTTTCGAGATAGGGGGTTTCGGCGCCGTCGGCGAAGAAGGCTTCGCCGCGATCCTCGTTCAGCCCCTCATAGGACTGGTCGATGCACACGACCGGGTCCGCGCCCTCGATGTCGCCGCGGATGAACGGATAGCGGCGCAGGAAGGCGGGAACGTAGCCGCCGTCCCACAGGCCCTGCGGCGTCACCAGGAGGTTCTGCCCGGCCCTCAGCCCCACCACGAAGACGGCGGCCGGGCGCTGCGGCCCCGGCAGGAACACGATCGCCAGATCGCGGCACGCGGCGGTGAATTCCTCCGCCACGGCGGGGACGAACTGGGTCGCCTCGGCGAAGGAGAACGGCCGTTCTGGAGCCGCCAGCCTCGTCGCGCCATGGCGGTGGCGATCCAGCGGAACGATGTCGCGATAGAACAGAGGGTTCGATGCGGTCACTGACGTTCCCTCATGGCTGAACGGGCGCGGGGCGCCTCACGCTGCGGAACGTAGGAGCGCCGCGCGGCCGCGGTCAATCGAGCGGAGCGGACTATTATTGGGAGGAATTCGAAGCGTTCGCGGAGGGTTAACCGCCGAAGTTCGCCTCGTAGGCGGCGTCTATCACGGCGAGCTTGTGCGCCTGCGCCTCGATCATCTCGCGCACGAAGCCGGACGAAACCCACATGGCGGAATCGCCGTGCCTGCCCGTCCAGCCGAGGCTGCCCATCGCCTCCGCCTCGCGCAGCTTGCGCGCCAGATGCGTGCGCGACAGGTTGAGCCAGCCGGCCATTTCGGCGATCGAGCCGACCGCCGTGGGGTAGCGGCTGCCGTCCGCGCTTTTCGGGCCGATCCCCGAAACCAGCCAGTCCATGATCACCCCGCCATTGTTCAGCCAGGTGAACAAAGAGAAGGTGTTCTGCGGATGCCGGATGGCGGTCGAGACAAGCAGTCCATCGGCGATGTCGGGCTGCAGCCGCTGGATCGCGTCGGGCGTGGCGACGAAGGTTTCCAGCCGGCGCGCGCCGTCGAACTGGTCGAGCGTCGCCAGATGCACCGCCGCCCAGCCCCATATCGCATCGAGCGGCGCCCTGGTGATCGTCATCGGCCGCGCGCGCCGGTCGCCGGGCGATTCGACGAAGGCGATGTTGCCGTACTTCATCATCTCCTTGATGAAGGCGTCGGCGGTGTTGCGGCTGGCGATGGCGTGCTCCTCCACCGCCGCCAGGAACCGCGAGAGCGTCAGGCCCGGCTCCCCCGCCTCCACCGCGCGGAAATGCAGCGCCATGGCCGCATGCGCGAGCAGCCAGCGCTGCTGCGTGGCGAAGACCGAGGAGAGGCGGGGATTGGCGTTATAAGCCTGTTGCAGGCTGGACGACTGCCGCTGGATGAGTTGCAGGATCAGATCGCTGTCCGCGATGGTTCGTGCCGATAGCGCCATGGCGCTTTTCCATCATTGAAATCGGAAGATTGCAACGGCTCGCAGGCACGGCGCGTGACGATGGTGTGGACGGACCGGAGCGGGGATCGGCCCCCTTGCGAAGCCTGGCCCTTGCGAAGACGGCCGCGCAATGGTCTACGGCCCGCTTTGCTCCGGACACCCAGCAGGAACCCGCATGATCCGCCTCGAAAGCATCGGCAAGCAGAACGGCAGGCAGATCGTCTTCATCGAGGCGTCGGCGACTATCCAGCGCGGCGAGAAGGTCGGCCTCGTCGGTCCCAACGGCGCCGGCAAGACGACCCTGTTCCGCATGATCGCCGGGCAGGAGCAGCCCGACGAGGGGCAGGTGGCGATCGATCGCGGCGTCAGGATCGGCTATTTCAGCCAGGACGTGGGCGACATGGCGGGCCGCAGCGCGGTGGCCGAGGTGATGGACGGCGTCGGCCCCGTCAGCGCGCTGGCCGCCGAGATGGCCGAGCTGGAGCATGCCATGGGCGATCCGGAGCGGGCGGACGAGATGGACGACATCATCGCCCGCTACGGCGAGGTGCAGGCCGCTTTCGACGAGCTCGACGGCTATGCGCTGGACGGCCGCGCCCGCGAGGTGCTGGACGGGCTGGGCTTCAGCCAGGAGATGATGAACGGCGACGTCGGCAAGCTCTCCGGCGGCTGGAAGATGCGCGTTGCGCTGGCGAAGATCCTGCTGATGCGGCCCGACGCCATGCTGCTCGACGAGCCGAGCAACCATCTCGACCTCGAAAGCCTGATCTGGCTGGAAACCTTCCTCAAGGGGTTCGACGGCGCCATCCTGATGACCTCGCACGACCGCGAGTTCATGAAC
>CAZVTK010000063.1:0-23615 GCA_964629765.1 uncultured Mesorhizobium sp.
ACCCCCACCCCCCCCCCCCCCCCCCCCCCCGGCCGCCCCGGGCCCCCCCCGCCCCGTGGGGGGGGCCGCGAGGTGCTGACCTCCGGCGGACCAGATCGGGGACGACACATGGCAGTGGCGGAAACGAGCGAGCTGGCGGCGGGCGAGGCCCGGGCGTCGAAACGGGCGATCTGGAGCTGGATGCTGTTCGACTGGGCGCAGCAGCCCTTCCACACGCTGGTCATCACCTTCGTCTTCGCGCCCTATTTCGCCGCCCATGTCGCCTCCAACAGCGCCGAGGGGCAGGAGCTGTGGGGCTATGCCACCGGCATAGGCGGACTGCTGATCGCGCTGGGCTCGCCGGTGCTGGGCGCCATCGCCGATGCCTCGGGACCGCGAAAACCGTGGATCGCCGGCTTCTCCGTGCTCGGCATCCTCGGCTGCTGGATGCTGTGGTACGCCGCGCCGGGCATGAGCGACCTGACATGGGTGCTGTTCTGGATCGCGCTGGCCGTGTTCGGCATGGAGTTCGCCGCCGTCTTCAACAATGCGATGATGCCGACGCTGGTGCCGCGCGCCGAGCTCGGCCGGCTGTCCGGCTCGGCCTGGGGGCTGGGCTATGTCGGCGGGCTGATCACGCTCGTCGTGGTGCTGGGCTTCCTCTCGGCGTCGGAGACGACCGGACGGACGCTGCTCGGCTTCGCGCCGCTGTTCGGCCTCGATCCCGTCGCCCATGAGGGCGACCGCGCCAGCGGGCCGTTCACGGCGGTCTGGTACGTGGTGTTCGCCCTGCCGATGATGCTGTTCACGCCCGACGTGGTGCGCAGGAGCACGGCCGGCGCGGTGCGCAAGGGGCTGGCGCGGCTGTGGGAGACGCTGAGGAGCCTGCCGAAGGAGCGCAGCTACTTCTCCTTCCTGATGGGCTCCATGTTCTACCGCGACGCGCTCAACGCGCTCTACACCTTCGGCGGCATCTACGCGGCCGGCGTGCTGGGCTGGTCGATCATCCAGATCGGCATCTTCGGCATCCTCGCCAACATCACCGGCGCGGTGGGCGCATGGCTCGGCGGCATCGCCGACCAGCGCCACGGGCCGAAGACGGTGGTGGCGTGGTCGGCGCTTCTGCTGACGGCCTGCTGCATCATCGTCATCTCGACGACGCAGACGCAGGTTCTGTTCGTCACCGTCGCCGCGCCGGGCACGGCGAGCGGTCTGCCCGACATCACCTTCTACGTCGCGGGCGCACTGATCGGCGCCGCCGGAGGCTCGTTGCAGGCGGCCTCGCGCACGCTGCTGGTCGACCAGGTGGACCGCGACCGCGTGACCGAGGCGTTCGGCCTCTACGCCCTGTCGGGCAAGGCGACGACCTTCATCGGGCCGCTGTCGATCGCCTTCGCCACCGCCTTCTTCGCCTCGGAAGCCTTCGGCCTGTCGTCGCAGGACGCGCAGCGGCTGGGCGTGACCCCGATCATCGTCCTGTTCCTGATCGGGCTGGTGCTGCTGCCCTGGGTCAAGAGCCGGAAGTACTGAAGGCCGTAGCCGGCTAAGCGGTCATCGCCATGTCGGGCGCCGCCATCCACGTCTCCAGCTTGAGCTGGAGCCTGGCGGGCGAGACCGGCTTGGACAGATAGTCGTCCATGCCGGCTTCGAGGCAGCGCTCGCGGTCGCCCTTCAGCGCGTGGGCGGTGACGCCGATGATAGGCGTGCGCGCCGCCCCGTTCGACGCCTCGAACTCGCGGATGGCGCGCGTCGCCTCCAGCCCGTTCATCTCCGGCATCGACACGTCCATCAGGATGAGGCGCGGCTTCAGCGTGCGCTGGAGCTCCACCGCCGTGCGGCCGTTGGAGGCGATGCGGTAGGAGACGCCGAGCCCGTTCAGGATCTGGCTGAAGACGAGCTGGTTCACCTCGTTGTCCTCGGCGATGAGCACGTCGAGGCCGGGCGTCGGCGCGCGCAGGGACGAGGCGGAGATACGGCTTTCCGGCGCCGGGCTCAGCGCCCTGCGGATCGGCGCGGCCGGCGCGGCCGGCAGTTCCTCGCCCGCGCGGCGCATGCGTTCGGCGCGCGCGGCCTGCATGGCCGACACGATGGTCTCCAGCAACGCGGAGGAGCGCGCCGGCTTGTTGAGCTGGGCGGTGATGCCGCATTCGGCGACCATCCGCGTGACGTTGATCTGGTCGACGGAGGACAGGAGCACGATCGGCGTGTCGCGCGTGGCCGGCGCGGCGCGGATCGCCCGCGCCACCTCGCCGCCGTTCATGTCGGGCATCTGGAAATCGAGGATCACGCAGTCGATCGCAGCACCCAGCTCGGCCGCCCTTTCGAGGAAGGCGAGGCCCATGCGGCCGCTCTCGGCCGCGGCGCAGTCGAAGCCCCAGCTCTTGAGCTGCTCGGTGATGATCTGCCGGTTGATCGGATTGTCGTCGATGGCGAGCACGCGCGCGCCGGTCACGTCGAGCGGCAGCGGCTTCGGCTTCTCCGCGCTCTCGTCGACGGGAAAGACGGCCGTGAACCAGAAGGTCGAGCCCTTGCCGTATTCGCTGCTGGCGCCGATCCCGCCGCCCATCAGCTCGACCAGCCGCGAGGCGATGGCGAGGCCGAGGCCGGTGCCTTCGTGGCGGCGGGTCGAGGAGGCGTCGACCTGCGCGAATTTTTCGAACACGGTGGCGAGCTTGTCCTGCGGGATGCCGATGCCGGTATCCTCGACGGTCACCTTCACCTCGACCATGCCGTCGCCGCGCGGCACGCGCGAGATGTCGACCAGCACATGGCCGCGCTCGGTGAACTTCACCGCATTGCCGACGAGGTTGGTCGTCACCTGCCGGAAGCGCCCGACATCGCCCACCACCGACAGCGGCAGGTCCGGGTCGACGCGCACGATCAGCTCGAGATCCTTTTCCGCCACCTTGGTGGAGACGAGCGTGGCGACGTCCTCCACCGCCTCGCCGATGCGGAAGGGCGCGGGATCGAGCACGAGCTGGCCGGCGTCGATCTTGGAGAAGTCGAGGATGTCGTTGATGATCGTCAGCAGCGCGTTGCCCGACTTGACGATGACGTCGACGAACATGGACTGGCGCTGGTCGAGATCGGTGCGGGCGAGCAGCTCGGCCATGCCGAGCACGCCGTTCATCGGCGTGCGGATCTCGTGGCTCATGTTCGCCAGGAACTCGGACTTGGCGCGATCGGCCGATTCGGCCTTCACCCGGGCCTGCTCGACCGATTCCTTGGCGTCGCTGAGGTTGCGGTGAGCGTCCTCGATGTTCTTCGCCATCGGCTCGAAGACGCGCAGCACGACCAGCGTGCCCGAGACGAGCATGATCAGCGTGACGATGAACATCGCCCATTGCAGCGCGCCCCAGCTACGCTCCATGCCGGCGTCGAGCCCGTCGAGCGTCGCGGCGAGGTTGGGCCGCACCCGCCCGTTGGCGACCGTGTGCAGCTCGGCGAAGACGCGCTGGGCGGCCGGCAGCGAGACGTCCGTGAAGATGTCGAGCCGGTCGGCGTGGGTCAGCACCTCCTTGATGTCCTTGCGCAGCGAGCGTTCCCACAGGTCCAGCACAGCGGGCGGCATGACGAGCCCGGCGACGCGCGCCAGCATCGCGTTGTGACTGGCGGCGCCGGCGGCGGCGGCTTCCTCCTCGGCGATCAGCACGCTCTCGCCGCGCCCCATCGTGTCGCCGGACGACAGGCGCAGCGCGTCGTAGGCCTCGTCGAGGCCGTTGATCGCCTCGTGCAGGGCGGCGCGCACGGCCTGCACGGCGCCGCGCTTGACGTCGGCATCGGCCAGCATGCGCGAATTGTCGAGCTGGAGCGCGTTATAGAGAACGTTGTCGACGGCGTCGGCGGTGTAGCGCACGAGCTCGGCGAACTTGCCGTCGGTCTTGGCCTGCTGCGCCTTCCACAGGATGAAGCCCGCCCCGCTGCCGACCGCCATCACGAAGCCGAGCAGGATGAAGACCAGGCGGCTGCGCAGATAGGAGCGCGTGATGGCGGACGACATGAACGCGGGTACTCCGGTACGCAACGAACGCAACAAGAGCGTCAATATCGAGCAATCGGATTAAGCCGCGCTTAACGATGCGCCCCGGCGGAGTCGGCGTCAGGAGCGCCGGTCGGCGACGAAATGCGCGGCCGCCACCAGCAGGGCCGCGCCGTCGCCATAGGGCTCCAGCAGCTCGCCCGCCTGCCCGACCAGCCCGGCAAGCTGGCGGCGCGCCCAGCCGGAACCGTGGAGGGCCGCGAGCGTCGCCTTGCCGGCGGCGGCGTCCTTGCCGGTCGCCTTGCCCATCGCGCCCGCATCGGCGGTGAGATCCAGCAGATCGTCGGCGAGCTGGAAGGCGAGGCCGATCGCGTCGCCAAAGGCCGAAAGCCGCTCGCGATGCTGCGGCTCCGCGCCCGCCATGACCGGCCCCGCCTCGCAGGCGAAGCGGATCAGCGCGCCGGTCTTCATCGCCTGGAGGCGGATGATGCCGGCCTCGTCGGGCGCGCGCTGCTCGGCCTCAAGGTCGAGCATCTGCCCGCCCGCCATGCCGCCCAGTCCGGCGGCGCGCGAGAGCATGGCAACGAGCGCGACGCGGCTTTCGGCGGGCAGCTCGGCCGAGGCCACCACGTCGAAGGCCATGGTCAGCAGCGCGTCGCCGGCGAGGATCGCGGTCGCCTCGTCGAAGGCGCGATGCACCGTCGGCTGGCCGCGGCGCAAATCGTCGTCGTCCATGGCCGGCAGATCGTCATGGACCAGAGAGTAGCAATGGACCAGCTCCAGCGCCGCCGCGATGTCCAGCGCGGCGGCGTCGGGCGCGCCGAACAGGGCCGCGCTCTCCATGACGAGCAGCGGGCGGAACCGCTTGCCGCCGTTGAGCACGCCGTGGCGCATGGCCGCCAGCAGCCGATCGGGCCGGGCGATCTCGCCGCCCAGCGGGCGCGCGGACAGCAATGCGTCGAGCCGACGCTCGACGCGCAGGGCCGCGCCGGCGAGCGCGGCGGCGAAATGGTGTGCGGGATCCCCCTTCATGGGCGCATGCGATGCCCACAAACGCCGGGCGGGTCAAGCCGCCCGGCAAGGGCGCTGCGGATCGGGGGTTGGGCCGGCCGGGGAAGGAGGCTAAGACGAGAGGGGAAAGGTCTTGCGGTGGCGATGGAACCGGCAATCGACGCGGATGAGGTGCGCCCGCGCGGCGGCAGGCGGCGGGAGCGGCGCCGCGGCCTTGTCGCGCGCCTGCTGCGCTACGCCCTGGTCGCGATCGTGGCGCTGGGCGCGCTGCCGCTGGCGCTGACGCTGTTCTACGCCATTCCGCCGGTGCGGCCGATCTCCAACCTCATGGCGGCCGACCTTGTCACCATGCGGGGCTACGACCGCCAGTGGGTCGGTATCGACGACATGGGCGCGGCCCTCGTCAATTCGGTGATGATGTCGGAGGACGGCCGCTTTTGCAGCCATGGCGGCGTCGACTGGGGCGCGATGAACCTCGTCATCGAGGAGATGCTGTCCGGCGAGGGCTCGCGCGGCGCCTCCACCATCCCCATGCAGGCGGTGAAGAACCTCTTTTTGTGGCACGGCCGCTCCTATGTGAGGAAGGCGCTGGAGGTGCCGCTCGCCGTGTGGTTCGACTTCATGCTGCCGAAGCGGCGGGTCATGGAGATCTATCTCAACATCGCCGAATGGGCGCCGGGCGTCTACGGCGCGGAGGCGGCGGCGCGGCACCATTTCGGCCGCTCGGCCAAAAGCCTGACGGCGCGGCAGGCGGCGCTGCTGGCGGTGACGCTGCCGAGCCCGCGCACGCGCAACCCGGCCAAGCCGAGCCCGGCCCTGAACCGGCTCGCCTCGATCGTGCAGGCGCGCGCCGAGAAAGCAGGCGGCTACAACGGGTGCCTCAAATAGGGGGGCGCCTGCGGCGAAAAAATCGGCGGAAACGCTGGCAAAAGCCGCGCGCCTCGTATATAGGCACCCGACTTTCAAGGATGTTCGCCGCCAGGAGGCCGCCCGCACGGGTGGTTTTCCAGCGAGACGGCGGCAGTGAGACTGGAGCAGTTCCGTGGCCGTACCCAAAAGAAAGACCTCGCCGTCCAAGCGCGGCATGCGCCGCTCGGCCGACGCGCTGAAGGCCCCGTCCTATGTCGAGGACAAGAATTCCGGCGAGATGCGCCGCCCGCACCACATCGACCTGAAGACCGGCATGTATCGCGGCCGTCAGGTGCTGGAGCCGAAGGAGGGCTGAGCCCTTCTTCCTTCGCGACGAAAGGCAGGACCGGCCAGTGCCGGTCCTTTGCTTTTTTGTGCGCCATGCGGCGCTTGACGACCCGGCGCGCCGCGTCCCACATGGCGCCTTCCCCCACATGGCGCCCTCGGAGTCCTGCCATGCTGTCGAACATCCCGCTGATGCTGGTCCCGTTCGTACTCTACAATCTGGGGCTGACCGGGCTGCTGGGCGGCGGCGCCAGCCCGTGGGGCACCGTCCTGTTCTCCCTGCCGATGCTGTCCGGCGGCGTCTGGTCGATGACGCTCGCCGACCTCATCGTGGTCGTCGCGCTGGTGCTGCTCTTCGTCGAGGTGCTGAAGGCGACCCGCACCAGCAACTCGTCGGTGATCGACCATCTGCTGTCGCTCGCCGTGCTGGTGCTGTTCATCGTCGAGTTCCTGCTGGTCGAGGGCGCGGCGACCAGCCTGTTCTTCGTGCTGATGTTCATCGCCGCGGTCGACGTGCTCGCCGGCTTCTCCGTCTCGCTGCGGGCGGCGAGCCGCGACATCAGCATCCGCTGAATTCAGCCGCCGTCGCCGACGAGCCCGGCCGCCTCGACGCCGGCAAGCGCGGCGATCTCGTCATTGTCCGACGTGTCGCCGGTCACGCCGACCGCGCCGAGCAGGACGCCCGTGCGCGACTTCACCAGCACGCCGCCGGCCACCGGCACGATGCGCCCGCCCGAAACGCCCGACAGGCCGGTGAAGAAATGCGGGCGCTCCACCGCCATCTTGCCCACGGTACGCGACCCCGCTCCCACGGCGAGCGCCCCGTAGGCCTTTCCGAAGGCAATGTCGAAGCGCAGCATGGACGCGCCGTCCTGCCGCTGGAAGGCGAGCGGATGGCCGCCCGCGTCGAGCACGCAGATCGCCAGCGGCTTGAGCCCGAGCTCCTTCGCCCGCGTAAAGCCGGCGCCGATGATCCTGTTGGCCTTGGCAAGGGAAAGCTGCGTCATCGTTCCTCCGTCTCGATCACCGTCGCCGGCAGGTCCGGCCGCGACGGATGTGTACGGTCGGGGCGGCAGTTTCGCAACGGTGCAAACGTCGGCGGAACCGGGCCTGATAAGATGCGGCCGGGCCGAAAAACCCGGTCAGGCGCCGTTGTCAGGTCCGCGCGGGCTCGGGCGCCCGAGCATCAGCCGGCACACCAGCAGGCAGAGCGCGGCCGCGCCGACATGCGTCGCCACCATCGTCGCCGTGACGAAGCCGTCCCCGTCGGCCCGCAGCGCGGTGAACACGGAGAGCACGGCCGCCGCCAGGATCGCCGGCCACCATTCGAGGCGGCCGCGCCAGAGAGCCATCCCCGCCGCGACGACGCCCGTGGCGATGGCCTGAAGGCCGCCGGCGAGGTAGGCGATCGGAAAGTAGACGATCACCAGGAGCAGCGGCACGACGCCGATGGAATCGTCCGGGCGCAGCACGCCGCCCTCCACGCTCAGCATCAGGCCGGCGACGAGGGTGCCGAACAGAGGCCCCAGCAGCGTGAAGACGAGAAGAATCGCGACGGCCGAACCGCGGGTCATGTCAGGCTGTCCGGAGCAGGGCACACTGGTCGCAGGGCCGGGCTGCACGTGCAGGCGGGCGAATCGCCGCTAGCGCCGGCCCATGGAGTCGATCTTGCGCTGCATGGCCGCGATCTGCTCGCGCAGCTCGCTGAGATCGTCCGCGCCGGAGGGCGAGGCAGCCCCGCGCCCCGCCGGCTCCTGTTCCGGTTCCGGCGCCGTGGGGAACGGCGTGAACATGCGCATGGCGTTCTGGAACAGCTCGACATTGCGCCGTGCCTGCTCCTCGAACGCCTTCATCGGCGCGGTCGACATCACGTCCATCGGGTTCTTGCCGAACGCCTCGTTCATCTGCTCGCGAAAGCGCTCCTGCTCCTTGGCGAAGGCGATCATCGACTGCTCGAGGAAGCTCGGCACCACCGCCTGCATCTGGTCGCCGTAGAAGGCGATGAGCTGGCGCAGGAACGGGATCGGCAGCATGTTCTGCCCGTCCTTGTTCTCCAGCTCGAAGATGATCTGGGTCAGCACCGAATGGGTGATGTCGTCGCCGGACTTGGCGTCCTGCACGGAGAAATCCTCGCCGCGCTTCACCATCTCGGCCAGGTCTTCCAGCGTCACATAGGTGGACGTGCCGGTGTTGTAGAGGCGTCGGTTGGCGTATTTCTTGATGACGACCGGTTCGTCCTTGGCGGGCATCGCGTTCCTCCCAACACCCAATCCTGAAGCCGCGTCGGCCGGTCGACGCCGGCCGCTTCCTTCGGCAATTGCGGCAGGATTGCGCAAAACCGCCTGAAATGAAAGCACTTTGTGCGGTGCGGCAGGGCACGCTTTTGCACTGCGCCACGACCCGCCGCGGCTTGAGCCAGCGCATGCCGCACTGCGAAACGGCTTTGACAGCGGCCGCGGAAATGGCCAGATAAAAGGCGGACGAGGCCGCGCGATGGCGGCGCCCAAGGGGAGTTGAGCTGATGGCCAATGCACAATCGATCGTCATTGCCGGCGCGGCGCGCACGCCGGTCGGTTCCTTCAACGGCGCCTTCGCCGACACGCCGGCCCATGTCCTCGGCGCGGTGGCCATCAAGGCCGCGCTGGAGCGCGCCGGGGTCGACCCGAAGGAGGTGGACGAGGTGATCCTCGGCCAGATTCTCTCCGCCGGCCAGGGCCAGAACCCGGCGCGGCAGGCGGCGCGGGCCGCCGGCATCCCCGACGAGGCGACGTCCTGGGGGCTGAACCAGCTCTGCGGCTCGGGCCTGCGCGCCATCGCGGTCGGCATGCAGCAGATCGCCACGGGCGACGCTGACATCATCGTCGCCGGTGGGCAGGAATCCATGACCCTCGCCCCCCACGCGCAATATCTGCGCGCCGGCACCAAGATGGGCGACCTGAAGCTCATCGACACCATGATCAAGGACGGGCTGACCGACGCCTTCTACGGCTACCACATGGGCAACACCGCCGAGAACGTCGCCCGCCAGTGGCAGCTTTCGCGCGACGTGCAGGACCAGTTCGCGGTCGCCTCGCAGAACAAGGCCGAGGCCGCGCAGAAGGCGGGCCGCTTCAGGGACGAGATCGTCCCCGTCACGCTCAAGACCCGCAAGGGCGACGTGGTGGTCGAGAACGACGAATATATCCGCCACGGCGCCACGCTGGAGGCCATGCAAAAGCTGAAGCCGGCCTTCGACAAGGAAGGCACGGTGACCGCCGCCAACGCCTCCGGCATCAATGACGGCGCCGCCGCCGTGGTGCTGATGACCGAGGCCGAGGCCGCGAAGCGCGGCATCACCCCGCTGGTGCGCATCGTCTCGTGGGCGACCGCCGGCGTCGACCCGCAGATCATGGGCACCGGCCCGATCCCCGCCTCGCGCAAGGCGCTCCAGAAGGCCGGCTGGAAGGTCGACGACCTCGACCTCGTCGAGGCCAACGAGGCTTTCGCCGCGCAGGCCTGCGCGGTCAACAAGGACATGGGCTGGAACCCGGAGATCGTGAACGTCAACGGCGGCGCCATCGCCATCGGCCATCCGATCGGCGCGTCGGGCGCCCGCGTCTTCAACACGCTGGTCTACGAGATGCGCCGCCGATGCACAGCGTGGCGATGTGCGTGGAAAGAAGCGAATAGCGAAATAGCGAGTAGCGAATAGGGGGAAAGAACGGCGAAGGCGGTTGGGGCGATCCCCACTCGCTATTCGCTACTCCCTATTCGCTCTCCGACCAAAGGGAGGAGGAATACCATGTCACGAGTGGCGCTCGTCACCGGAGGCTCGCGCGGCATAGGCGCGGCGATCTCGGTGGCGCTGAAGGATGCCGGCTATCATGTCGCGGCCAACTACGCCGGCAACGACGAGGCGGCGGCGAAGTTCAAGGCCGAGACCGGCATTCCCGTCTTCAAGTGGAGCGTGGCCGAGTACGACGCCTGCGTCGCCGGCATCAAGAAGGTCGAGGCCGAGCTCGGCCCGGTCGAGGTGCTGGTCAACAATGCCGGCATCACCCGCGACGCCATGTTCCACCGCATGACGCCGCAGCAGTGGAAAGAAGTGATCGACACCAATCTTTCCGGCGTCTTCAACATGACCCATCCGCTGTGGAACGGCATGCGCGAACGCAAGTTCGGGCGGATCGTCACCATCTCCTCCATCAACGGCCAGAAGGGCCAGATGGGGCAGGCCAACTATTCGGCCGCCAAGGCGGGCGACATCGGCTTCAGCCGCGCGCTGGCGCAGGAGGGCGCGAAGGCCGGCATCACGGTGAACGTGGTGGCGCCGGGCTACATCGCCACCGACATGGTGATGGCCGTGCCGGAGAAGGTGCGCGAGGCGATCGTCGCGCAGATCCCGGTCGGCCGACTCGGCGAGGCCGCGGAGATCGCGCGCTGCGTGGTCTTCCTCGCCTCCGACGAGGCCGGCTTCATCACCGGGTCGACGATCTCGGCGAACGGCGGCCAGTTCTTCTCGTAGGGCGCGGCGCGGGCAGGCACCCCTCATCCGTCGCTTTCGGCGACACCTTCTCCCACAAGGGGAGAAGGGAGGGCGCCTCTTCCTTCTCCCCTTGTGGGGTCCGAAGGACGGGTGCGAAGCACCCAGGGCGGTGGCCGAGCGAAGCGAGGTCGGATGAGGGGTCGAAAAGAGCCCCGTCCAGCAAAATAGCCGGCTCAAACAAAAACGGCGCCTCGCGGCGCCGTTTTTGTTTGCGAGTAGACCCCGCTCAACGGTCGCTGCCGAACAGCGCGTTGTGGACGACACCGGCAATGCCCGCGCCGACGATCGGCGCCACGATGAACAGCCAGAGCTGCTGGAGCGCCCATCCGTCGGCGAACAGCGCCACGCCGAGCGAGCGGGCGGGATTGACCGACGTGTTGGTCACCGGAATCGAGATCAGGTGGATCAGCGTCAGCGCAAGGCCGATCGCGATGGGCGCGAAGCCGGCCGGGATACGGCCCGTCGTGGTCGTGCTGATGATGATCATCAGGAACATGAAGGTGAGAACGACCTCGATGACCAGCGCCGAGGTCAGCGAATAGCCGCCCGGCGAATGCTCGCCATAGCCGTTGGACGCGAAGCCGCCGGCCGCGAAGCCGGCCTTGCCGGTGGCGATCAGGTAGAGCACTGCCGCGGCGACGACCGCGCCGGCGATCTGGGCAACCACGTAGCCGAGCACGTCCTTGGCCGGGAAGCGGCCGGCGGCGAGCAGGCCGACCGTCACGGCCGGATTGAAATGGCCGCCCGAAATGCTGCCGAAGGCGTAGGCGCCGGTCAGCACGGTCAGGCCGAAGGCCAGCGCGACGCCGGCGAAGCCGATGCCGAGCTCCGGAAAGGCCGCCGCCAGCACAGCGCTGCCGCAGCCGCCGAAGACGAGCCAGAATGTGCCGAGGAACTCGGCCGAAAGCTTCTTCATGGATGATCCCTCCTCATACCGTAGTCGAAGTCCCACCCACGGAAGGAGCCCGCCACGGCGCGTCAAATCAATGCCTTGCGGCGCTGCCTGGGAAATAGCCACAGGAATATTGCACGCGAGGCGCAGGCAGGCAGGCTCCGGACAGCCTCCCGCCTGTTGACTCCGCCGCGATTCGGAGTCCGTCGGCAGAAGCGGCCGGATGGCGGAATCGCCGCCGGATTCGCGCCGACTCCGCGCCGGCGCGCCGAGCCGATTCAGCATATGGGACCGCCGTCCCGGCAGTCCTCTATATGTTGTGTCGAACAAAGCATGAATCGGCCGGAGTCAGCGATTCGTCGCCGATTCGTTCGGGAGTCGTTCGCGGATCGGGCTGCAACCCCTGTTTTGCACGGCGCCGGACCCCATATGCCGGCGGTCGACAACCGGGGCCAGCAACCGGGGATGGAACCGCGCCGCCGCGCGTGCTAGACGGCGCGTTCTTCCCCGACGGTCCGGAAAGGCCGCCGCACGCCGCATGAACATTCCCTTGAAGCAGGCCGCTCCGCTGGTCCTTTCGGGCCGCGACGTCACCGCGGTCCTCGGCCCCACCAACACCGGCAAGACGCATCTGGCCATAGAGCGCATGGTGGCGCACGACAGCGGCGTCATCGGCCTGCCGCTGCGGCTGCTGGCGCGCGAGGTCTACGGCCGCGTCTGCGAGAAGGTCGGGGCGCACAAGGTCGCGCTCGTCACCGGCGAGGAGAAGATCGTGCCGCCGGGCGCGCGCTACTCGGTCTGCACGGTGGAGGCCATGCCGCGCCAGACCGACGCCTCCTTCGTCGCCATCGACGAGGTGCAGCTCGCCGGCGACCTGGAGCGCGGCCACATCTTCACCGACCGCATCCTCCATCTGCGCGGCCGGCAGGAAACGCTGCTGCTCGGCGCCGGCACGATGCGCGGCATATTGGAGAAGCTGCTCAAGGGCATCACGGTCTCGACGCGGCCGCGCCTGTCCAACCTCGCCTATGCCGGCCCGCGCAAGATCACGCGGCTGCCGCGCCGCTCGGCCATCGTCGCCTTCTCGGCCGACGAGGTGTACGCCATCGCCGAGCTGATCCGCAGGCGCCACGGCGGCGCGGCGGTGGTGCTGGGCGCGCTGAGCCCGCGCACGCGCAATGCGCAGGTCGAACTCTACCAGTCCGGCGACGTCGACTATCTGGTCGCCACCGACGCCATCGGCATGGGCCTCAACCTCGATGTCGACCATGTCGCCTTCGCGCAGGACAGAAAATTCGACGGCCACCAGTTCCGTCATCTCAACCCGTCCGAGATCGGCCAGATCGCCGGCCGCGCCGGCCGCCATCTGCGCGACGGCACGTTCGGCGAGACGGGCCAGGTGCAGCCCTTCGACGAGGATCTGGTCCGCAAGGTCGAGGGCCACGATTTCGAGCCGGTGCGCGTGCTGCAATGGCGCAGCGTCCGGTTCGACTTCGCCTCGCTCGGCGCGCTGAAGCAGTCGATCGACGCCGTGCCCGCGGTGGAGGGGCTGACGCGCGCGCTGCCGGCCGCCGACCTCCTGGCGCTGGAGCACCTGTCGCGCGACGACGACGTGGCGCGGCTGGCGGACCGGCCGGAGCGGGTGGCCATGCTGTGGGACTGCTGCGCGCTGCCGGACTACCGGCGCATCGCGCCGGCCCAGCATGCCGAACTGGTCGCCTCCATCTTCGCCGACCTCGCCCGGCGCGGCCATGTCGACGAGGACTACCTCGCCCGGCAGGTGCGGTTGTCCTCGTCCACCGAGGGCGACCTCGACGTGCTGTCGGCGCGTATTGCCCAGATCCGCACCTGGACCTTCGTGTCGCACAGGCCCGGCTGGCTGGCCGATCCGGCACACTGGCAGGAAAAAACGCGGCAGATCGAGGATGCGCTGTCGGATGCCCTTCATGACCGATTGACGAAACGCTTCGTAGACCGCAGGACATCCGTGCTCATGCGGCGGTTGCGAGAGAACACCATGCTTGAAGCCGAGATCACACAGACCGGGACCGTGCTCGTCGAGGGACATCATGTCGGCGAGCTGGCGGGGTTCCGCTTCACCGCCGACCAGAGCGCCGACGGCGAGGACGCGCGCGCCGTGCGCGGCGCCGCGCAGAAGGCGCTCGCCGGCGAGTTCGAGACGCGCGCCCAGCGCTTCGCCAACTGCCCGAACGGCGATCTGGCGCTTGCTTCCGACGGCACCCTTCGCTGGATCGGCGCGCCGGTGGCGACGCTGACCAGCGGCGAGAGCGCGCTGAAGCCGCGCGTGGTGCTGCTCGCCGACGAGCAGCTCACCGGCACGGCGCGCGACATCGTGCAGGCGCGGGCCGAGCGCTACGTCGCCTTCCAGATCGAGACGCATCTGAAGCCGCTGAACGACCTCGCCTCGGCCGACGCGCTGACGGGCATGGCGCGCGGCCTCGCCTTCCGGCTGGTCGAGAATCTCGGCGTGCTCAACCGGCGCGACGTGGCCGAGGACGTGCGCGGCCTCGACCAGGACCAGCGCGGCGCGCTGCGCCGGCTCGGCGTGCGTTTCGGCGCCTACCACGTCTTCCTGCCTGCGCTGCTCAAGCCCGCGCCCGCCGGCCTGCTGACGCTGCTGTGGGCGCTGGCCAACGACGCCAAGGACCAACCCGGCTTCGGCGACGTGGTCAACCTTCTGGCTTCCGGCCGCACCTCGCTGGTGGTGGACCCGGCCTTCGAGAAAGCGTTCTACCGGCTCGCCGGCTACCGCATGCTGGGCCGCCGCGCCGTTCGCGTCGACATCCTCGAGCGGCTGGCGGACCTGATCCGCCCGGCGCTGGCATGGAAGCCGGGCACCGGTCCCCGCCCCGAAGGCGGCTACGACGCCGGCGCCTTCGTGGCGACGCCGGCCATGATGTCCATTCTCGGCGCCACCGCCGACGACATGGAGGAGATCCTGAAGGGGCTCGGCTATCGCGGCGATCCGAAGCCGGCCACGGAGGTGACAGCCAGGATCGAGGCGCAGGAGGCCGCCTGGCGCGAGGCGCTGGCGGCAAAAGCCGCGGCAGCGGCGCCGGTGGAGCCGGCCGCGCTGGCCGCCGACCCGGACGAATCGCCGACCGTCGCCGCCGACGCGCAACCCGTGGCGGCGGCACCCTCGCCGGACGGCGCCGACGAGGATGCCGAAATCTCGGCTGTCGGCCCCGACATCGCCCATGAGGAACCCGCCGCCGATCCGGCGGTGGAGGATCGGGGCGACGATCATGCCGACCCCGCAGTCGCGCCCACGCCGGTCGAAGCAGCCGACGCACCTGCCCCGGAGGCGACCGCCGAGACGGCAAAGCCGGTCATCGTCTGGCGGCAGGGCCGCTTCGGCGATCGCAACCGCGGCAACCAGGGCCGCGATCGTCAGGGCCAGCGCCATCGCGGCCGGCATGCCGGAGGACAGGCGGTAGGACAGGCGGGCGGGCAGCCGGGCGCACAGAATGCCGAACCCGCGCAGGGCGAGGCGGCCGGCGAGGCCCCGCCACGCGGCGACAGGCCCGACCAGCGGCCCGACCAGCGACCCGACCGCGGCAAGGGCGGCTTCAGGGGCCGCGAGCGCGACGGCGAGCGCCGTCAGGGCGAAGGCGGACCCGACCGGAACAAGGGCGCGAAGCCCTGGCAGCGCGACCGCAGCGGCGGCCAGAAGGGCGGCGACGACCGTCAGGGACGCCGCGACGGCAATCGCGACAATCGCCGGGACGACCGGCGCGAGGAGCGCGGCAAGCCGCAGCAGGTGTTCTCGTCGACGCGGCCGCGCGACGACAAGCCCGGCCGCGTCGATCCCGACTCGCCCTTCGCCAAGCTCGCAGCCCTGCGCGACCAGTTGCGGAAGTGATGGCGGAAGCCGCGGGCCATACGGGGCGCCAGCGGCTCGACAAATGGCTGTTCTTCGCCCGGGTGGTCAAGTCGCGGACGCTGGCCGCCAGGCTGGTCGAGGCCGGCAAGGTGCGTATCAACGGCGACAAGGTGCTCCAGCCCGCCCATGCGGTGAAGCCGGGCGACGGCCTGACCATCACGCTCGAGCGGCAGGTTCTGGTTCTGAAGGTTCTGGCGTCTGGCACAAGGCGCGGCCCGGCGCCGGAGGCGCGGCTGCTCTACGAAGATCTGACCCCGCCGGCCGCGCAGCCCGCGCCCGCGGCCCGCGCCCATGCGGTGCGCGACGGCGGCGCGGGCCGGCCCACCAAGCGCGAGCGGCGCATGACGGATCGTCTCCTCGACACGGATTGAACGGTCGGCCCGGCCCCGCGGCGCGGCGGAGGAATCGCCTTCCGCCGGCGCCCCGCTTGCGCGAAAACGTCGCCTTGCATGGCCCGGTCAAAGGAACTAGGTCAGTCGCGTTGTCCCGATGCCTCGCTCGCGACCCCTGCCATGACCTATCTCGTTACCGACAACTGCATTCGCTGCAAATATACCGACTGCGTGGAAGTCTGTCCCGTCGACTGCTTCTATGAAGGCGAGAACATGCTCGTCATCCATCCCGACGAGTGCATCGACTGCGGCGTGTGCGAGCCCGAATGCCCGGCCGACGCGATCAAGCCCGACACCGAGCCGGGCCTGGACAAGTGGCTGAAGGTGAACACCGAATATTCCGCCCTGTGGCCCAACATCACCGTCAAGCGCGATCCGCCGGACGACGCCAAGGAGATGGACGGCCTCGAAGGCAAGTTCGAGAAGTATTTTTCGCCGGAGCCGGGCCCCGGCAACTGAAGCGGCCAACTGAAGCGGCAAGAGCCGATCGATATTCTTTCCGGCCGGCATATGGTTAACGCCGCCGGTCCGGCCGGTTGCGTTCGCCAGTGCGGCAAATTGTTGATTCTTGCGCCTTTTTGTGCTAGGCTCGAAAAAATGCCGGTGACACTTCGTCGATCAATCGCGCGGAAGCGTTAATCAACGAAAGATCAGAGCGACACCCGGACCGGGGCGACCCCGGGGTCTTTTTGCGTCCATGGGGCGCCGAAGGCCCGCCCGGCGCCCGATCCGCGTGTCCCCCGATCCGTGTCCGGAGCCGGCAGCGCATGCCTATGGGCCGGGCACCCGCATCCGGCTTCACAACAGGAGTTTCAGGCGTATGGCAACCCCCCAGAAGAAGACGGCGACGCGCAATGGCTTCAAGGCCGGCGAGTTCATCGTGTATCCCGCGCATGGCGTCGGCCAGATCAGCGCGATCGAGGAACAGGAAGTCGCGGGGATGAAGCTGGAACTGTTCGTCATCGATTTCCAGAAGGACAAGATGCGCCTCAAGGTGCCGGTGGCGAAAGCCGCCTCCATCGGCATGCGCAAGCTGTCGGAGACGGACTATGTCGACCGCGCGCTGAAGGTGGTGCAGGGCCGCGCGCGCGTGAAGCGCACCATGTGGTCGCGCCGCGCGCAGGAATACGACGCCAAGATCAATTCGGGCGACCTGATCTCGATCTCCGAAGTGGTGCGCGACCTCTATCGCGCCGAGAACCAGCCCGAGCAGTCCTATTCCGAGCGGCAGCTCTACGAGGCCGCGCTCGACCGCATGGCGCGCGAGATCGCCGCGGTGAACCGCGTGTCGGAGACGGAGGCCGTGCGTCTGATCGAGGCGAACCTCGCCAAGGGCCCGCGCCGCGGCGCCAAGGCCGAGGCGGAGGAAGCCGAGCAGGAAGAGGCGGCGTAAGCACCGTCTTTCCGGCCGGCAATTTCGTTCGGCAATACAATCGCGGACCCGGCCTTCGGCCGGGTCTTTGCGTTCGGGGGACGTTTCAGCCGGATCCGTCCGTGTCGTCCACCCTCAGCGGCCGCTTCCAGATGACCGGCGATTCGGCCTGCGCCAATTCGGTTCGGGAGTCCCTTGCGGCTTCGCCCGGCGGCAAGGACCGCGGCGGACCGGGATCGAAGGCATAGCTTGCCGTCGGGTCCGGCCGGTGGGCGCGATGGCCGTAGCCATAGGGGCCGCGCCAGTCGCCCTGCGGCGAACTGCCCTGCCCTTCCATCTCTGCCGCACTGCGTTTTTCGCGCGGAGCGCCGCGCTCATCTCCCGACATCGCCGCCTCCTTGGCCGTGTCGCCCGAAAGCGAGAACCGAACGCGATTCAACGATTGCGGCGTGCCGGCGTTGCGGCTGCCGGCCCCGCGATCCGCGGCAGGGTTAATGCCGGGTTGACGCCGTTTGGCGGCGGCAAACCCTGTTTCTCCCGCCCGCATTTGACCCGCACTTGAATTGCCGCGTTCCAGCGGCAATAAGGCAGGGCGACCTCAAGAGGCACCACAGGGGCGATGCCGACACTCTTCCGCCTGCTCGTCATCCTCGGCGTGATCGTCGCCGTCGTCTACGGCACGATGTTCGCGCTCGCCAATTTCGTGCAGCCCAATGTCGCGGAGATCTCCGTGCGCGTGCCGTCCGACCGCTTCAGCCGCTGACGCAGCCATGCGCGACGGCCACCGCATCGACGCCTTTCTGGAGATGATGGCGGCCGAACGCGGCGCGAGCGACAACACGCTCGCGGCCTATCGCCGCGACCTCGAAGCGGCGGGCGAGGCGTTGCAGGGCGCCTGGGGCGGCATCGCCGCCGCGCCGGCGGATGCGGTGCGTGCCTACGCGGAAAGCCTCGCGGCCGAAGGTTTCGCCGCGTCGAGCCAGGCGCGCAAGCTCTCGGCGCTGCGGCAGTTCTACAAGTTCCTCTACCTCGAAGGCGTGCGCGCCGACGACCCGACGACTTTGTTCGACGCGCCGCGCCGCGGCCGGCCGCTGCCGAAGACGCTCGGGGAGGACGAGGTCGGCCGCCTGCTCGACCGCGCCGCTGCGGAAGCCGGCGCGCCGCCGCCGGGCATCGACCGCGCCGACGCCTTGCGGCTCCACGCGCTGCTGGAGCTCGTCTACGCCACGGGCTTGCGCGTTTCCGAGCTCGTCTCGCTGCCGCTCGCTGTTGCGCTGCGCGACGAGCGCTTCTTCGTCGTCACCGGCAAGGGCAACAAGGAGCGTTTGGTGCCGCTGTCGCCCGCCGCCCGCGCCGCCATGACCGCGTGGCTGGCGGCGCGCAAGGCGGATGCGGGGCTGGCCGGCAGCCGCTTCCTGTTCCCGGCGCGGGGCGAGAGCGGGCATCTGGCGCGGCAGGTTTTCGCCCGCGACCTGAAATCGCTGGCGGCCCGCGCCGGCATCCGGGCCGCGGCCATCTCCCCGCATGTGCTGCGCCATGCCTTCGCCAGCCACCTGCTCCAGAACGGCGCCGACCTGCGCGTGGTGCAGCAACTGCTCGGCCATGCCGACATCTCGACCACCCAGATCTACACCCATGTGCTGGAGAAGCGGCTGGCCGATCTCGTCAACACGCATCACCCGCTTGCCGACTAGGGGCACTCCCGCTATTTGAGGCAGGAATTCCCGGCTTTCGATCGTTTCAGAGGGTCGGCCGCGCCACGCGCGCATCCTTCATTGCGAGCCGCCAGCCGAATGTACAACTACCTCGATTTCGAGAAGCCGGTGCAGGACCTCGAGGGCCAGATCCTCGAACTGAAGCGATTGGCCGAAAGCGGCGGATCCGTCGATGTCGACGACGAGATCAAGCGGCTGGAGAAACGCGCGAGCGACGCCCTGAAGGATATCTACAAGGCGCTGACGCCCTGGCAGAAGGCGCAGGTGGCCCGCCACCCCGACCGGCCGCACTGCAACGACTACATCGCCGGGCTGATGACCGATTTCACGCCGCTGGCCGGCGACCGCGCCTTCGGCGAGGACGAGGCGATCGTCGCCGGCTTCGCCCGTTTCCGCGGCGAGCCGGTGGCGGTGGTCGGCCAGGAGAAGGGCTCCGACACGACCAGCCGGCTGCGGCACAATTTCGGCATGGCGCGGCCCGAGGGCTACCGCAAGGCGGTGCGCATCATGGAGCTGGCCGACCGCTACGGCCTGCCGATGATCAGCCTGGTCGACACGGCCGGCGCCTATCCCGGCATCGGCGCGGAGGAGCGCGGCCAGGCGGAGGCGATCGCCCGCTCCACCTCGGCCTGCCTCGCCATGACCGTGCCGACCGTCTCGCTGATCATCGGCGAGGGCGGCTCGGGCGGGGCCATCGCCATCGCCACCGCCAACCTCGTCTACATGCTGGAGCACGCGATCTATTCGGTGATCTCGCCGGAAGGCGCGGCCTCGATCCTGTGGCACGATCCCGGCCGCGCGCGCGACGCGGCGACCAACATGAAGATCACGGCGCAGGACCTGCTGGAGCTGAAGATCATCGACGGCATCGTCACCGAGCCGATCGGCGGCGCCCACCGCGCGCGAGAGAGCGTGATCCAAGCCGCCGGCGACAGGATCGCCAGCGGCTTTGCCGAGCTCGCCGCGCTGGGTCCCGACTATCGCGAGCATCGCCGCGAGAAGTTCCTCGCCATCGGCCGCAGCCTGTAGCGCGCTTGCCGGGTGGCGGGCCGGGTCGCGGGTCGACCCGGGGGGTTGGCTTGGGCCATGTGTCGCGTTTTGCTGCGATTTTCGCCACAAATTCGCCCCTCCCGCGGCCGAATGAACTTGGCGTGAGGAAGAGCCGGCGCAGCTTGCGGTAAGGCTTTTTCAAGCCTAGGGGGACTAGGGTCCTGACTTGGCACCGATACGGGGGGCGCGTCGCCGGGCGGACAGCCCCGGGACGCCGGGACAGCGCAACATTTTGTACGGGACGGGCATGAATTCCAGTCTTCTGCGCGCCGCTCTGCTGGCCACCGTCGTCGGCCTTGCCGGCTGCACCGAGAGCTCGCTCGAGGATCTCGCGCCCAAGGCCGAGAAGGCGCTTCCCGACAAGCTTGTCACCGCCATGCGCCACAAGGGCATGACGCGCACCTCGCCGATCATGCTGCGCATCTTCAAGGAAGAGGGCAGGCTGGAGGTCTGGAAGGCCAAGGACAACGGCCGCTACGACCTCGCCACCGCCTACGACATCTGCAAATGGTCGGGCGTGCTGGGGCCGAAATTCACCGAGGGCGACCGCCAGGCGCCCGAGGGATTCTACATGGTGGGCCCGCACCAGTTGAACCCGAAGTCGAGCTATCACCTCGCCTTCAACATCGGCTACCCCAACGCCTATGACCGCGTGCACGGCCGCACCGGCTCCAACCTGATGGTGCACGGGGCGTGCTCGTCCTCGGGCTGCTATTCGATGACCGACGAGCAGGTCGAGCAGATCTACGCCTTCGCCCGCGACGCCTTCAAGGGCGGGCAGACGGCCTTCCAGGTGCAGGCGTTTCCGTTCCGCATGACGGCCGAGAACATGGCCCGCTACCGCAGCGACCCGAACTACGAGTTCTGGAAGATGCTGAAGGAAGGCTACGACCATTTCGAGGTCACCAGGACGCCGCCGAAGGTCGACGTGTGCGGCAGGCGCTACGTCTTCAACCAGATCTCGGCCGACGGGCGCGGCTTCAACCCCGCAGCCGCCTGCCCGGCGACGTCGACGCCGGATACGGTCGCGAGCGCCTACCGCACCTACCAGACCCAGTTCGACGCGGCGTTCGGCGCCGCGCTCGGCTCGTCTTCGGTCAAGAAGAAGCTGCCGTCGCCGTCGATCACCGGCATGAAGGAGGCCGCGCTGGTGGCCGACTGGTCGCGCCGGCGCGCCCGCGGCGAGAAGGTCACCCGCCTGCCGCCGAACCAGCAATATCTGGAGCAGCCGCGCATTGCTGCGGCTCCAGCCGCCCGTCCGCAGCCGGCAGGCGAGGAGCCGGCCACCGGCACCACGCCGCCGGCCGTCGCGCAGCAGGCGCAGCAGCCCGCCGTCCCCGCTCCCGTGGCGCCGCCCGTCGCGGCGCCTGTGGCGGAACGCGCCAGCGCGGCCGTGGCCGCGGTGCAGCCCCAGAGCGTGGCCCCGCTGCCCGCGCCCAACCCGCAGGCCGCCGCGCCGGCCGAGGACGCAGCCGAGCCGGAGAAGAAGGGCAACAGGATCCTGAACTTCTTCCGCCGCAACCGCGGCAACGATTCCTGAGCCGGCTTATCGATGAAAAGGAAGCCGGCTAGTGAGCCGGCCGGCGAGCCGGCCGCCAGCTACGATCTGCGTGGCCTCAACTGTCCGCTGCCGGTGCTGAAGACGCGCAAGCGCCTGTCCGCCATGACGCCGGGCGCCCGGCTGTGGATCGAGACCACCGATCCGCTCGCCGCGCTCGACATCCCCGCCTTCTGCACCGAGGACGGGCACCGGCTGGTGGAGACCGTCGCGCTCGACGGCGGCCATCGCTTCCTGATCGAGAAAGGCTGACCGCACGGCTCAGCCGGTGAAGCCCGGCACCGCCAGCGGGTTGTCGGTCATCGCCTTGGCGTCCGGCGTGTCGATGGCGGGCGCGCCGGTGAAGGCGGCGAACAGCCGCCGCACATAGGCGTCGTCCAGGTCGAAGCCGATCAGCACCAGCCGCGTGCCGCGCGTGCCGTCCGGCCAGGCCGGCAGCCGGGCAGGCGGGTGCAGCAGTTTCTGCACGCCATGCAGCACCAGTGGGCGCTCGGGGCTTTCGGCCAGCTCGACGATGCCCTTCATGCGCAGCAGCCGGTCGCCCTCGACCGAGCGCAGCAGGTCGAGGAACATCTCGATGGTCTGCCACGTCACCGGCCGGTCGTGGACGAGCGAAACGCTCTTTACGCGATCGTCGTGGACGCCGTGGTGGTGATCGTGGCCGTCATGATGACGATGTCCGTGGCCATGCCCGTGATGATGGTGGTCGTGATCGTGCGCGGCCGCCTCGCCGAGCCAGCGGGCGACGTCGGCCGATTTGGTCGCCGGGTTCCACAGGCCGAGGCCGAACAGCGCGGCGGCACCGCTGGCGCCGGCATCGTCGCCGTCGAGCACCGGCGCACGGGCATTGAGCTGGGCCAGCCGCGACAGCAGAGGCGGAATGGCATCCGGCCCGGCCATGGCGCGCTTGGACAGCACGATGCGGTCGGCCACCGCGATCTGGCGCACCGATTCGGCATGGCGGTCGAGCGTCGCCTGCCCGTTCGCAGCGTCGACGAGGGTCACCACGCCGTCCAGCGCCAGCATCTGCGCCAGCACCGGGTGCCCCATCAGCGATTGCAGGACGGGCACGGGGTCGGCCATGCCGGTGGTCTCGATGACGATGCGCGAGATCGGCGCGATGCGGCCGGTCTGGGCGCGGTCGAGCAGGTCGGCCAGCGTGTCGATCAGGTCGCCGCGCACCGTGCAGCACAGGCAGCCGTCGGAGAGTTCGATCAGCCCTTCGGACGACTGCTCGACCAGAAGGTGGTCGATGCCGACCTCGCCCAGCTCGTTGACGATCACCGCCGTCCCGGCCGCCGCCGGGTCGCACAGCAGCCGGTTGAGCAAGGTCGTCTTGCCCGAGCCAAGAAAGCCGGTGAGGACGGTGACGGGAACGGGAACGGACATGGGCGACGGCTCGACTGAAAAGGCTTTAGTGGGCGCGCCGCCGCGCCGGTTCAAGACCCCTGCCCCGTCACGCGCTGGATTATCGCGGCCGATTACCCGCCTTCGGCGATGCGCGGCGTGTAGTCAGGGCGCGGCGTCGGGATCGGAATGCGCATGCCGTCCAGCAGCGCCGCCGGCTCGACCGGCGCGGCCGGGCCGGACGCGCCGCCGAGCGCGACCTGGATGACGCGCCGCGGCCGGTCGAGCTGGCGCATATGGGCAGAGCGCAGCACCCGCCTGCCCTGCTCGTCGCGATTGGCCATGCGCTCCTTGCGCGCGGCCTCGGTGCAGATCGCCTCGCGCATATTGGTCGCCTGGTTCTGCATGACGCCGGACGGGCTCATCGAGGCCAGCCGCGGCGCGGCGAAACCGCCCTTGGAGAAGCTTTCCGCCAGCAACTCGGCCGCCTTCTCGTCGCGCTCCTCGGTCGACGTCTCGCCGATGACGACGGCAAGCAGCGTGCGCCCACCGCGCGTCGCGGAGGCGACGAGGTTGAAGCCAGAGGGGCAGGTGTAGCCGGTCTTCATGCCGTCGGCGCCGTCGAAGCGGGCGATCAGCGCATTGTGGTTCTCGATCAGCGCGTTGCCGGACTGGATGGCCTCGATCGAGAAATAGG
>CAZVTK010000064.1:0-23316 GCA_964629765.1 uncultured Mesorhizobium sp.
AATTGAAATCGCAGTACGGACATTTGGCGGCACAGAACGGCCAGTGGACGTAGACGCCGAAACCGGGGTCGGGGCTCATGGGACAGCGTCGCCTGCAACCCCCCCCTCACCCGGCCTCCGCTTCGCTCGGCCACCCTCTCCCCGTGGGGGAGAGGAAATCTGCAGCGCTGCGGCCAATCTCTCTAGTGAGGTGCGGCGCTCGACGATCTCCTCTCCCCAACGGGGAGAGGGTGGCCGAGCGAAGCGGAGGCCGGGTGAGGGGGAACTGACGAGCGAATACATCAGCCCGCCCGCAGCATCGCGGCTTCGAACTTCGCGAACGACCGCGCGCGGTGCGACAGCGGCGCGCCGATGCCGTTCTTCTCGGCCGCCTCCATCTCGCCGAAGGTGCACGAATGGCCGTCCGGCATGAAGATGGGGTCGTAGCCGTGGCCCTTTTGCCCGCGCGGCGGCCAGACCAGCGTGCCTTCCACCTCGCCGCGGAAATATTCGGCATGGCCGTCGGGCCAGCACAGGCACAGGACCGACACGAAGCGGGCGGAGCGCTGCGAAGGCTGGGTAGCGCCGGCGGCGCGCAAGGCGGCGTCGGTCTTTTCCATCGCCATCAGGAAATCGCGGCCGGAACCGTCCGGCTTCTCGGCCCAGTCGGCGGTGTAGACGCCGGGCTGGCCGCCGAGGGCGTCCACGCAGATGCCGCTGTCGTCCGACAGGGCCGGCAGGCCGGTGGCCGAGGCGGCGGCCCGTGCCTTGGTATAGGCGTTCTCCTCGAAGCTCGCGCCGGTCTCCTCCGGCTCGGGCAGGCCGTATTCGGCCGCCGACTTCGCCTCGAAGCCGTAGGGTGCGATCAGCGCCGCGATCTCCTCCAGCTTGCCGCGATTGTGGCTGGCGACCACGATCCGGTGCGTTTCAAGCCGGCGCATCACAGCCCCCAGATGCGCGGCTCGGCGAACTCGATGGAGTTGCCGGCCGGGTCGCGCACATAGATGGAGCGGCCGCCGGTGGTCCCCGCTGCCCTGGGAGGCCATGTGAAATCGGCCTCGATGTCGACGCCGTGGGCGCTGAGATGGGCGATCCAGCTCTCGATCTCGCCCGCCGAAGCGGCAAAGCACAGATGCCCCTGCCCGCGCGCGCCATGCGGCGGCACCGGCAGCCTTGCATCGGGCGCCGGCGGCGTGGCGGTGGCGTTGGGGTTGAAGACGAGCAGCACGCCCTGCCCGCAGCGGAAGAAGACGTGCCGGCCGTCCACCCGCGCGATGCGCTCCATGCCCAGCACGCAGGTGTAGAACTCCTCCGCCGCGTCGAGGTCTTCGGCGTAGAGGGCGGATTCGAGGATGGCCGAGGGGCGCACGGTCAGGCCAGCGCCTGTTTCTGGAGGTCGACCAGGCGGGCGATGCCGTCCCGCGCCAGCGCCATGAGCGAGTCGAACTCGGCGCCGCTGAAGGGCTCGCCCTCGGCGGTGCCCTGCACCTCGACGATGCCGCCCTTGCCGGTCATGACGAAATTGGCGTCCGTGCCGGCGGACGAATCCTCGACATAATCGAGGTCGATGACCGGCACGCCGCCATGGATGCCGCAGGAAATGGCGGCCACGTGGTCCTTCAGGGCCCGCGCCACCGAGGTCATGCGGCGCGCTTCCATCCAGCGCAGACAGTCATGGAGCGCGACGAAGCCGCCGGTAATGGAGGCCGTGCGGGTGCCGCCGTCGGCCTGGAGCACGTCGCAGTCGACGGTGATCTGGAACTCGCCGAGCTGCTGGAGGTCGATCACCGCCCTGAGCGAGCGCCCGATCAGCCTTTGTATCTCGAGAGTACGCCCGCCCTGCTTGCCGGACGCCGCCTCGCGGCGCGAGCGGTCGTGGGTGGCGCGCGGCAGCATGCCGTACTCGGCCGTCACCCAGCCCTTGCCGGAATTGCGCATCCAGGCCGGCACCTTCTCCTCAAGGCTCGCGGTGCACAGCACATGCGTGTCGCCGAACTTGACGAGGCAGGAGCCTTCCGCATGGCGCGAGACGCCGCGCTCGAAGGAAATGGCCCGCATCTCGTCCGGCTTGCGCCCAGATGGCCTCATGATGGTCGGTTTCCCCGCTGGTTTCGTGTCGAGCGCGCCTTCTAGCCCCCGCCGCGCGGCGAGGCAAAGGAAAAGGCCGCATGGAGGTCTTCCTTCGGGGCGGCTTTCTTGCACCGCGCCCGCCGGCGCCTATATCCTTGCCCTGCCCGACACGGAGGCGGCTTTGGTGGCGATGAACAGGCCCGTTCTGGAACAGAACCTTCCCGGAGCGCTCGACCAGCGCTCGCGCGAGATCTTCCGGCTGATCGTGGAGACCTACCTGCGCGAGGGCGAGCCGGTGGGCTCGCGCAATTTGTCGCGCATCCTGCCGCAGTCGCTGTCGCCCGCCACGGTGCGCAACGTGATGAGCGACCTCGAAAATCTCGGGCTGGTCTACGCGCCGCACATTTCCGCCGGCCGCATGCCGACGCAGCTCGGCCTGCGCTTCTTCGTCGACGCTTTCATGGAGATCGGCGACCTCGCCGAGGACGAGCGCAAGGTGATCGAGGCGCAGGTGAAGGCGTCCGGCTCCGGCCAGACGCTGGAGCACATGCTGACCGACGCCTCGTCGCTGCTCTCGGGCATGTCGAAGGGCGCCGGGCTGGTGCTGACGGCCAAGAGCGAGATGGCGCTCAAGCATGTCGAGTTCATCCGGCTGGAGCCGACCAAGGCGCTGGCGGTGCTGGTCAGCCAGGCCGGCGACGTGGAGAATCGCGTGATCGACCTGCCGGCAGGCACCACCACCTCGCAGCTCGCCGAGGCGTCCAACTTCCTCAACGCCCATGTGCGCGGGCGCACCATCGCCGAGGCGCGGGCCGAGATGGCGCGGCTGCAACAGGAAACGCGCACCGCGCTCGACCAGCTCAGCCAGGATCTGGTGCAGCGCGGCCTCGCCGTGTGGGCCGGCGCGGGCAGCGACCTGCCGGCGCGGCTGATCGTGCGCGGGCACGCCAACCTTCTCGGCAGCGTCACCGCGCAGGCCGAGATCGACCTGTTGCGGCATTTGTTCGAGGATCTGGAGACCAAGGAGGGGCTGATCCAGCTTCTCGACCTCGCCGAGGAGGGCGAGGGCGTGCGCATCTTCATCGGCTCGGAGAACAAGCTGTTCTCGCTGTCCGGCTCGTCGCTGGTGGTGGCGCCCTATCGCGACCGGGATTCGCGCGTCATCGGCGCGCTCGGCGTGATCGGCCCGACCCGGCTCAACTATGCCCGCATCGTGCCGATGGTGGACTATACCGCGCAGGTCGTGTCGCGGATGCTGAAGTAGGCGCCCGATAGGACTGAATTCCGCATCCGACACTTGATTTTCGCGTGCCGAGCCTCGATATCCCGGGCAAATCCGAAACCATGCGGCATGGAAAGAGGCGATGAGCGACAAGCCCGAAGACGAACGCGTTGCCGAGACGGCCGGTGCGGCAGCCGGCCGCTGGGCGGAAGGCGATGCGGCAGCCGCTGCGGCGGGCGCGGCCGACCAGAGCGGCGACTATGAGGCGCTGGTGCGCCTGATGAAGGAGAACGAGGAGCTGAAGGACGCGCGCCTGCGCGCCGCGGCCGAGATGGAGAATCTGCGCCGCCGCACCCAGCGCGACGTCGCAGACGCCAAATCGTATGCGATCGCCAATTTCGCGCGCGACATGCTGGGCGTGGCCGACAATCTGCGCCGCGCGCTGGACGCGATCCCCGCCGAGGCGAAGGCGGATGCCGGCGTCACCACCCTTGCGGAGGGCGTCGAGATGACCGAGCGCTCGATGCTCGCCGCGCTGGAGCGGCACGGCGTGAAGAAGATCGTGCCCGAGGGCGAGCGCTTCGACCCGAATTTCCATCAGGCGATGTTCGAGGTGCCCAACCCCGCTGTTCCGGCCAACACCGTCGTCACCGTGGTCCAGCCGGGCTATGTGATCGGCGAGCGCGTGCTGCGCCCGGCCATGGTGGGCGTCGCCAGGGGCGGCCCCAAGCAGCCCGTCGAGGTCGAGCCCGGGCCGCCCAACGAATTGTCCGAAAAGGACGCGTAAGACCTACCCGATCTTCCCCAGCAGCCGCGCCAGCGTCGCGGCTTCCCGCGCCGTGAGCGGCGCCAGCGTCTCGGCGGTGATGGTCCGCGCCCCGGGCAGCAGCGCCTCCAGCGCCGCCTGCCCCGCCGGCGTCAGGCTGACGACCAGCCGGCGCCGGTCGGATCCGTGTTCGGACAGGGCGACGAGGCCCCGCGCCTTCAGCCGGTCGATCACGCCCTTGACGGTGGCCGCGTCCATGGCGACCATCTGGCCGAGCTGGTTCTGCGAGGTCTCGCCCACCTCCGCGAGCTTCGCCAGCACGGCGAATTGCGGCGGCGTCAGGTCGGCGATGCGGGCCGCGAAGATGGCGAGGTGGCGCTGGTTGGCCTTGCGCAGCAGGAAGCCGACCTGCGCGTCGAGCGCGTAGCCGGCCCCTTGCGCATCGGCCGCGCCCGCCCCCACCCCGGGCCGGGCGCGGCTCATCGCAAGCCGCCCTCGCCCTTGACCTCGCCCGCCTCCAGCCCGCCCATGCGCGAATGCACGCGCCCGCCGATGGACATTGCGAGCACGAACAGGATCTCGTTCGGGCGCGGGCCGTCGGGCGCGGTCACCGTGATGGCGTCGAAATGGCTGCGCACATAGGCCGCGTTGGTATGGCCGAGCGGCACGTCGAGCGACGAGCCGAACGCGCCCAGCTTCATGGCCGAGGGCACGATGGCCTTGGACGCGCCGAGGCGTTCGCGCATGGCGTAGCCGCCCGGCACATGCCAGAGCGCGCCGTGCTCCAGCTCGCCCTCCGTGCCGACGATCGCCCCCTTGCCGTAACCGTCGATGCCGGCGCCGTCGCCGCCGAGGGCGGTGATGAGGCGGTCGGTCAGCTCGCGCCCGAGCGGCTTCAGATCCTCCATCGCCGGCTGGAGCTCCGCGGCGTAGCGGCCGGCGAACGGGTTGGCGACCAGCGCCATCGCCGCCCCGCGCAGACGGGGCCGCAGCGGCGCCGGCCCGCCGTCGTGGCGGATCTCCTCGGTGACGACGGCGATCTTGCGGATAGGGAAATCAGGCATGGGATGTCTCCGGATGGTTTCGCCGGAGGCGGCGGTGCCCTGCGTCGCCCCCTTCCGGCCTGCCGGCCATCTCCCCCTCAAGGGGGGAGATTGGATGGCCGCTTTGCTTTCGCCAATCGTGGACGGTTGGAGAATGAAGAACTGAAAGCCGATCTCCCCCCTTGAGGGGGGTCCGAAGGACGGGCCGAGACAAGTGGCTCGGGCCAGGTAGTCCGGCAGGCCAGAGGGGGGTGTGCAGGGGCTCGGCGCCCATCCCGCAAACCCGCGCCTCGCCGCCGAGGAACAGCGCCGCGCCCTCGATGAGGCCACGGCGGCGCAGGGCTTCGGCGACGGCAAGCCCCGCTTGCAGGGCCTGCGCGATCTCGGCGGCGCTGAGCGGCCCGACCTCGATCGTAACCGCACGATTACCGAGATCGCTGTCGGGCGCGAGTTCGTCGGCCGGGCGGCGGCGGATCGCGGGATGGCCGGGCAGGTCGACGGCGTTGGCGATGATCGTGGCCGCGGCGTCGGCTTCCGCGCCGCTGCGCGCCAGCACCGTCACCGCGTCGGCGATGCCGAGCGAGAAGGAGCGCCCGCGCCAGCCGGAAGTGGCGACGCCGCGCACCGGCGACGCCGCATCGATGGCGACGCGGTCGGCGAAACCAGGGCCAGTGCCGGGACCGGTGCCGGCGATGGCGAACGTCATCGCCTCGCCGTGCGAAAGATGGATGGCGATGTCGCCGCCATTGTTGACATAGGCGCGGGCGAGGAGGCGGCCGGCAACCATCGACGCCAGCACCTCGTCGGCCACCGCGCCGGCCACCGCCGCCATGGGCGTGAGGAACACGCCGGCCAGCGGCGCGCAGGCCGCTTCCATGCGCCGGGCGGCGGGGCCGGCGAAAGCGCGCGGCGCGTCCGGCGCCGTCGGCCGGCGCAGGTCCGGCAGCTCGGCGACCAGCTCCTCGAGGATGGTGCCGAAGCGCGCGGCCGCCTGCTCGTAGCCTGCCGCGATCTCGGCCGGGTCGCCGAACGCCTGAACGATCAGATCGATCGGCCCGTGGTTCATGTGCAGGCGGCGGCCGTCGGGCAGCCAGCGGATTTGCGGGCCTGATTTGGGATCGGGCCTCATCGCCCGCGCCTCAACTGGGCGAGCGGCGGCCATGCGGCCTCGCGCGGGGCGGGTTCGCGGCGGCGATCGTTGAAATAGTCGCCGCCGCGCGCCAGCACGTCGTCGACCGACCGGATCTCGCCGGCATGGCCGCCGAGCGCGATATAGTCGTCGCGGCGCATGGTGAACTCGATGGGCGCCACCAGCGCCGGCGTCGGCACATAGCCGAAGGCGTTTTCCGGCAGGCGGGTGACGTCGACCATCAGCGTGATGCCGCCGCCGGGCCACACATAGGCCGGCGCGCCACCGACCGTGACATAGGTCTGCCGGCGATGGACGGAGCGCGTCAGGTTCACCGGATTTTCCGTAACGCCGGCGCGGAGCGAGCCGCCCGCGCCGCCCATGAAGAGCACGGTGCACAAAGCCGGCTCGCAATTGTCCTCGATGAGGGCGACCGACTTGCGCAGCCGCTCGGGGAACGGCTTTTCGACAGGCTTCAGCGCGTCGTCCAGCTCGTAATAGGCGAACTGCTCGCCGGTGGTGGACACCATCAGCAGCGACAGGCCGGGGCGCGCGCCCTTCTTCGCGTTCCAGTCGCCGAGGATGGCGCGCGGGTCCGTCAGTTGCGTGCCGCCCCAGCCGAGGCCGGGCTCGGACACCTTGAAATAGCGGCCGGGCGTGGAGCGCCGCCCGACGATCTTTATCCCCGTGTCCTCCCAGCCGATGACCTTGCCGGCCTGATGCTCGGAGACGACGCCGGTGATGTGGTCGTCGACCACCACGACCTCGTCGACCAGCCCGCGCCATTGCGAGGCGAACATGCCGATGGTGGCCGAGCCGCAGCCGACGCGCATGCGGTGCTCGACGGTGCCGTCGATCACGGGCGGCGCGCCCGCCTGCACGACGAGGGTCGAGCCGCCGTCGATGGAAAGCTCGACCGGCTGGCGGTTCACCAGCGCCAGCAGCGTGTCGCAGGTGACGCGGCCTTCGGACTTGGAACCGCCGGTGAGATGGCGCACGCCGCCGAGCGACAGCATCTGCGAGCCGTATTCGGCGGTGGTGACATGGCCGACCGGTTCGCCGGCCGCGCGCACCACCGCCGTCTCGTCGCCGACATGGCGGTCGGTGTCGATCTTCACCTTGACGCCGCAATAGGAGAAGATGCCCTCGGTGACGACCGTCACGAGGTCGACGCCCTCGACCTCCTGCGACACGATGAAGGGCGCGGGCTTGTAGTCGGGATAGGTGGTGCCGGCGCCGATGGCCGAGACGAAGCGCCGGCCGGTGTTGACCGGGTTGCCGTCCCATTCGCCGGTCCCGCTTTCGCCGGAAACGAACTGGACCAGCGGGGTGCCGGCATCGGCAGCGAATTCCAGCACGCGCACGGGGTCGCAGCGCACGATGCGGCCGCCGAAATTGCCGTAGCGGTCGCAGGCGCCCGTGCGTCCCTCGGCGATGTAGCACATCACCGGGCAGGCATCGCAGCGCAGCTTCTCGGCCGGCGCGGCGGCGGGCTCGGCGGGCGTGAACCGTTCGACGAGCTCGTTCATCAGACGCGTCGCGCCGTGGCCGGAGACGCCGACGCCCGTTCGCACCCCTCTCTGTCCTGCCGGACATCTCCCCCACAAGGGGGGAGAATGGACGGCCACCGCGATTTCGCCAACCTGCGACGATCGGCGAAAGCAGCGATGAAAGCCATTCTCCCCCCTTGTGGGGGAGATGTCCGGCAGGACAGAGAGGGGTGTGAAAGGACGCATAGCGAAAAAATTATCATCGTCCCGCTTCCCTTATAGCCGCCAGCACCCGGTCGGGCGTCGCCGGCAGCCTGCGGACCAGCGCGCCGGTGGCGTGGCGGATGGCGTTGAGAATGGCCGGCGCGGTCGGGATCAGCACATGCTCGCCCAGCCCCTTGGCGCCGAACGGCCCTTCCGGGTCGGGCACCTCGACGAGGATCGTCTCGATCTCAGGCACGTCGCCGATGGTGGGGATGAGATAGTCGTGCAGATTCTCGGTGCGGCCGGGAATGTACTCCTCCATCAGCGCCATGCCGATGCCCTGCGCGATGCCGCCCTCCACCTGCCCGGTCGCCAGCAGCGGGTTGATGGCGCGGCCGACATCATGCGCGGCAGTGATCTTCAGCGGCCTGACCGTGCCGAGGCGCGTGTCCACCTCCAGCTCCACCACCTGCGCGCCGTAGCCGTAGACGGCGTAGGGCTTGCCCTGACCGTCGGCGTCGAGCGGGCGCGTCGGCGGATCGTAGGTCTCCTCGGCGCGGAAGACATAGCCGTCCTCGCCGACCGGCAGGTCCGCAAGGTCGATGCGCCGGGACGCGGCGCCGTCGCGGATGACGATCGACGCGCCGTCGAGCGCTATATGTGCGCCATAGCTTACGTTAGCGAAGCGCAGCAGCGTCTCGCGCAGGGCGCGCCCGGTCTTCTCCGCCGCCTTGCCGGAAATGTAGGTCTGGCGCGAGCCCGAGGTTTTTCCCGCGTCGGGGGTGAGGTGCGTGTCGCCATAGATGAAGGAGAACGCGGAGAGCGGCACGCCGAGCGCATCGGCGGCGATCTGCGGGATCACCGTGTTGGAACCCTGCCCGATGTCGACAGCGCCCTGATGCATCACCAGCCGGCCGTCGGGCGCGATGCCGATGCGGATGGTGGACGGGTTGGGGATGCCGGTGTTGCCGCAGCCGTACCAGCAGGAGGCGACGCCGACCCCGCGCCTGACAGGACCGCCGGCCGCGTTGGCGGCATCGGCCGCGTCCAGCGCCGCCTTCCACGCGGGCTCCAGCGCCTCGAGGCAGTCGACCATGCCGACGCCCGCTTCCATGACGTTCCCGCTCACGGTCGGCTGGCCGTTGCGCAGCGCGTTGATGTGGCGGAAGGCGAGGCGGTCGATGCCGAGCTTGCCCGCCAGTTCGTCGTAGAGCGTTTCCTGCATGATCGCCGCCTGCGGCACGCCGAAGCCGCGAAAGGCGCCGGAAACCGGGCCGTTGGTGTGGATGGCGCGGGTCTCGGCGCGGTAGTTGGGCGTGAAATAGGGCCCGCTGGCGTGAACCGGCACCCGGTTGGCCACGGTCGGGCCCCAGCTCGCATAGGCGCCCGTGTTGAAATCGCCCTCGAACGCCATGCCGGTGACGCGTCCCTGCGCATCCGCGCCGATGGTCGCGCGCATCGACGCCGGGTGCCGCTTGGTGGTGGAGGCGAGCGATTCGGCGCGCGTATAAACGAGCGCGGCGGGCCGGCCGGTCTTCAGCGCCACCAGCCCGATGAGAGGCTGCACGGACAGGTCGAGTTTCGATCCGAACCCGCCGCCCGTGGCTGTCGGGATGATGCGCACCTTGTGCGGCGGCAGGCCGAGCACGAGGGCGGTGTCGTCGCGGTCCATGACCGGCGACTGGGTGCACGCCTTGATGACCAGCGTGTCGCCGTCCATGAAGGCGTAGCCGGCCTCGGGCTCGATATAGGCGTGCTCGACATAGGCGGTCTCGATCGCCCCGCTCGCGGTGACGGCGGCAGCGGCGAGGCCGGCCTCGGCGTCGCCGCGCACCACGCGGCCGCGCGTGAGGATGTTGCCGGGGCGGGCGGCGTGGAGGTCGCCGAGCGCCAGCCCCTCGGCGCAGGTGAGCGCATGCGGGACCGGCGACCACCGCACCGGAAACTCGTCGGCACGCAGCGCCTCGACGGCCTCGCGCTCGCCTGCAACGATGGCGACCGCCTCGCCGCGGAAGCGCGCGCGGCCCTCGGCGAGCGACGGCTGGTCGGCGAAGGGCGGGATGACGCCGAACGCGTTGCGGCCGGGAATGTCGGCCGCGGTGAACACGGCGACGAGGCCCGGATGCGAGGCCACGAAGGCGGCGAGATCGCCGAAGGTAAAGTCCGCGTGCCAGTGCGGCGAGCGGATGACGAGGACGGACAGGCAGCCGGCGGGACGCTCGTCGGCGCCGAAGCGCTCGGTGCCCAGCACCTTGGGGGGGCCGTCGAGGCGCAGCGGGGAGGTGCCGACGGATTTGCGCGGCCCACCCCCCTCTGGCCTGCCGGCCATCTCCCCCTCAAGGGGGGAGATTGGCAAATCGCCGGCATCGCGACCGTCGATCTCCCCCCTTGAGGGGGAGATGGCCGGCAGGCCAGAGGGGGGTGCCTCGGTAAAGGCCCCCATCACCGCCTCGACGATCTTGCGGTAGCCGGTGCAGCGGCAGAGCACGCCGCCGAGCGCGTCGCTCACCGCCTGCTCGCAAGGGCGCGGGTCGCGCTTGAGCAGCGCGGCCGCGGCCATCAGCATGCCGGGCGTGCAGATGCCGCATTGCGCCGCGCCGTGGCGCAGGAAGCTGTGCTGGAGCGCCGACATCGCGGGGCCGTCGGCCAGCCCTTCGACGGTGGCGATCTCGGCGCCCTCGACCTGCGCGGCCGGCACGAGGCAGGCGCAGGCGGGATCGCCGTCGATCAGCACGGTGCAGGCGCCGCAATCGCCGGCGTCGCAGCCGACCTTGGTGCCGGTGAGGCCGAGCCGGTCGCGCAGCACGTTGGACAGCCGCGCCAGCGGCGGCGCGTCGAGCGCGACCGGCGCGCCGTTGACGCTGAAGCTGACGAGGCTGGCGGGGCGCAGGTTCATGCGGCGGCCTCGACCGGCCCGGCGGCAGCGGCACGCGCGAGCGCCCGCGCCACCAGCTCACGCGCCGCCTCGCGGCGATAGGCGGCGGTGGCGCGCACGTCGTCGATGGGCGAGAGCGCGGCGACATGGCCTGGCTCGACAGCCTGCGCCAGCGAAGCGTCGGCAGGCCGGCCGACAAGCGCGCGCTCCAGCTCGGGCAGGCGCTGCGCCACCGGCGAGCAGGCGCCGACCGCGACGGAAGCCTGCGCGACGCGGCCGTCGGCGCCGGCGACGATGCGCGCCGCCGCCATGGCGATGGAAATGACGAGATAGCGCCGCGCGCCGAGTTTTTCGAAGGCGGAACGGCCGGCGCCGGCGGATTTCGGCATATGGATGGCGATCAGCAGCTCGTCCGCGTCCAGCGCGGTCTTGCGGTTGCCGAGGATGAATTCCGCCAGCGGCAGGCGCCGCGCGCCACCTGCCGAGGCGAGCTCCACCTCGGCATCCAGCGCCAGCAGCGGCGGCACGCCGTCGGCCGCGGGCGAGGCGTTGCAGAGATTGCCGGCGATGGTGGCACGGTTCTGCACCTGCACGGAGCCGACCTCGCGCGCCGCCTGCCTGAGCGCGTCGAAGGCCGGCGGCAGGCCGGCGCGCACGATGTCCGTCCATGTCGTCGCCGCGCCGAAGCGCCAGCCCGCGTCGGTGCCGTCGATGCCGCGCAGGCCGGCGACGGCCGAGACATCCAGCACATCGTCGGCGATAGGGGCCGCGCCCTGCGCGGGATAGAAGTCGGTGCCGCCGGCGATCACGCGCCAGCCACCGCCGGCACGAAGGGCCAACGCCTCGTCGAGTGTGCGCGGTCTGGCGTAGCGCGCCACGGTCCCACTCCGGCCTTCTTCCCGTCTGGCGGAATTGCTGGACGGACCCTCTTGTGGGGGATGCCAAATTCATTGGTATGCAAACGATATCACCGGGAGCCGGCTTGTCAAAGTCGGCGTTGCAGGAACCAGCATTGCCCGGGGCCGGCATTGTCCGGGCCGCCCGATCCTGCTTGAATGCCCCCGGGGTCGGGATTTGGCCCACGAAGGAGAAGCAGGTGGCCGACGAAGCGCTGATCGTCATCGACGTGCAGAACGATTTTTGCCCCGGCGGCGCGCTCGCGGTGGCGGAGGGCGATGCCGTGGTGCCCGTGGTCAACCGGCTGATCGCGCGTTTCGAGCATGTGGTGCTGACGCAGGACTGGCACCCGGCGGGCCATTCCAGCTTCGCGTCCAGCCATGCCGGCGCCGCGCCGTTCTCGACGGTGCCGATGCCCTACGGCGAGCAGACGCTGTGGCCCGACCATTGCATTCAGGGCACGCGAGGGGCGGAGTTCCACCCGGATCTCGTCTGGACCAAGGCCGAGCTGGTGGTGCGCAAGGGTTTTCGCCGGGCGATCGATTCCTATTCGGCCTTTTTCGAGAACGACCGGACGACGCCGACCGGGCTCAGCGGCTATCTGCGCGAACGCGGCATCGTGCGCGTCACGCTGGCGGGGCTGGCGACGGATTTCTGCGTGGCCTATTCCGCGCTCGACGCGCGCAGACTGGGCTTCGAGGCGACGGTGGTCATGGAGGGCTGTCGCGCCATCGACCTCGGCGGCTCGCTGGCGACGATGACGGGCCTGATGCGCGACGCCGGCGTGACGATCGCCTGACCGCGCCGGCAGCCCCGGCGCGTCAGGGCGCCGGCGCGCCGAGCCGCTTCACATACATGCGATGGGTCTTGGAGCGCCAGCCGCCAACGAATTCGGCGACCTTGATCATGTCGGTGTTGATCTCGAGGATCTGGCTCATCTCAGCAGTGGTGATGCCCTTCCTGAGGCTCTCCAGCGCCTGGAGATAGATCAGCGAGAAGTGGATGCCCTTGTTGCGATAGGGCTCCAGCACCCCCATGGCGAGCACGCGCTGGGTGCGGATGGCGCCGCGGCGCCCGTACCACAAAAGCTTCGGCAGGCCGAACGGAAGCAGGCGCCCGTCGCGCACCCTGATGATCGCCTCGTTGATGTTGGGCAGCGCGATGAGGAAGCCGATCAGCTCGCCCGCCTCGTTCTCGGCGAGGTGGACGAAGTCGTAGTCGATGATCTGGAGCAGCTCCTTGACGAGGTGCATGAACTCCTCGTGCGTCGACCTGGTCCACAGCCAGTTCTTCTCCCAGGCGCTGTTGTAGACCTGCCAGATGCGCTCCGCCTCGCGCGGGACGCCGGCCTTGTCGAGCTTCCTGAAGGTGTAGCGGCTGGTCGCCATGATCCGCTCGCCGCGCTTCAGCAGCCAGTCGGGCGCGTTGGCCCGGTCGATCATGTAGCAATAGAGATCGACATCCTTTTCGAAGCCTTGGCGCTCGACCAAGCCGCGATACCAGGGCGCCGCATAGGGGATCATGATGGAGTTGGGCGCGTCGAAGCCGTCGATCTGCAAGCCGATCTCGCCGGTGACGGCGGACGCATTGAACGGCCCGCGCACGAGGTCGTGCCCCCATTCGCGCGCGCATCGCTCCACCGCGTCGAACAGGGCCTGCGCGACCGCATCGTCGTCGATCGCGTCGAAGAAGCCGAAATGGGCGCTGCGCTCCCGGAAAGTCTCGTTGTGGGCCGGATTGTCGATCGCCGCGATGCGGCCCACCGGCCTGCCACCCCGGTAGGCGACGAACAGCCGGCGCCGCGCATAGAGCCAGAAGGGGTGCCGGCGCGGGTCGAGAATCTCGCGCTGCTGGACCCGCAGCGGCGGCACAAAGGCGGGATCGGCCGCATGCAGCGCATAGGGAAGCGCGATGAAGTCGCGCCAGCCGCGCCCGTCTTCCGCCGCGCGGACGACCACCTCGTTTTCGCTCATGCTTCGCACCCGCCCCGCTCCGGCGCCATCCATACGCCTTCCAGCGTCGGCGGCAAGCGCCGGCAAGATAGGGCGGCGCACGGGAACCAGCGCTACCGCTTGATGAGGATTCTCGTAAATTTTGACAGAATCGGGATTAGCTATCGCAATTTAGGTTAATTCTCTCATCTTGTTGCTTGAGTATAAACTATGCGGCCAAAGCTTATCTTAAATCATGAGGCTACCATGGCTACGTCAAACGACGACAGGTCATCCAACATAGACTATATCGGTCTCGACCAGACTTCCGTCCCCTTCCTGCGGGATGAACTGGACAAGGGCGAGATCCGCGACGTCTCGGGCCGCTTCAACAATCTCAACAATCCCGAATACGGCGCGGCGCAGGAGCCCTTCATCCGCATCACGCGGGCCGACGTGGGCGCCAACGGCGCGCCGCGCGGGGTCGACGCGAACGGCGTGCAGACGCTGCCCAACGAGCGGGTGATCTCCAACACGATCTCCGACCAGGACGCGCCGACCAAGAGCGTGCAAGGGCAACGACTTCATCGACGGCGGCGCTGGCTGGGACACGGTCGATGCCGACGGCAAATCGACGGACTGGACGTTCAAGCGCAACCCCGACAATTCGGTCACCATGAAGCACGCCGTCCACGGCACCAAGACGCTGGTCAATGTCGAGGGCATCTGGTTCGCCGGCGACAACAAGTGGAAGAAGACGGACGACTGGGTGGCGGCGAACCCGACCACGCCGACCGATCCGACGACTCCCACCGAACCGGTGCCGGGCAAAGTGATCAACGGCACGTCGAAGGCCGAATACATCGTCGGCACGGCGGGCAACGACACGATCAATGCCGGAGCCGGCGACGACGGCATCTATGCCGGCAAGGGCAACGACCGCATCGACGGCGGCAAGGGCTGGGACACGCTCGAGCTCAAAGGCAAGGTGAAGGACTACGTCTTCAGCGCCAACGGCGACGGGACCTACCTGCTCACCAGCACGCTCCACGGCAACAAGATCGTCGAGAACATCGAAGGCGTCTGGTTCACCGGGGAAAAGGTCTGGCACTATTTCGACGACCTCGCCGGCTGACGCCGACGGCACAACGGTCGGAAGCCTGCACAGGAGCCCGCCGCGACAGTGTCGCGGCGGGTTTGGCTTTTTCAGCAAGCAACCTGCGCTTAACCTTGATGGGCCGCGCTTAAGCCGCGCTTAACCATAAGCGAACTATGTCTTCCGGTGTATTGGGGGCGTAGCATGGGTTCCTTGCGTTCGATCGGCGTCGTCGCGTTCGGCCCGCACATGCGGGTGATGGCGATCTATTCGGTGGTGGCCAACCTCCTCGTCATCGCGCCGTCGATCCACATGCTCCAGGTCTACGACCGGGTGCTGCATGCGCGCTCGCTGTCCACCCTGCTCTACCTCACCCTGATCGTCGTCTTCGCCATGGTGGTGTGGGGCCTCGCCGACGCCGTGCGCAGCCGCGTCGCCATCCGCATCGCCTCGCGCTACGCCGTCACGGTGGCGCCCAAGCTGTTCGCCGTGCTGGCGCGCATGCCCAACGGGTCGATGGCCTGCGGCAGGGCGCTGCGCGACTTCGGCTCGGCGCGCGCCTTCATCGGCGGCAAGGCGTTCATCTCGCTGTTCGACGTGCCGTTCATCCCGGTCTATGTCGGCATCATGCTCCTGCTGCACTGGAGCCTCGCGCTGCTGACCGTCGTCGGCATCCTCTGCCTCGCCGCGCTGAGCTGGCTCAACATGGCCTCGACGGAGGCCGACCGCGAAAAGAGCCGCATGGCCGAGGGCGACGCCACCGGCTTCGCGCAGGCGACCTTCCAGCGCGTCGAGGACATGCGCGCGACCGGGCTGCTGCCGCGCTTCATGTCGATCTGGGGCGCCAAGATGTCGGTGGCGCTGAAGGAGAACGAGACGGCCGGCAGCCGCGGCGCGGCCTATCAGGCGGCGAGCAAGGCGGGGCGGCAGATCCTCCAGGTGCTGATCATGGCGCTCGGCGCCTTCCTCGTGCTCCGCAACGAGATGTCGGCCGGCATGATCTTCATGGCCTCGATGATCTCGGGCAAGGCGCTGGCGCCGATCGACCAGCTCATCGGCGGCTGGGAGCAGATTTCCAAGGGATCGGCCGCGCTGCGCGACATCGAGGCGCTGACCGGGCCCGACAAGAGCGTGATGGCGCGCCAGCCGCTGCCGCGGCCGCAGGGCAGGCTCGTGGCGCACGAAGTGACCTTCGCGCCCGACCCCAAGCGGCCGGACAGGGCGGTGCTGCGCAAGATGGAGCTGGCGCTGGTGCCGGGCGAGACGGTGCTGGTGACCGGGCCGACCGGCGCCGGCAAGTCGTCGCTGCTGCGCATCATGGCCGGCGCGGTGGAGCCGACGACCGGGCGGATCGCGCTGGACGACGTCGACCGGCAGATCTGGCCGGCCGCCCAGTGGGGCGCCACAATCGGCTATGTGCCGCAGGAGATCGACTTCTTCCCCGGCACGGTGGCCGCCAACATCGCCCGCTTCGACCCCGACGCCACGCATGAGGCGATCGTCGAGGCCGCACGCAAGGCCGGCGCGCACGATGTCATCGTCGCCCTGCCGGACGGCTACCGCACCATGCTCGGCACCACGCTGGCCTCACTCTCCTCCGGCCAGCGCCAGAAGATCGCGCTGGCGCGGGCCCTGTTCGGGTCGCCGCGCGTGCTGATCCTCGACGAGCCCAACGCCAATCTCGATCAGGCCGGCGAGCACGCCCTGCTGACGGCGCTGGCGGCGGCGCGCGCCGACGGCGCGGCGATCCTGCTGGCCGCCCACCGCACCAGCGTGCTGAAGGTGGTCGACCGTGCCTACTATCTCGAAGGTGGCGAGTTGCGGCCGCTGCGCATGCAAGGCGAGCCGGCGCGCCCCATGCAGAAGGTGGACGCGCCCTCCATGGCGGAGGAGGAGCCCGCATGAGCATGGCGCGCGAACCCATGGTGCCCATCCGCGAGGCCCGCGAAGGGCAGCGCACCGACGACATGCGCGGTAGCTGGGCGCAGGACGTCGAGATCGGCGTCGCCGACGTCACCGGCCGCGCCACGCGCTGGCTGATGGCCGCGTCCGCGATCTTCGTCGGCTGGGCGGTGCTGTTCCCGCTGAGCTCGGCCGTGGTCGCCGAAGGCACGGTCGCGGCGACAGGCCAGAACAAGGTGGTGCAGCACCGCACCGGCGGCGTGATCCAGGAAATTCTCTTCGGCGACGGCGACGCGGTGAAGGCGGGGCAGCCGATCATGACGCTGGACCCCATCAACGACCAGGCCGAGCTGACCAGGCTGCGCGGGCGCATGGCCGTGCTCACCGCCATGCGCATGCGGCTCGACGCCGAGAACGAGGATGCGTCGGGGCTGGTCGCCACCGCCAGTCTCTCGCTGCGCGGCGGCCGCGACGTGCCGGCCTTCGTCGACCCCGCCATGACCGCCTCGACCGTCGGCAGCGCCGTCGAGGCGCGGCTGATCGAGGAACAGCAGCGCGAATTCCAGCGCGGGCGCGAGGCGCTGCGCGCCGAGCTCGACGGGCTGATGTCGCGCATGGACGCGCTGGAGCAGCGCCGCGCGGGGCTGGAGCAACGGCTGGCCAAGACCGACGAATCCGTTTCGATCCTGGCGCGGCAGGTGGAGGCGATGCGCCCGCTGGCGCGCGCCGGCCACATCGCCCGCAAGACGCTGTGGGACGCGGAGCAGACGCTGCTGTCGCGCATGAGCGAGCTCGACGGCATCCGCGCCGAGGAAAGCGCGCTGGTCGACGAGATCGCCGAGACGGACGCCAAGCTGACGCAGGCGCGCATGAGCGACCGGCGGATGACCTCGGGCCGGCTCACCGAGGTGATGGCCGAGATCGCGCAGATCGCAGACCAGATCCGCGCCGCCGAGACCGCGGTCGCCTCCGCGCGGGTGCGGGCGCCGGCAGACGGCACGCTGGTCCATATGAAGCACACGACGGTGGGCGCGGTCGCCGCGCCCGGCGAGGTGCTGGCGCAGGTGGTGCCGGCGGATGCGGAGCTGACCTTCGTGGCGCGCGTCTCGCCGGCCGACATCGCCTATGTGCATGTCGGCCAGAGCGCGCGCGTGCGCGTCACCGCGCTCAATGCGCGGCTCTACGACGACGTGCCGGGCGAGGTGAGCCTCGTGCCGGCCGACGCCAACCTCGACGAGCGCACCGGGCAGCATTTCTTCGCGGTCGAGGTCAAGCTCGCGCCCGGCCCGACCGACGGCGCCGGCCAGCGTATCCTCGGCTCCGGCATGCTCGGCGAAGCCTTCATCGACGGCGACGCGCGCACCTTCGCCTCCTATCTGTTCCGGCCCATCAGCGACAGCCTGAGCCGCAGCTTCCGGGAGCACTGACGATGCGTCTGCGCCTCGGGCTGCTTCTCGCCGCCCTCGCCGTGCAGCCGCACGGCGCGCCGGCGCAGGAGCGCGCGCCGCTGGAGCTGACCATCGGCAAGCTGCGCGACGGGGCCCCTGCGCTAAAAGGGTCGCTGCAAGGGCTGCGCGGCGGACATGCCGGGCACGGCGCCCGACCGACCCAGAAGCCCGCGCATGCTCCCCGCCAGCAGCGCCCCGAAAGCCCAGTCGCACGCACGAGCGTCGATCCCGTCACCACGGCCGGCATCCCGGCCGGGTCGTATCATTCCGCCGGGCCGCTGCGGCAGAGCATCGTCGCGGTCGACGGCACGGCAGCCGTCGCCATGGCCATCGCCTCGTCGGCGCTGCTGCGCAGCTATCTCGCCGACGAGGACGCCGCCGCCGCGCGCGTGCTCGGCGCGCGGCTCGCCTTCGTGCCGTCGCTCACGGCGAGCCTGCGGCTCACCGACGGGCCGGAGGATTTCAACAGCCTCGGCAACCCGACCGTGCAGGGCGGCCTGTCGCTGACGGCGACGATCTTCGACGGCGGCCGGCGCATCAACGCGCTGCGCGGCGCGCGCAGCGCACTGGCCGGCGCTGTCCACGACGCGGAAGCGGCCCGCAACCAGATCGCGGCCGAGACGCTGGCGACGATCGTGGAGCTGGACTTCGCGCAGAGCCAGGCGGCGATCCTGTCCGGCTCGCTACGGGAGCTCGGCGGCACGCTGGCCGCCGTGCGGGCGCGCCGCAACGCCGGGCTCGCCAGCGAGGGCGAGGTCGCCGAGGTGGAGGCCGAGATCGCCGAGCTGCGGCGCGGCCTTGCCGCCGCCGAGGGCGCGGCGGCCAAGGCCGGCGCGGGGCTGCGGGGGCAGCTCGGCGCCGAGGTGGCGGGCGTGCCCTCCATGCCCCATCTGGAGGGCCTGCTGGCGATGGGGCCCGAGCGGCTGGCCGAGCAGGCGCGCCTCAACAATCCGCGCGTGCTCGCGACCTGGAACCGGGCGACGGCGGCAAGCTTCAGCCACAAGGCAGCGCTGGGCAAATATCTGCCGCGGCTCGAATTCGCCGCCGACTACGGCGCCTACCGCAATTTCGGGCCGCAGGCGGACCCCAGCGGCCTGACCGTGGGCCTGACCCTGCGCGTGCCGCTGGTGCAGGCGAGCACGGTCGCCGAGGTGCGCGAGGCGCGCGCGCTGGCCGCGGCGGCGCGCTACAGGGCCATCGACGAAGCGATACGCTTCGACACGCAGGTGCGCGTCGACTGGGCGGAGCACCAGGCGGCGGGCGAGCGCGAGACCCATGCCGCGCGCAAGGTCGCGGCGCTGCGGCGCGCGCTGGCCTCGCGACGGGCGCAATACGATGCCGGGCTCATTCCGGTCGACGACGTGCTGGTGCTGTCGCGGCAGGTGGCGCAAGCGCGCGTGCAGGAGGCCGAGGCGCGCAGCCAGCGGGTCGCGGTGGGCGTGGCGCTGGCGGCCGGCGCCGGCCTGCTGGTGCCGCAGGTCGACGGGCACTCGGCCTATCAGGGGGGCTATCAGCGCGCGCCGGTGCGCTCGTTCGACCAGTTCGGACCGGCGGACGCCGCTGGCCTCCCCGGCGTCTCCGTCCGCCGCCGGCCGCAGGCGACGGCCTGGTAGGCCGCCATACGGCCTATGCGGGAGCGGGCTCCGGCGCCGTGCGCTTGAACCAGCTTGCGACCGCGAGGCCGGAAACCGCGTGCCAGATGCCCCAGAACGCAGCGGCGACGGTCATGCCGCCGAGCCCGCCGAAGAAGGCGAAGATGAGGATCAGGCCGAGGCCGGAATTCTGGATCCCGCTTTCGATGGTGATCGCCCGCCGGTCCGCCTCGCCGGTGCGCGCGAGCGTCGCCACGACGTAGCCGGCGAGCAGCGCCAGACCGTTGTGCAGCACCACCAGCAGCGCCACCTGCCCGACATAGCCGAGGAAGAAGCTCCAGTTCGCCGCCAGCGCGGCGACGATGAAGCCGACGAAGATCAGCATCGAGACGACCTGCAACAGCTTGCGGATCCGCGCGGCGAGCGCGGGCAAGCGCGCATTGGCCAGCATGCCGAGCGTCATCGGCAGGACCAGGAGCAGCAGCACGGCATAGAGCACCGACAGCGGATCGATCTCGGTGGCGCGCAGGATCTCGCGCGTCGGGCCGTAGAGGCTACCCCAGAAGGCGATGTTGAGCGGCGTCACGACCGGAGCGACGACGGTGGTGAAGGCGCTCATGGACACCGACAGAGCAAGGTTGCCCCGCGACCGGTGCGTGAGGAAATTCGAGATGTTGCCGCCCGGGCAGGCCGCGACGAGGATCAGGCCGAGCGCGATGCTGGGCCGCGGCTCGAGCACCACGACCAGCACGAAGGTGAGCGCGGGCACCGCGATGAATTGCGAGAACATGCCGGCGAGAAAGGATTTCGGCCGGCGCGAGACCTCCCTGAAATCGCTCGTCTTCAGGTCGAGCGCGATGGAGAACATCACGATGCACAGGATCGCGTTCAGAAGGTTCAGCGATGCCGGGCTGAAATTGAGGACGATGTCGTCGATGTCGGTCAAGTCTTCCCCCCGAGCGCGACGATGCGCTGCCGAACCGCCTTCCTGAGCGCGGTCTTCTCGACGTAATAGGCCATGCGCGGCAGGCTCAGATAGTCCATGCCGCCGGTCAGCCGCTCGAAGCCGGCCGCCTTATCCGCCTGGATGCGCTGCGCGGCCTCGCTACCGTCGCGCAGGCCGGCGATGTAGCGCGCCGCTATCTCGGCCTGCTCGTGCCGGCCCTGCCATGCGCTTTGACGAGATCAGGTGCGCGCTCGTACATGGTCGAGCACGGCCCCTCGATGTCCCACAGGCCGTGGACGTCGGAATGCAGCTCGAAACCTTGTTACGGGACGCCTTGCTCCACCGGCACCTTGGCGGCGGCAAGCCCGGTCGGGCCGGCGCCGATCGGCGCGAAGGCGGGGGCGGCCCTACGGGTGCCGGTCATTGTTCGCCCCCCTCACACCGCGGCGATACAGGAAGCACCGAATCGCCCGCGCGTGTCGATACCGGCTCGTGCATTTGCAACCTCGCGACGCCGGCCGGGGCATGGCTCCGGCTGCGCCGCGGGAGGCGACGATGAAATCGCGGATCTTTGCGCCTGCGCAAAGACGGGGCGGCGGCCACATGACAGACTGGCATCGACCGATATGCTGCAAGGAGATGGCAGGATGACCGACCCCAAGCCCGAGCGCGAGAGCACGCTGATGGCGATGCTGATCGGCGGCCTCGTCATGATTCTCGTCGGGGCCGTCGTGGTGGTCATGTTCGTGTGAGGCTTGGAATCCGGCGCGGCAGCGCCTCGGCGGTCGGGTCGCTCGGCAGCACGCGGTTTCTCCCGCGGGTATGCCGGGCCGCCTCATCGGGGAGCGCTGTGGCTGCGTCGTCCGTGGCGTCGATCGCCGACACGGCGGCCTCATGGCGCAAGCTGTCTCGATGCTGCGCACCGATACCGCGACGGTATAGCGCGCCACAGTGGTATCGAAACCGCCCGTGCTGGCCGCCTTCATCGGCGTCAAGGGTCGTGTCGTCCTTGCGAGCCTGCGCTAAGACCAGATCGCGCGGGATCATCCCGACATCCCCGCCGCGGTGTGGGAGGGGCTGCTCGACCTGCTCGCCAACCGCGTTTCGTGTTCACTCATCGCGAGGATCGCAACACCGTCGTGCAGGTTGCCCGCACCGCGAGCGGCTCGAACGTCATCGTCGGGCTGCGCAACGACGGCGAGATCACCACCTTGACGCCGTGGGACGCCTCGCCCGGCGAAACGTCCGACCATCGCGTCGCGCGGGCTCTCGGATCCGCGCTGGCGCGGCCCGGCAAGGTCTACGCGGAATCGAAGGCGGCCCTTGACGAGATCCTACGGCTGACGCGGTCTAATCCCGCAGACCTGCCGTCCTCGCGGAGCGGCATGCCTCGCCAAGGGCGCGGCGCAGATAGTCACCCGTACCGATATCGTCAAGGAAGGGCGGGCCGACGGGGCCAAGGCGTCGATCGCCGGGACTGTGACGCCCGGGCGCATCAGGCAGGAAATTTCCGGTGCGCTGACCGATCGTCAGCCGGCGGCGCCGGCGCTGGTGCCGCTCAACCAGCCTCCGTCCAAACTGGACACCACAGTTGCCGCTGGACCGCATCTTCTGAACTGCTAGCGCGTCGGGCGAATGGGGTGAATCGCGAGGGATTCCCTTTTTGATTGAAGCCTGCTTCCTGTTGGCGAGGAGGAACGCCGATGGGGAGGACGATTTCGCATGATTTGAGGCTTCGCTTGGTTCGCGGCATTGCCGATGGCAAGTCGCGGCGGGCGGTTGCGGCGCAGTTCGAGGTTGCGCCGTCGACGGCGGTGCGGCTTCAGGCGCGCTACGCGGCGACCGGTTCGATCGAGCCGGCCAGGCAAGGCCGCCCGGTCGCGAGCGGCAAGCTGGGGCCGTATCGGGACGCCATTGTCGGCAAGGTGAAGGCCAGGCCCGACATCACGATGCCGGAGCTGGCCGGCTGGCTTGAAAGTGAGCACGGCGTGACGATCGACCCGTCGAACCTGTCCAAGCGGCTATGCCGGGAAGGGTTCACGTATAAAAAAAAGCCCTGCTGGCGTCGGAGCAAGAGCGCTCCGACGTGAAAGCGGCGCGGCGTGAATGGCGCGACCATCGCCAGCCTCTGATGCGCGCGCAGCCGGCGCGGCTGGTCTTCATCGACGAAACCAGCGTCAAGACCAACATGACCCTGCTGCGCGGGCACAGCCTACGCGGCGAGAGGCTGCTCGCCGAGGCGCCCTTCGGCAGATGGCATACGCAAACCTTCATCGCCGGCCTGCGCTGCCATGAACTGGCGGCGCCGTGGATCATCGAGGGCGCCATCGATGGCGCGGCTTTCGATGCCTATGTCGAGACCCAACTCGCCCCAACCCTCGGTCGCGGCGACATCGTCATTCTGGACAATCTTAACGTCCACAAAAGTCCCCGCGCCGCGCAAGCACTCAGACAGCGCGGTGCATGGTTCCTGTTCCTGCCCAAATACTCGCCCGATCTCAATCCAATCGAGATGGCCTTCGCCAAGCTCAAGGCGCTGCTCAGAAAGGCCAAGGCACGAACCTACGACGACCTCATCAAAGCCATCGGCGACATCTGCCGCCTCTTCGAACCCGACGAATGCAGAAACTATCTCAAAGCAGCAGGATACGCCGCATATTAATCGCCCGACGCTCTAGGCTGTGGTGACGATTTAACTATTTGAGCCATAGCATGATGCTTGCGAG
>CAZVTK010000065.1:0-23255 GCA_964629765.1 uncultured Mesorhizobium sp.
CGATCGCCAACCCGCTGCTCGACGAGACGTCGATGAAGGGCGCCAAGGGCCTGCTGATCTCCATCACCGGCGGCCGCGACATGACGCTGTTCGAGGTGGACGAGGCGGCGACCCGCATCCGCGAGGAGGTCGACCAGGACGCCAACATCATTCTCGGCGCCACCTTCGACGAGGAGCTGGAAGGCGTCATCCGCGTCTCGGTCGTGGCGACCGGCATCGACAAGACCGCGGCGGAGATCGCATCGGCGCCCATGCAGGTGCGTGTGCAGCCGAAGCCGCAGCCGCAGCAGCGCGCGCCGGAGCACCGCCCGGCGGCGTCCGCGCCTCTGGCCGCCGCACCTGTGCAGCAGCCCGTCGCGCCGCTGCCGATGGCCGAGCTGGACCCGGTGGCCGAGGCGATCCGCAGTGCCGAATTCGGCCAGCCGGAGCTGCATGCCGCGTCGCAGGACGATTTCCGCCCCGGCAGCAAGCTGTTCCAGCCGGCCGCCGCGCCGCAGCAGCCGGTGGCTGTGCAGCCGCGCCCGGTGCAGCAGGCGCCCGTGCACCAGCAGCAGGCGCCGCGCATGCCGCGCGTGGAGGATTTTCCGCCGGTCGTCCGCTCCGCGGCGCAGCCGGCGGCCGCCCCGGAGCATGACGAGCGCGGCCCGCTGGGCCTGCTGAAGCGCCTGACGAGCGGATTGAGCCGCAAGGAGGAGGAGCCTCGCCTCCAGCCGGCCCAGCCGCGCGAGCCGCGGCTGAAGCAGCCGGCGCCGGAGCAGCGCCGCCTCGCGCCGCAGGATCCGCAGCTCTATGCGCCGCGCCGCGGCCAGCTCGACGAGACCGGCCGGCTGACCCCGCAGGCCCGCCCCGCCGCCGAGGACGACCAGTTGGAGATTCCGGCGTTTCTGCGGCGCCAGGCCAACTGACCGGCGGCCACAGGTTCTGAAAATGGAGACGGGCGGCGACGCCCGTTTTCGTTTTTCTGGAAAAAATCCAGATATTTCAGGTTCTTGCAAAATATCCGGGTATGAAGCCCAGCGTAACACTGGGAAAGAATCCGTGATTTGGTTAGCGTGTGGGCGCTGACTATCTTTCGTGCTGTTATTCCGGCGCGTGTTGTCTGGGGACGAGGCGGCACGCAACCGGGGGTTGGCGCAGAGCGCGATGCTTCCGGACTGCCCGGACGGAGTCATGGGGAAACAGTTGTACGATTTCCAGACGACCATCAGGTCGCGCACATCCCTGTCCGGCGTTGGCGTCCACAGCGGGAAGCCGGTCACGGTTCATTTCCACCCCGCCGATCCCGAGACCGGCATCGTCTTCGTCCGCACCGACCTCGGTTCCGAGCCGGTGGAAATCAGCGCCAATGCCGCGTCGATCGGCGGGACCGACCTGTGCACCATGATCAGCCATCCCGGCGGCGCGCAGGTGGCCACCATCGAGCACCTGATGGCTGCGGTGTTCGCGCTGGGCATCGACAATCTCGTCGTCGAGGTCGACGGCGCCGAAATGCCGATCATGGACGGCAGCGCCGCCGATTTCGTCGATGCGTTCGACCAGGTGGGCCTCGAGCAGCTCGCCGTCCGGCGCCGCTACGTGCGGGTGCTCAAGCCGGTGCGCTGGGACCAGGGCGGCTCGTGGGCCGAGTTCCAGCCCTATGACGGCACGCGCTTCGAGGTGGAGATCGACTTCGCCAGCCCGGCCGTGGGGCGGCAGCGCTTCGCGGCGGACGTGACGCCGGCCGTGTTCCGGCGGGAGGTCTCGCGCGCGCGCACCTTCGGCTTCCTCAAGGACGTGGAGCGGCTGTGGGCCGCGGGGCTCGCGCTCGGCTCGGCGCTGGAGAACACCGTCGTCGTCGGCGAGGACCACCGGGTCATCAATGTCGAGGGGCTGCGCTTCCCCGACGAGTTCGTGCGGCACAAGGCGCTCGACGCGATGGGCGACCTCGCGCTGGCGGGCGCCCGGTTCATCGGCTGCTTCCGCTCCTACCGGGGCGGGCACAAGCTCAATTCCGAGGTGCTGAAGCGGCTCCTTTCCGACCGTTCGGCCTTCGAGATCGTCGAGGGCCGCGAGCGCGGCCGCGCGGCGGAGATGATCCGCGTCAACGCCCCGGTCTACGCGCCCTGGGTTCTCTGACGCCCGGGGGTTTTCCGGGTCGGGGCCGCCACAAAAATGAACCAATGCAGGCGCATCTCGTTGCCGCCTGGGGACCGTTGTGCTTATCACTGCGCGCGGGCATCGAACCGCAAGTGCGCCGGAGGGGCGAAGCATGTTCAGCATCCGACGTGAAAAGGGCAGCCGCCGGAAGGGCGGGGCGCCCGTGCGTTTCGCGGTCGCCGCAGCGCTTCTGGCCCCTGCCGCGCTTGCCGCCTGCTCGTCCAACAAGGATCTCGACCTCGCCACCTATGTGGAGAATGTCGAGCCCGCCGACGTGCTCTACAACCAGGCGCTGGCCAATCTCGAAGCCGGCAAGGTGCGCGAGGCGTCGAAGAAGTTCGAGGCCGTCGACCGCCAGCACCCCTATTCGGACTACGCGCGCAAGTCGCTCATCATGAGCGCCTTCACCCAGTACCGGCAGTCGAACTACGAGGAGGCGATCACCGCCGGGCAGCGCTATGTGCAGCTCTATCCCTCCACGGAGGACGCGGCCTATGCGCAATATCTGATCGGGCTCAGCTATTTCCGCCAGATCCGCGACGTCACGCAGGACCAGGGCGACGCCCGCCGCACCGTCGAGGCCATGGAGGAAGTCGTCACCCGCTGGCCCGATTCGCGCTATGTCGAGGACGCCCGCACCAAGATCCGCTTCGGCCGCGACCAGCTCGCCGGCAAGGAGATGCAGATCGGCCGCTACTATCTGGAGCGGCGCGAATATATCGCCGCGGTCAAGCGGTTCCGCGCGGTCGTAGAGACCTACGGCAATACGCGTCATGTCGAGGAGGCGCTGGCGCGGCTCGTCGAGGCCAACATGGCGATGGGGCTGGCCAGCGAGGCGCAGACGGCGGCCGCCGTGCTCGGGCACAACTACCCCGAAAGCCAGTGGTACAAGGATTCCTATACGCTGTTGCAGTCGGGCGGGCTGGAGCCGCGCGAGAATTCCGGCTCGTGGCTGTCGCGGCTGCGCAACAGCGTCGGCGGCGGCCGGGAAGCCGCGACGTCGGGAGGCACGACCACGGCTCCCGCTCCTCCCTCGGCCGGGCGGGCCTGAGCTTCGGGCCGGAGCTTCCGATTTGATCGTCCGGCTTTTGCCCGGCGCTGTTCCAACGGCGCCGGTTCTGCGCTAATCCGGCGCGCATGCTGGCGCAGCTTTCCATTCGCGACATCGTCCTGATCGAGAGGCTCGACATCGCCTTTCCGGCGGGGCTTTCCGTGCTGACCGGCGAGACCGGCGCCGGCAAGTCGATCCTGCTCGACGCGCTGTCGCTGGCGCTCGGCGCGCGCGGCGACACCGGCCTCGTGCGCCACGGCGCCAGCCAAGGGCAGGTGACGGCGGTGTTCGACGTGCCGCGCAACCACCCCGTCCGCGCCATCCTCGCGGCCAACGCCATCGACGACGAGGGCGACGTGATCCTGCGGCGCATGCAGAGCGCCGACGGGCGCACGCGCGTCTTCGTCAACGACCAGCCGGCGAGCGTTTCGCTGATGCGCGACGTGGGGCGCGCGCTGGTGGAGATCCACGGCCAGCACGACGAGCGGGCGCTGGTCGACCCGGCTGCGCATCGCGACCTGCTGGATGCGTTCGGCGGCCATGCGGGCGAGGCGCAGCACGTCGCCGCCCTGTGGCGGCAGATGCGCGAATGCGAGCAGGAGCTGGCGCGGCACCGCGCGCGGGTCGAGGCGGCGGAACGGCAGCGCGACCATCTGCGGGCCTCGGCGGACGAATTGTCGGCGGCCGATCCGCAGCCCGGCGAGGAGAGCGAATTGTCCCTGCGCCGCGCCGACATGATGCGCGCGGAGAAGTCGGCGTCCGACATCGCCGAGGCGCGCGACCTGTTGTCCGGCAGCGATTCGCCGATCCCGGCGCTGTCGACCCTGCTTCGCCGGCTCCAGCGCAAGGCGGCCGACGCGCCCGGCCTGCTGGACGAGATCGTGCGCACGCTGGACGAGGCGCTGGTGTCGCTCGACGCCGCCCAGTCCGCCGCCGACGAGGCGATGCGCCGGGCCGAGTTCGACCCGCAGGCGCTGGAGCGCGCCGAGGAGCGGCTGTTCGCCTTGCGCGCGCTGGGGCGCAAGCACAATGTGGCGGTGGACGACCTCGCGCGGCTGCGCGACGAGATGGTCGCCGACCTTGCCGACCTCGACGCCGGCGAGGAGCGGCTGGCCGTGCTCGCCCGCGAAGCCGAAGCGGCGCGCGCAGCGTTCGACGCGGCCGCGAAGGAGCTTTCGCAAAAGCGCCGCGCCGCCGCGAAGGCGCTCGACGCGGCGGTGATGGCCGAGCTGCCGGCGCTCAAGCTGGAGCGCGCCGCATTCATCGTGGAGATCGAAAGCGACGGCGGCGAGCGCTCGGCGGCCGGCGTCGACACCGTGGAATTCTGGGTGCGCACCAATCCCGGCACGCGGCCCGGCCCGATGATGAAGGTCGCGTCCGGCGGCGAGCTGTCGCGTTTCCTGCTGGCGCTCAAGGTGGCGCTCGCCGACCGCGGCTCGGCGCCGACGCTGGTCTTCGACGAGATCGACACCGGCGTCGGCGGCGCGGTGGCCGACGCGATCGGCCAGCGGCTGAAGCGGCTCGCCGGCCGCATCCAGGTCCTGTCGGTCACCCATGCGCCGCAGGTGGCGGCGCGGGCCGACGCGCATTTCCTCATCGCCAAGTCGGGGGCCGAGAAGGTCACCACCAGCGTCGCCGAGATGGACCGCACCGCGCGGCAGGAGGAGATCGCGCGCATGCTGGCGGGCGCGACCATCACCGCGGAGGCGCGCGCGGCGGCCGACCGGCTGCTCAGCGAGAACGCGGGGTAGGGCGCCGGGTCTTCATCTCCTGACATTCGGCGGCTTCAACCGCGCTGCGCGAACGGGTATCCTGCCGAGCCGCGTACCCCTGTCCCGTTCCGAGTGCCTTGCATGTCGACCGCTTCCATTTCCGTCGCCGACCTCACGCTGGAGCAGGCGCAGGCCGAGCTGGCGCGGCTGGCCGCCGAGATCGCCGGGCACGACCGGCGCTACCATCAGGAAGACGCGCCCACCATCTCGGACGCCGACTATGACGAACTGCGCAAGCGCAACGCCGCGATAGAGGTTCGCTTTCCCGAGCTCGTCCGCGCCGACTCGCCGTCGCAGGCGGTCGGCGCGGCCCCGTCGGGCGCCTTCGCGCAGGTTCGCCATCGCGTGCCGATGCTCTCGCTCGACAACGTCTTCTCCGACGAGGACGCGCTCGACTTTCTCGCTTCGGTGAAGCGCTTCCTGTCGCTCGGCCCCGACGACACGGTGATGCTCACCGCCGAGCCGAAGATCGACGGGCTGTCGATGTCGCTGCGCTACGAGGGCGGCAGGCTGGTCACTGCGGCCACGCGCGGCGACGGAACGACCGGCGAGAACGTCACCGCCAACATCCGCACCATCGGCGAGATCCCGCAGCAGCTTCCGCCGGCCGCGCCCGACGTGGTGGAGGTGCGCGGCGAGGTCTACATGCGCCGCGACGATTTTCTCGACCTGCAGAAGCGCATGGCCGAGAGCGGCCAGACCTTCGCCAATCCGCGCAATTCCGCCGCCGGCAGCCTGCGCCAGAAGAACCCCGAGGTGACGCGGACGCGGCCGCTGAAATTCTTCGCCTATGCGTGGGGCGAGGTCAGCCGGCCGCTCGCTGCGACGCAGTTCGAGGCCGTGCAGCGGCTCGCCGCCTGGGGCTTTCCCGTCAATCCGCTGATGGTGCGCTGCGATTCGGCCGAGGCCATGCTGGCGCAGTACCGCGCGATCGAGGCGCAGCGCGCGAGCCTGCCCTACGACATCGACGGCGTCGTCTACAAGGTCGACCGGCTCGACCTTCAGGAGCGGCTCGGCTTCCGCTCGCGCAGCCCGCGCTGGGCGACCGCGCACAAGTTCCCGGCCGAGAAGGCGACCACCGTGGTCAGGGACATCGAGGTGCAGGTCGGGCGCACCGGCGCGCTGACGCCGGTGGCGCGGCTGGAGCCGGTGACCGTGGGCGGGGTGGTGGTGGAGAACGCCACGCTGCACAATGAGGACTATATCGCCGGCATCGGCAATTCCGGCGAGAGAATCCGTCCGGAAGGCCACGACATCCGCGTCGGCGACACGGTCGTGGTCCAGCGGGCCGGCGACGTGATCCCGCAGATCCTGGACATCGTTCCCGAGCGGCCGCGCGGCGCGGCGCCCTATGTCCCGCTGACCGAATGTCCCGTCTGCGGCAGCCATGCGGTGCGCGAGGAAGGCGAGGCGGTGCGCCGCTGCACGGGCGGGCTGATCTGCGAGGCGCAGGCTCGCGAGCGCCTGCGCCATTTCGTGTCGCGCAACGCGTTCGACATCGAAGGGCTCGGCGAGAAGCAGATCGAATATTTCTTCGACGTCGACAAGGCCGCCCAGCGCATCCGGGCGCCGGCCGACATCTTCACCCTGCGCCGCCGGCAGGAGGCGCTGGGCGACAGCCTCGACGCCTCGCTGGAGCGGCTGGAAACCGTCGAGGGTTTCGGCAAGACCTCGGTGGCCAAGCTCTATACGGCGATCGATGCGCGGCGCGAGATGGTGCTGTCGCGCTTCCTGTTCGCGCTCGGCATCCGCCATATCGGCGAGACCAACGCCCGGCGGCTGGCGCGACATTTCCTGTCCTTTTCGGCGCTGCGCGCCGCGGCCGAGGGGGCCGTGCCGCCGGCCGGCAAGGGCGATCCCGGCAATGCCGAGTGGCAGGAGATCAGGGGCGTTTCGGGCATCGGCGACGTGGTGGCCGAGGCGCTGGTCGAGTTCTTCCGGGAGGACCACAACCGCGCCGCCGTCGACGACCTTCTGGCGGCGGGGGTGACGCCGCTCGACGAGGAGGCGGTGGGCGACGTGTCCTCGCCCGTCGCCGGCAAGACGGTGGTCTTCACCGGCTCCCTGGAGCGCATGTCGCGCGACGAGGCCAAGGCGATGGCCGAGCGGCTGGGCGCCAAGGTCGCCGGCTCCGTCTCGAAGAAGACGGATCTCGTCGTCGCCGGGCCGGGCGCCGGCTCGAAGCTCAAGCAGGCGGCCGATCTCGGCATCGAGGTCATCGACGAGAACCAGTGGTTCGAGCGCGTGGGGCAGGGGCACTCGGAAAGGGTAGCCGGCGCTGGTTCAAGCGATTTCGCATGACAGGACAGCAATCCTGACATAATCACCGCCGCCATGGACCAGCTTCGGGACAATCCTCGGGACCAGCCTCGCAATGCGGCATCGACACGGACCGAATTCGCCCGGGGCTTCGGGCGCGGCGGCTCCATCGCGGTCGCGATGATCCCCGTCGCCATGCTGTTCGGTGCGCTGGCGGTGCGCAACGGGCTGACCTTCGGCGAGGCGGTGCTGATGAGCGGGGCCGTGTTCGGCGGGGCCAGCCAGCTCGTCGGCATCGAATTGTTCGGCCAGCACGTGCCGGCCTGGCTGATCGTGTTCTCCATCTTCGCGGTGAATTTCCGCCACGTGCTCTATTCGGCGGCGCTCGGCCGGCGCCTGGCGCACTGGACCGGCTTCCAGCGCGCCTTCGGCTTCTTCTTCCTGACCGATCCGCAATTCGCCGAGGCGGAGGTGCGCGCCGAGTTCGGCACGCGGGTTGCCTTTGCCTGGTACATGGGCATGGCGCTGCCTCTCTTCAGCGTCTGGACGGGCGGCACGGCGCTCGGCGCCTGGCTCGGCGGCATGATCGCCGACGCCCACTGGCTGGGCGTCGATTTCCTGATGCCGATCTATTTTCTCGGGCTGGTGATCGGCTTCCGCCGCCGGCCGCTCTGGCTGCCGATCGTGCTGGCCAGCAGCGCCGCCTCGGTCGTCGCCTACCAAACGGTCGGCTCGCCCTGGCACGTCTCGCTCGGCGCGCTGGCGGGGATCGCGCTCGCCGTCGTCTTCACGCCGTCGAAGGGAAAGCGCGCATGAGCACCGCGGTCTGGATCATCATCGGCGGCGCGCTGGCGACCTATCTGACGCGCATCGGCGGGCATCTGGTGCTGTCGCGCTTCCAGCGCGTGCCTCCGCGGGTGGAGGCGGGGCTGAATGCGGTGCCCGCCGCCGTGCTCTCGACGCTGGTCGCGCCCGCCGCGCTCAGCGCCGGCCCGGCCGAGCTCGCAGCGCTGGTCGCCGGCGGGCTGGCGGCGCTGCGCGGCGGCACGCTGCTGGTGCTGGTGGTCGGCGGCGGCACGCTGATCGTGCTGCGCCAGCTTCTCGCCTAGAAAACCCTCACAGCGGCGCGCAGGCGCGCTCCAGCCAGCCGAGCGTCTCGCCGTCGACCATCGGGCCGATCTCGGCGAGCACCCGCGTGTGATAGGCGTCGAGCCAGGAGTGCTCCTCCGCCGTCAGCAGGCCGGCGTCGACCAGCCGCCGGTCGAAGGGGGCCAGCGTCAGCGTCTCGAAGCCGTGCATGGCCATGTCGCCGCCCTCGACCGGGGTCGCGGGCGTGACGACGATCAGGTTCTCCAGCCGGATGCCGTAGGCGTCTTCCTTGTAGTAGCCGGGCTCGTTGGAGAGGATCATGCCGGCCAGCAGCTTCTCCGTCCCCGTCCTGGCGATGCGCTGCGGCCCTTCGTGCACGGAGAGGAAGGAGCCGACGCCGTGGCCGGTGCCGTGGGCGTAGTCGAGCCCGGCCTTCCACAGCGCCATGCGCGCCACCGCGTCGATGTCCATGCCGCGCGTGCCGGCGGGAAAGCGCAGCAGCGAGATGCCGATCATGCCCTTCAGCACCAGCGTGGCGTGGCGGCGCATCTCGCCGGTCGGCGCGCCGACGGCGAGCGTGCGGGTGATGTCGGTGGTGCCGTCGCGATACTGTCCGCCGGAATCGACGAGATAGAGCTCGCCGGCCGCCAGCTTGCGGTTGGTTCTGCGGTTGACGCGGTAGTGGATGATCGCGCCGTTCGGGCCGGCGCCGGAGATGGTGTCGAAGGAAATGTCGCGCAGCGGCATCTGCGTCTCGTCGCCGGTGCGGCGGCGCGTCTCCTCCAGCCGCGTCGCGGCGGCGATCTCGTCCAGCGAGCCCGGCTCCTGCCGGTCGAGCCATGCGAGGAACTTCGCCATTGCCGCCCCGTCGCGGCGGTGGGCGGCGCGCGCGCCGGCAAGCTCCACCTCGTTCTTCGTGGCGCGGGGCAGGCGCGCGGGGTCCGCGGCCTCGACCACCGTGCCGCCGGCCTCCTCGACCAGCATTCCCAGCCTTTCGGCGGCCAGCACCGGGTCAAGCGCGATGCGCCCGCCGTCGGCAGCGCGCTGGGCCACGTCGCGGGCGAGGTCGGCGGGCTCGCGAAGATCGGCGAGTTGGGTGAGATAGGCGCTCTGCTCGATGCCCAGCTTGCGCCGGTCGATATAGACCGTGTGGCGGCCGGCGGCGCCGATCATAGCGAAGCCGAGCACCAGCGGCGTATGCGGCACGTCGCCGCCGCGGATGTTGAAGGCCCATGCCAGCGACGCCGGGTCGGTCAGCACCGCGTAATGGGCGCCGGCCTCGCGCATGGCGGCCGCCATGCGCGCCAGCTTGTCCTTCGCCAGCTCCCCGGCAAGGCTCGCGGGATGGATCTCGACCGGCGCGAGCGGCGGTTCGGGCTGGTCGTCCCAGATCGCGTCGACGGGGTTGCCGTCGACCGCAACCAGCGTCGCGCCGCGCTTGTCCAGCGCCGCGCGCAGCGCCCGCGCCTCGCTGACCGTGTGCAGCCATGGGTCGAAGCCGATGCGCGCGCCGGCCGCCGCATTGGCGCCCAGCCATTTCGCCGGCGGGTTCTCGACCAGGCTCTCGACGGCGAAGGTGCCGGGATCGGCCTGCTCGCGCGCCTGCAACGTATAGCGGCCGTCGACGAAGAGCAGAGCGCGGTCGGCCAGCACCAGCGCCGCGCCCGCCGAGCCGGTGAAGCCGGTGAGCCAGGACAGCCGCTCGGAGCGCCGGGCGACATATTCGCCCTGGTGCTCGTCGGCGCGCGGCACGAGGAAGCCGTCGAGCCCGCGCGCGGCCAGCTCCTCGCGCAGGCGCGCCACGCGTGCGATGCCCTGCGCCGGGTCGGCTTTGCTCTCGAAGGACTGGAACATGACGGGCCTCCACGGATGATGGCGCCGGGTCTATCGCTGCCGGCGATCCGGCGCAACGCGGCGCATCGCCGATGGCGCTGTTGCGTCGCAGCATTCATTTCGCACTTGCAAAATGACATGACTGCCATGCGGCTGCGGGGCTGGCTGAAAATGTCAGCCATACTTACCTTGTTGTTCGTGGAAGTCAGAGACTTCCGGACAGACAGGAGAACGACGATGGCAAGCAACAATGGACGCGGTTTCTTCCGCGGCGCCCTGGACGCTCTCATCGAAGCGCGCGCCAGGCAGGCGAACCGTTATGTCAACGGCGCGCTGCTCTCGCTCGACGACAAGACGCTGGCGGCCAACGGCTACAGCCGCGCCGAGCTCGTGCGCAAGGGCGCCAGCCCCAACTACATGCTCTGATCGATCGGGGCATTCGGGTAGACAGAGCCCGCCACGGCGAGGTCCGGAGGGCAGGGTTCGAGGGCGGCCATGGAGCCGCCCTTTTCATTTGAAGGTTTCAGCCCTCAGCGTTTCAGGTGGATCGTGGCCCAGCCTTCGCGATGGGTGGTCCGCACGGGGCGAAAACCTTCGTCGACATAGGCGGCGACGACCGAATCGGCCTGACGGTCGAGAATGCCCGACAGGACGACCGAGCCGCCCGGCGCGACATGCAAGGCCATCTGCGGCGCGAGCTGGATCAGCGGCTGGGCGAGGATGTTCGCGACGACCAGCGCGAACGGGCCGTCGCGGCCGAAAGCCGGGTGGCTGAAATCGGTCGCGGTTTCGCACGACACCAGTTCGGAGACGCCGTTCAGCGCGGCGTTCTGCTCGGCGACCTGCGTCGCGGTGGGGTCGATGTCCGTGGCGAGCACCGGGATGCCGGCCAGTTTGGCGACCGCGATGGCCAGCACCGCGCTGCCGGTTCCGAGGTCGAGCGCGTTGCGCGGCCGCTCGTCCGGCAGGAGCTGCGACAGCATGTCGAGGCAGCCGGCCGTGGTGCCGTGATGGCCGGTGCCGAAGGCGAGGCCCGCCTCGATCTCGATGGCGATCTCGCCCGGACCCGCCTTGCCGCGGTCGTGCGCCCCATGCAGCATGAATCGCCCGGCACGCACCGGCTTCAGCGCTTCGAGCGTCTGTGCCACCCAGTCGATTTCGGGCAGGTCTTCGCGGCCCGTTTCCAGACCGGCCCCGGCGGCGATCCGCGCGAAGCGGTCCGCGACATCGGGGTCGTCCGCGTCGGCATAGAGGGAAACCTCGTGGAGGTCGGCGTCCTCGTCCAGCTCGACCAGCGCCAGCGGCAGGCCGTCATCCTCGAAGGCCAGTTCCAGCGCCGCGTAGAAGTCCTGCGCCCGCGCCCTGGGCGCGGCGCGCGCATGCAACCGGATTTGAGGCATCACCCCTCCGAGGCGAGGCGGCGCAGCTTGGCGAGCGCGGTTTCGGCGTTTTCCTGATAGGCTATGGTGCCGAAGAGATCGCCGGAGCGCTTGAGCAGCAGCACCGAAGCCGTGTGGTCCATCGTGTAGTCGCCGCCATCGAGCGGCACCTTCTTCCAGTAGATGCCGAAGGACTTTATCATCGCCTCGACCTTCGCCGGATCGCCGGTGATGCCGGTGATACGGTCGGAGACGTTGGTGACGTAGTCCTTCATCATCTGCGGCGTGTCGCGCTCGGGATCGACGGAAACGAAATAGGCGCGGATGTCCTTGCCGCCGTCGCCGAGCTGCTTCAGCCAGGCATCCATCTCGAAGAGGGTGGTGGGGCAGACCTCGGGGCAATGGGTGAAGCCGAAGAACACCGCACTGGGCTGGCCGCGGAAGGCCGTCTCGGTGATTTCGCGCCCCTCATGGTCGATCAGGGTGAATGGATCGCCGTAGGGCTCGCCGGAGGCGAATCGCGACTGGTAGGCCGAAAATGCCTGCCAGCCGATCCAGGCCGACACGATCGCGACGATACCGACGATGACATAACGCATCACGCTGGACATGGCGGCTCGCAGACTGTCAGAAGCACCAGGACAGGCCGTTGGCCGCCATGGCGAGGAAGATGCCGGCGCCGTGCTCGGCCCAGGCGGCGAACGCAATGCCGGTCGTTGCCGAAAGCAGCGCGGCGCTGCCGGCAAGCATCAGGAAACGGGGCATCGGAAAACGGGGACGCGAGGCGTTCATTGCGCCACCATATAGGCTTCCGCGGGCCGCGGCAAAAGGCATGCTGCCGCACCGACGCGGCGAATTGACCGGCGCGCAAATCTCTCTAGCCTGCGGGGCAGGCAGCTTGAGACGCGACCCGAGAGGCAGGACATGGCGAAGACGCAGGTGACGGGCTATTCGACGGCGCAGGTGGCGCTGCACTGGGCGGTGGTGGTGCTGGTGGTCTTCCAGTTCGTCGCGTCCAGCGGCATGGCGCAGAGCTGGCGCGCCTTCACGCGGGGCGAGGCGGCGCCGGCCGACGCCGCGCTGCTGACCGGCCTCCATGCCGCGTCGGGCGTGCTGATCCTGCTGTTCGCGCTGGCGCGCATCGCGCTGCGCGTGACGCGCGGCGCGCCAAAACCGCCGGCCGACGAGCCGCGCATCCTGAAGATCGTGTCGGAAGCCACGCACGGGCTGCTCTACGTGCTGCTGATCGTCGTCCCGCTGTCCGGCATGGCCGCCTGGTTCGGCGGCGTCGAGAAGGCCGCCGACGGGCACGAGGTGCTCAAATCCGTGCTGATGCTGGTGGTGGCGCTGCATGTCGCCGGCGCGCTGTTCCAGCATTTCGTGCGGCGCTCCGACGTGATGATGCGCATGATGCGCCCGCAGCGCTCCTTGTAAGCGCCGTCTTGCAAGCGCCGTCTTGTAAGCGCCGTGGGGCCACCCCAATTTGCGGGGCATCCGCCTGAGAGGATGCCCCCATGCGCACGCTTCTTCCCGTCGCCGCAATGATCGCGATGCTCGCCGCTCCCGCCGCCGCCCAGCAGGTGGGCGAGGTCGGCGTCGACTGGCTCGGCAACGACATCGTCGTCGAGGCGATCTCCGACCCGCAGGTGCAGGGCGTCACCTGCCACGTCTCCTATTTCGAGCGCGGCATCGTCGACCGGCTGCAAAAGGGCAACTGGTTCGAGGACCCCTCCGACAGCGCCATCGCCTGCCGCCAGACCGGGCCTATCGTCATCGGCAACATTGCGCTGGACAAGGACGGCGACGAGGTCTTCAAGCAGGGCGTCAGCCTGATCTGGAAGAAGCAGGTGGTGAACCGCATCTACGACAAGGCCAACGACACGCTGATCTACCTCGCCCACACGCGGCAGGTGCAGGACGGCTCGGCCAAGATGTCGATGTCGACCGTGCCGCTCTACGGGCGGGACGTGACCTGGACGAACGGCAAGCCGTGACGTCTCCGCCGGTTCCCGCATCCGGGGCGGCTTGCCGGCCGCCCCTTGCCGCCGTCGGGGACGCGGCGTAAGCCCGGCGCATGGCCGAGGATCCACGCTTCACCGACCCGCTGCCGCGCATCCATCCCACGGCCGAGCTCAAGGGCTGCAAGCTCGGCCCTTATGCGGCGGTCGGCGAGCGGGTGATCCTGCGCGAGGTGACCGTCGGCGACTTCACCTATTTCGAGCGCCACGCCGAGGCGATCTATGCCGCCATCGGCAAGTTCTGCTCCATCGCCGCCAACACCCGCATCAATGCGCTGGAGCATCCGCTGGAGCGGGCGACGACGCACAAGATCAGCTACCGGCCGAACGAATATTTCCGCTTCCTCGGCGTCGACCAGGCGTTTCGCGAACGGCGACGCGCCCGCCCGGTGATCATCGGCAACGATGTCTGGATCGGCCACGGGGCGGTGGTCATGCCCGGCGTGACCATCGGCGACGGGGCGGCGGTGGGGGCGAACGCCGTGGTGACGAAGCCGGTGGCGGCCTATGAGATCGTGGCCGGCGCGCCGGCCCGGCATGTGCGGTGGCGCTTTCCCCCCGGCATCGCCGGGCGGCTGAAGGCGCTGGCCTGGTGGGACTGGCCGCTGGAGCGGCTGCATCAGGCCATTCCCGACATGCAGGCGATGTCCATCGATGAATTTCTCGAAAAGTGGGAACGAATTGAATAAAACTCTCGCCATTAGGCTTTCCGGTTAAAATTAATCCCGCGTTATATGGTTGTATTGCGCTCTCGTGGCAATTTTTAGTTGCATACGATCGCCGGTCTGTGAGATCAAAAGCGCGGAGACAAACTGCTGAAGTCGAAGAACAACCCAGTAAAGGAACCGGAGACTTCAGATGACCAAGCTTATCGTTGCTATCGCCGCCGCCGCCGCCCTGTCGATGACCGCTGTTGCCGCCGAAGCCGGCAGCCGCGGCGGAAGCAAGACGTCGCAGAACGGCCAGTTCTCGTCGGGCGGGCTGCTGACCGTGTCGCCGAACGTTTCGATCGGTGGCATCCTCAACAACTCGGCGATCCTGTCGGGCAACGGGATCGGCATTCTCGGCACCGGCATCATGTCCAGCACGGTGACGAACACGGTCACCAGGAACAGCAACAACGGCAATGTCTGGACGTCGAACAGCGGCAACGCCTACCAGAGCGGCAACCATGCCGGCTCCTACGGCGCGTCCAAGAGCCGCCACGGCCGCCGCTGAAGCAGCCTCGCGCTGTTGACCCGAAAGGGGGCGGACCACATGGAGCGGACCGGGGCGGGATGGCGTGGCCATCCCGCCCCGGAACTGCGTGGACGTTTCCTATCGTATGGTGGCGGACGCCTTCCCGTCATGGGGCAGGGCGACGGCGAGCGACACCGATGCGTCGAGCGCGTCGATGGGCGGACCGCCATCGAGCGGCAGGCGGCGATGGGCGCCGAGCTCGGCGCCGAGCGTGAAGCCGTGGCCGAGGGCGAGCGCCGCGCCGGCGAAGGCTCCGTAGGCGTCCTCCTCGTAGCCGAGCAGGAGATATTCGCTGCGCGACGCATAGGCGCCGGCGTTGAGCTTCAGCCGGCGGCCGGCGGGCACGGTCGCATCCAGTTCCACCTTGCGCACCCAGGCGGCCAGCGGATCGCGGGCGCCGCTGAGGTCGAGGCCGGCCGACGCCGAGCCCCTCACCATCGTCCCGCCTTCATGGGTATAGGCCAGCGATGCGGCAAGGCTCGGCCTGACGATGTCGAAGCCGCCATTGGCCGAAGCGAGCCGGTCGGCGCCGAGTCCGGCGGCCATCGAGAGGGAACCGCGCTCCGCGGCGATCTCGCCGCGCAGGAACTGGTGGCCGAAGCGGAAGTCGTAGGGCGGCCTGCCCGGCTCGCCGACCAGACGCAGCTCCGCCCCGGCTGCGGCCACGTAGGTCGCCGCGGCGCCGCGGTGGGTGAAGCGCAGGCCGGCGCCCAGCGTGTCGCGGCGCGGCGAAAGCTGCTGCGGCTCCACGAGACCGGCCTCGAACATCGCAAGGCCCGGATCGGAGCGCGCCACGCTGATCTCGCCGGCAAGCTGCGACCGCTCCGACAGGGCGTATCCGGCCTTGAGCGCGACGGCGCCCGCGAGCGTCTGCGTCCTGATCCCGAGGATCGCCTGTCCGACCTCGATATCGTCGCCTTCCGAGGCCAGCGAGAGGGCGGCCTCGCCGGCCAGCGCCAGCTTCGGCGAGACCGCCTTCTCGGCGCCCAGCGACAGGCGCAGCGCCGTGTCGTCCTCGATGGCGTAGCGGTCGTGGGCGGTGTGCTCCACGTCGAGGCCGAGCCGCAGCGCGGCGCCCGCGACGCCGGCCGCCAGCGTCGCGCCGGCGCGGCTCGTGGTCGACCAGTCGGGCAGGGCCTCGACGCGGTCCAGCGCGTTGGTCGTATAGGTCCGGTCGACCGAAAAGGAGGTCGTCGTGGCCGCTTCGCCCGCACTCGCCCGAGAGGCAAGGGACGAGGCAAGGAGGCCGGCGAAGATCGTCGTCGCGGACAGAAGATCGTGCCGTGCCATCGTCACCCCCATGCTGGCCGCGCCGGCGACCTGCCGGGGGACCCCTTCCGCCACGGGGTGGAGCAGCGGAAGGGGCTGGAGGCAAACCGCATGAAGCGGAAGAAACAGGCTCATCGCCTGCATGAGCCTTGTAGCGCTGAGACGGATACGATTGTACTTTTGTTGAATGCAATCAAAAGTTGCATGAACTTGTACTCCCCAAGGAACCTCGCGCCGTGGGCGGCGTTGCTGGCGACAGGGTGCCGCGGTGGCTGACGAGGCGAGGGCTGGCGAGGCGAGGATCGGGCATGGAGCAGGGGTTCGATCCGTTACGCATGCTGTTCGGCGAGGCCGGCCTAGCTGCGCCGTGGCTCTGGCTCGAAATCCTCATCCGCACGACCGTCATGTATCTCTACACGATCCTGCTGGCGCGGGTGGTCGGCCACGACGCTGTCGGCCAGCTCGGCCCGTTCGAGTTCGTGCTGGTGATCGCCGTCGGCTCGGCGGCCGGCGATCCCATGTTCTACCCCGAGGTCGGGCTTTTGCAGGGCATCGCGGTGATCACCGTGGTGATGCTGCTGCATCGGGCGACCGGCTTCGTCGTCGCGCGGTCGCGCCGCGCCGAGCGGGTGATCCAGGGCGGGCCGGCGCTGGTGGTGAGGGACGGCGTCGTCGTCGAGGAGGCGCTGGGATCCGGCTCGCTGACGCGGGGCGAACTGATGGCGCAGCTACGGCTGGAGGGCGTGGCCGACACCGGAGAGGTCGAGCGCGCCTATCTGGAGACGTCGGGCCGCATCAGCGTGTTCCGGCGGCAGGGGGCGCCGGCGCGGCCGATGGAATCCACATTGCCGGAGGCCGGTTCGCAAGGCGCCGGGCCTTCCTATTTCCCGCCGGCCGGTGAATCATCCTGATTCGTGGCCTGATCCGGGGCGTCCTCGTTGCGGGGCAGGGGCATCACGAGCCCCAGCGCGGCCACGCACAGCAGCGCGATGCCGGAGCCGGCGACGGCGGCCGGAAGGCCGATCCATTCGGCGACGTTGCCCCACAGCCAGCTTCCCAGCGCCAGCCCGCCCCATGTGGTCACCGTGACCGTGGAGGTGACGCGCCCGACCAGATGGCGTGGTGCCCAGAACTGCGCCGACACCGTGAAGCCCGACAGCGCCTGCACCCAGAACGCGCCGCCGAGCACCAGCAGCGCCATGGTAGCGATCAGGCCCGGCGCCACGGCGATGACGATCGACGCGCCGCCGAAGACGATGCCGGCGGCGCGCGCGAGGCCCTCCGGGTCGAAGCGCCGACGGAACTCGTGGCTGGCGAAGGACCCGAGCAGCGCGCCGAGGCCGAGCGAGCCGAGCAGCATGCCGAAGCGTTCGGGCCCGCCGCCGACGAGATCGCGCGCCACCAGCGACATCAGGCCCCACAGCGCCGTGCCGCTGCCGGTGAAGAGGAGGGAGCGCAGCGCGATGGAGCGCAGCTCGGGCGTGTCGCGCACTGTCCGCAGTCCTGCGGCGATGGCGGGGAGCATGGCGCCAAGCCCGGCTATGCTGCGCTCCTGCCGTGGGGGGCGCCAGGTCGAGATGATGGCCGCGGCGGCCAGCGAGAAGCCGGCGCTGACGGCGAAGGCGGCGACCGTTCCCGCCGCCGCGACGATGGCGCCGCCCAGCGCCGGACCGACCGTGCGGGCGACGTTGAAGCCGATGATGTTGAGGCCGACGGCGCCGGAGATCTCGCTGCGCGGCACCAGCGTCGTGATGCTCGCGTTCACCGCCGGCTGGAAGAAGGCGAGGCCGGTGCCGGCCGCCAGCGTCAGCGCGATCAGCAGCCAAGGCGAAGCGAGGCCCGACCAGGCGAGCAGCGCCAGCAGCAGCGAGACGGCGGCAACGGACATCTGGGCGGTGACCATCATCCGCCGCCGGTCGACCATGTCGGCGAGCGCGCCCCCGATCAGCGCCAGCAGCATCAGCGGCAGCGATGTCGCCGTGAACACCAGCCCGACCATGTCGGCGCGGCCGTCGATTGCGGTCATGAGCCATTGCGCGCCGACGCCCTGGATGGAGGCGGCGAAATGCGAGGCCATGACGGTCAGCCAGACGATGGCGAACAGCCGGTAGCCGAGGGGGGAGAACGTTGTACCGGAAGACATGCGCGGCGCGGGGAAACGAAAGGCGGGATGCCCCAGTGTCACACGACAGCGCCCACCGCAACCCGCGAAAACGCAGGGCATTTCGGGATCAGGGCAGGGCTTGCGACGTTTCCGACACGATGCGCCATCCCGCCGGCGTGCGCTCGAGCGCCAGATCGACGCGGGCGCGGCCGCGCTGGCGGGGCGCGCCCGCGTCCTTCGGCTCGTAGTCGTAGCGCATGTCGAAGCTGGCCAGCGCCCGCGAGGCTCCCTGCCCGGTGATCGTCAGCGTTCCCGGTTCCAGCGACAGCGACCATGAGCGGTAGGCGCCGAACCATTGCGACTTGATGCTCACCAGCGCCTCGAAATCGTAGGACGTGCCGTAGACGAGCGCCGGATCGCCATAGAGGCGGCCGACGGTGGCGCGCATGTCGCCGGCGTCCGGCGCGAGATAGAGGCTGCCGATCAGGTGCTCGATCTCGCTTTGCGCGCCGAGGCTCCTTCGACCGCGATTTCCTGGGGACGCGCCGTCGAGCGCGGCGACCTGCGGCGGCGGCGGCGGGGCCGCGATCCCGCCCGTCGGCACGAATTCGAACCGCTCGGAGAGCGAGCCCTGTTCCCATGGCCGCTGGGTGCCGCGCGTCTCGGCCATCACGTCCCGGCGCACGGCGATCATCATGTCGCCGATGCTCTGGGCCGGCGTTGCGACGTGGCGCAGCAGGGCGGCGGCGAAGGGCGAGTTGCGCCCGGCGCCGTCCAGCGCCACCGCGCCGGGCGCTGTCGAGAAGGCGATGAAGGAACCGCGGCCCGAATCGAACTGCGCAAGCCCGCGCGTCATCGCCGTCGCGGCGCGGCTGGACGACGGCCCGGTGCGGGGAAACGGATCGTTGCGGCAGGCGTCGAGGAAAACGATGCTCAGCCGCGCCTGACTCTCGATGATGTCGATGACGTCGTCCATCGGTACGGCTTCCAGCCGCAGCTTCGCCGGCACGTCGAGGCGAGCGTCGACCGGCAGCAGATAGTTGCGCCCGTCGACCTGGATCCCGTGCCCGGCATAGAAGAACAGGCCGACATCGGCGCCGGCCAGCGCGTCGGCGAACGCGCCGACCGCGCGCTCCAGCGCGCGCTTGCCGAGGTCGCTGCCTTCGATGACGGTGAAGCCGATGGCGCGCAGGGCGGCCGCGACGTCGGCGGCGTCGTTGACCGGATTGGCGAGCCGCCCGGCCTGCTCATAGGCGGCATTGCCGACGACCAGCGCGACGCGGCCGCCGGCCTGCGCGGGCAAAAACGCCATCGCAAGCAGCCCGAGGAGCGCCACCGCCAGCTTCACCATGAGCGACATCCTATCCTGCCGCGCCCGCACCCGCCAAGGGCGGCTTGCTGCCGGTCTCGCGCGCCGGTCTTGCGAATGTCGTGGCAAGGCGGGGAAACGGGCGATTGCCACTTTATCGACACGCTGATGCGGGTAGAGTGCGCTACAGGCATCCCTCGATATCCGGGAGCGTTCCCCCTGCAACGGCTGTTTGTCGTCATCGGCGGTCTTCTCGTGCTGGCGCTGACCGCGGCGCTGGTCGGGCCGCATTTCGTCGACTGGTCCAACTACAAGGCCGATTTCGAGCGCGAGGCGGGCCGGATCCTCGGGCGGGACGTGACCGTGCGCGGCGAGGCCACGGCGCGGCTGCTGCCGTTTCCCTCCGTCACCTTCAGCGACGTCGAGGTGGCCGGCACTACGCCCGGCGAGCCCGCCATCACGGTCGAGACCTTTTCCATGGACGCCGAGCTGGCGCCCTTCATGCGCGGCGAGCTGCTCATCTTCGACATGCGGATCGTGCGGCCGCGCGCGCGCGCCTCGGTCGGGCTCGACGGCACCATCGACTGGGCGCTGCGCCCGAACAGCCCGCTGGACCCGCGCCAGGTCATGCTGGAAAAGGTCACCGTCACCGAAGGGCGGCTCGACGTGGTGCATACGCCCAGCGGGCGCGTGCACAGCCTCGCCGAGCTCAACGCCGAGGTTTCGGCGCGCTCGCTGGCGGGGCCGTGGCGCATCGCCGGGTCGGCGCGCGTCGACGGGCGCATGACCCAGCTCTCGGTGTCGACGGGCGCTGCCGAGAACGGGCGCATGCGCATGCGGCTCCATGCCGAGCCGGACCGCTACGGGTTCATCCTCGACGCCGAGGGCGACCTCGGCCTGAAGGACGGCGGGCTGTCCTACCAGGGCGATTTCAAGCTCAACGCGCGGCAGGAAGCCAGCGCCGACGGCACGCCGCCCCCGCCGCCGACCTACCGGACCAGCGGCAAGTTCTCGCTGGACCACGAGGCGATCCGCATCCCCGAATTCCGGGTGGAGACCGGGCCGCTGGTCGATCCCTATACGGCCGACGGCAAGGCCGAGATGACGCTGGGCGCCGAGCCGCGCTTCGCCGTCAGCGCGTCGGGCGCGCAGTTGCGGATCGACGATGCGTCTCCGGCGGCGGGCAGCGGCATAGCGCTGCGTGACCGGCTCGCCGCGCTCAAGGCGGCCCTGCGCGAGGTGCCGCGCCCGACGATGGACGGCTCCATCGACCTTGCCTTGCCGGCGATCGTGGCCGGCGACACGACGGTACGCGACGTCAGGCTCTCGGCCGCGCCGGATGCGCAGGGCTGGCGCATCGGCGCGCTGGCGGCGACGCTGCCCGGCCGCGCGACGGTGGAAGCCAGCGGGCTCCTGCGCACCGGCGAGGAGGATTTCGGCTTCAACGGCAAGATGGTGCTGGCGGTCACGCAGCCGTCGGGCTTCGCCGCATGGCTTTCCAACGAGGTGGACGACGCGATCCGCCGCCTGCCGAAAGCCGGGTTCGAGGCGTTGGTCGAGCTGTCGGAAGAACGGCAGCGGTTCGAGGAGCTGAAGCTCAGCCTCGGCGGCGCCCTCTTCAGCGGCCGCATCGACAATGCCCAGCCCGTTGGCCAGCGCGGCGCGATGGTGCTCGACCTTCAGGGCGGAAGCCTCGATGTCGACGGCGTCGCCGCCTTCGCCTCGCTGTTCGTCGGGCAAGGCGGGGTCAGGCTCGCCGGGCACGACCTCGACTTCCGCATCCAGGCCGGTCCGGTCGCCGTCGCGGGGCTGGTGGCCGAGACGGTCGACACGCAGCTTCGGCTGCGCGGCGACGCGCTGGAGGTCGACCGTCTCGCCGTGGGCGGCCTTGCCGGCGCCGAGCTCACGGCGACGGGGCGGCTCACCGGAATCGGCAGCTCGCCGGCCGGCAGCTTCGACGCGACGCTGCTCGGGACCGACCTTGCGCCGCTGGTGGCCACCGCCGCCGAACGCCTGCCGTCAATTGCCGCTCTCGCATGGCTCGATGCCCGCGCCCGCAACTATCCCGGCCTGCTGGCCGACGCATCCGTCGACATCAAGGGCACGATCGGCGGCGAGGCGGGCGCCCGCGACCTGAGCTTGCAGGCCGGCGGCGAGGCCGGCGGCACGGCGCTTTCGCTCAGCCTCGATGCCGGCGGGCGGCCCGGCCCGCTGGCGCAGTCGCCGCTGGCGCTATCCTTCTCGGCCGTCAACAACGAGCCGGCCGCGCTCTTTGCGCTGGCCGGGCTGCCCGGCCTGCCGCTCGGCTTCGCCGACGCCGCGACGCTGGAAATCTCGCTGGACGGCGATCTCGACCAAGGCGCGGCCACGACCTTCGCCTTCCGGGCGGAGGGCATGGAAGCCGGTTTCGAGGGCACGGCCGCTCTGCGGGACGGACGCATCGCCGCCAATGGCGAGGCGCGCCTGGTGACGGACGACATCGTGCCGTGGCTGATGACGGCGGGAACCTCCGTGCCCGGCATGGGCATCGGCCTGCCGGTCGACCTTCGCGGCGCGGTGGACCTCAGCGACGGGCTTGCGGTGGTGTCGGGCGTCGCGGGCGCTATCGCCGGCAATCCGGTCAGCGGCGACGTCAATGCGCAGATGCGCGACGGCCGCCCGCATGTCACGGGCGCCATCGTCACCGGCGCGCTCGACCTTGCGCTCGCGGCCGAGGCGCTGTTCGGCGAGGCGGCCCTGACCGCCGACGGCGGTGCGTGGCCCAGCGCGCCGTTCCAGCCGGCGGCGCGGCAGAGCTTTACCGGCGAGATCGAGCTCAATGCGGACGTTCTCAAGGCCGGCGATGCGCTCACGGCGCGCAATGCGCGGCTGACCGCCCGGCTCGACAGCGAGGGCCTGCGCGTTTCCGGCCTGTCGGCGGAGATTTTCGGCGGGAAGGTCGAAGGGCTGTTCGAGCTGTCGAACAGCGCCGGCACGGGGCTGTTCTCCAGCCAGCTCACGCTCGCCGGCGCGACGCTCGGCGAGTTCCTGCCGGGTTCCGGCATGATCGGCACGGGCCGGTTCACCGCCGCGCTGACCGCCAGCGGCAAGTCGGTCGAGGGCATGCTGGCGTCGCTCGCCGGCGCCGGCACCGCCTCGCTTTCGGACCTGACGATCCCGGGAATCCGCCCCGACGCCTTCCGCGACCTCATCGCCGCCGCCGACGCGGTCGGCCCGAAGGTGGATGCCGAGGCGACTGCGCGCTTCGCGCCCGACATCGTGCGCGCCGGCAGCTTCGCGGCCGGCAGCGCCGAACTCGCGGTGACGGTCGCGTCGGGGGTTGCCCGGGCGCCCGCGCTGCGGCTGGAGCGGCCCGAGGCGCTGCTGACCGTGGAACCGCGCGCCGACTTCTACCGGTGGAAGGTGGGCGCGACGGGGCAGGTGGAATATGTGGCCGGCGACGAGGCGGTGGCCGGCGGCGAGCCTGCCGTCCGGTTCGTCGCCGAGGGATCGCCGCGGCTGGTCGAGGTCAGTTATGACACGGAGCCGCTGGCGCAGTTCCTGACCCAGCGCGCGCTGGAGAAGGAGCAGGCGCGGGTCGAGGCCATGCAGTCGCAACTGCTGGAGCGCCAGCGTCTGCGCCGCGAGGTCCGCTATTACGCCTCGCTCGCCGAGGAACGGGTGCGCCAGGCCGACGCCGCGCGTCGCGCCGCCGAGGAGGAAGCCGCCCGGCTGGCAGCCGAGGAAGCCGCGCGCCGCGCCGCGCTGGCCGAGGAGCTGCGCCGCGCCGCCGCCGAGGCCGCGCGCAAGGCCGAGGA
>CAZVTK010000066.1:0-22935 GCA_964629765.1 uncultured Mesorhizobium sp.
GCGTGAGGGCGGTCTGCAAATGGCGTTTTTCTGCGCTCCGGTGCTCACGTACCTGATGTACGCTCCGCTCCGGTGCTCGAAAATCACCATTTTCGCCACGCCCTGACGCATTTCCGGACAGGCGCCGAGCGCCTGCTGGCGCGTCAGAACGCCTTGAAGGTCAGCGTCGTCAGCGAGCGCACGATGCCGGGCACGTCGACGATGTTGTCGTTGACGAACTTGCCGATGTCCTCGTGCTCCTCGATGTAGATCTTGAGCAGCAGGTCGAACTCGCCGCTGGTCGAATAGAGCTCCGAGGCGATCTCGCGCTCGTAGAGATGGTCGGCCACCTCGTAGGTGCGGCCGGGCTGGCACTGGAGCTGGACGAAGACGGCGCGCATGGAAGAAGCTCCCGGACGGAACGGTGCGGAAGCTTTGCCTTGCCGGCCGCCGCTGTCAACCGAGCCGGGCCGCGGCGCGGCGATTGCCCACCGCCGCGCGCCGTTCATGCCGGCCTGTTCACGCCGGTCGGGGATGCCGGCGCGCATACCAGCGCCCGCCCCGCCGGTTGGTCAGCCAGCGCGGGTCGTCGTCGCCGATCGCGCCCGCCGCGCAGGCGGCCCGCAGCGCCCGCTCGCTCTCGCCCAGCCTGAGAATCGCCTCGCCCATGCGCTCGACCGCGGCCTTGTAGGCGCGGGGCGACGGCCCGGCGGCGCCGAGGTCGGCGAGGTCGAGCGGCTCGCCGAACACGACGATCAGCGGCTGCGTGCGCCGCGCGGCCGGATCGCGCCGGGCGGCAAACGCCTCGCCGAGGGTGGCGGGCATGCCGTTGATGAAGACCGGGATGACGATCGGGCCGGTCTTGAGCGCCAGCTCCCCCGCGCCCGGGCTGAGGCGCTGGAGCGCATAGGCGTCCGCCGAGCGGTTGCGGGTGCCTTCGGGGTGGATGCCGACCACCGATCCGGGCTCCATGGCGATGCGGCCGGCGAGGAAGTCGAGGCCCGCGCGGTTGGCGGCGTGACGGTCGCGCTCCTGGAAGAAGGGCGGGTACATGACGCCGAGGCCGGCGGCGAGATTGATCGCGAAGCCCGCCGGATGCGTGTGGAAGAACCGGCCGCGCACTGGAAAATAAATCCGCCGCAGCCAGGGCGCCGGCAGGCCGAACATCGTCACCGACAGGCCGTAGAAGTCGAAATAGCTGCGATGGTTGGCGACCAGCATGACGCCCCGGTCCGGCGCCAGCGCGGCGAAGGCGTCGGCGCCTTCGGCCAGCATGCGCCGGCCGGCAAGCGCACGTATCCAGACATAGCCGAAGCCGCGCAGATAGACGTCCTGCGCCGCCTTGCCGGCGCGCGAGCCGTTGACCGCGCCCCACACCGCCCGCGACAGGCGCTCCGTCAGGCTAACCGGCCCGATGGTGCGCCGCCGGTGCTCGGTCGGCGGCGACTCATGGGAGATGGTTTTTTCGCTCATGCCCGCCGGCTATCACGGGCGCTCAGTGAGCCGCAACGGTGCATGGCGGAATGCCATGGACCCGGCGCAACGAAAAAAGCCCGCGCGCGGGCGGGCTCGTTTCATGCAGTGCCGGACTGGCCGGCCCGTGCCGCCCCAAGGGGGCGCGGATCAGATGCCGAGATTGGCGAACTTCGACTTGAAGCGCGACAGGCGGCCGCCGCGGTCGACGAGCTGCTGCTGGCCGCCGGTCCATGCCGGGTGCGAGTTCGGGTCGATGTCGAGGTTCAGCGTGTCCCCGTCCTTGCCCCAGGTGGAGCGGGTCAGGTACTCGGTGCCGTTGGTCATCACCACCTTGATGGTGTGGTAGTCGGGATGGATCTTCTCGCGCATGGTCGTCGTCCTGGCTGGCGGGGCGGCCGCGCTGCGGCAAATCACCCGGTCCTGAAAACTTGAAGCCGCGGCCTGAGGGGGCTACGGCTTCGAAAACGGTCGGCGTGCCTATACATGAGGCCCGGCGCCGGGACAAGTGCCGGGACAAGCGGGCGCGACAAGTGCCGGGACAAGCGGCGAGAGAGGCGGCGAAACGGCCGCGAGGGCACGGGACGATGGCAGGCCAGGACGAAGCCGGTTCGAGGCGCGGAACGCTGCGGCCGCTGGGGCGGATATTCCCCTATCTCGCCCGCTATCGCGGCACGGTCGCGGCCGCCCTCTTCTTCCTGACGCTCGCGGCCGTCTCGACCCTCTCGCTGCCGCTGGCCCTGCGCCGCATGATCGACCACGGCTTCATCGGCGGCGATTCCGGCTTCGTCGCGCAATATTTCGCCATGCTGGTGGTCATCGCCGCCGTGCTCGCGCTGGCCTCGGCCTGCCGCTACTACTACGTCATCTCGCTCGGCGAGCGGGTGGTCTCCGACCTCAGGCGCGACGTGTTCGCGCATGTGGCCGGGCTCTCGCCGGCCTTCTTCGACCGCACCCAGTCGGGCGAGATCGTCTCGCGGCTGGCCGCCGACGCCACGCAGATCAAGTCCGCGGTCGGCGCCACCGCGTCCGTGGCGCTGCGCAACGCCATCATGGGCCTCGGCGCGGCCGGCATGATGGTGTTCACCTCGCCGAAACTGTCCGCCTACGTGCTGCTGGCGATCCCGGTCGTCGTGCTGCCGCTGATGGGCCTCGGCCGCAACGTGCAGCGCCGCTCGCGCGCCGCGCAGGACACGCTGGCCGAGGCCACCGCCTACGCCTCCGAGCAGATATCGTCGGTGCGCACCATGCAGGCCTACACCAACGAAGGACTTGTGACCGCGCGCTTCGCCGCGGCGGTCGAAGCCGCCTTCCAGGCGGCGCGGCGCTCCATCCTGGCGCGCGCGGTCCTGACCGCGATCGTCATCTTCACCATGTTCGTCTCGGTCGTGGCGGTGCTGTGGGTCGGCTCCCGCGACGTGCTGTCGGGCGCCATGAGCGCCGGCACGCTCGGCCAGTTCCTGATCTACTCGGTGCTGGCGGCGGGCGCGCTGGCGGCGCTTTCGGAGGTATGGGGCGAGCTGGCGCAGGCGGCCGGCGCGGCCGAGCGGCTGACCGAGCTGCTGGCCGAGCGGCCGGCCATAGCCGCGCCGGAAAACCCGGTGGCGCTGCCCTCGCCGCCGGTCGGCGCGATCCGCTTCGAGGCCGTCTCCTTCGCCTATCCCGGCCGGCCCGACCGGCAGACCCTCGACGACGTGTCGTTCACCGTCGCGCCGGGCGAGACGGTGGCGATCGTCGGACCCTCGGGCGCCGGCAAGAGCACCGTCGTGTCGCTGGTGCTGCGCTTCTACGATCCCGTCTCGGGCCGGATCGTCGTCGACGGCGTCGACATCGCCAGGGCCGACCCGCGGGAGCTGCGTTCGCGCATGGCCATCGTGCCGCAGGACGTCGCCGTCTTCGCCGCGTCCGCCGCCGACAATATCGGCTTCGGCCGGCCGGGCGCCAGCCGCGCCGAGATCGAGGCCGCCGCGCGCGAGGCGCTGGCGCACGACTTCCTGGCCGCGCTGCCCGAGGGCTACGACACGCTGCTCGGCGAGCGCGGCGTGACGCTGTCGGGCGGCCAGCGCCAGCGCGTCGCCATCGCCCGCGCCATCCTGCGCGACGCCTCCATCCTGCTGCTCGACGAGGCGACCTCGGCGCTCGACGCCGGCAGCGAGACGCTGGTGCAGCGCGCGCTGGAGCGGCTGATGGAAGGGCGCACCACCATCGTCATCGCGCACCGGCTGGCGACCGTGCTCAAGGCGGACCGCATCCTCGTCATGGATGGCGGGCGCATCGTCGAGGAGGGCACGCACCAGAGCCTCGTCGCTGCGGACGGCATCTATGCCAAGCTGGCCCGGCTTCAGTTCGAGGCGGGCGGCGAGGCGTTCAGGGGCGCGGCGGAATAGGCCGCGCTGCGCTTTCGCGCGTGGGCGCCGGCGAAATTCACTAACGCACGCGATAGTGAATATTGACATGGCGCGCCGCATGCCGCTTCATTGTCGGCGAGGCGAACGAATTTCGTCCGCGCCCGCGATGCGGGCGTCAGGGGGAGGCACGAAGCTTGGCCGGTCAGACGTCGCCCCGCCGCAAGGGTTCCACCAAGGCCGAGCAGCGCGCCGGCATGATCGAGCAGATCCTCGACGCTGCCGAGTTCCTGTTCTCCCGGCACGGGCTCTACGGCGTCACCCTCAAGGACGTGGCCAGGCATGTCGGCGTGCACCACACGCTGATCAACTACTATTTCGACGACAAGAAAGCCCTGTTCGACCGCGTCTTCGCGCGGCGCGCCGTTGTCACCAGCGAGCGGCGCATGCGCATGCTGGAGGAATACGAGGCCGCATGCGCCGGCAGGCCCACGGTGGAAGGGGCGCTGCGCGCCTTCCTCGACACCGACCTCGACCTCTACATCGCCGGCGGCGAAGGCTGGAAGAACTATGCCGCGCTCGCCTCGCAGGTGGCGAACACGCCCGAATGGGGCGCGGCGATGATGGACGAGCACTTCGACCCGGTGGTGCTGCGGCTGATCGGCCTCTTGCGGCGGGCGCTGCCGGACTGCGCCGCCGAGGACATCTTCTGGGGCTATCATTTCGTCACCGGCGCGCTCATGCTGACGCTGGCGCGCACCGGGCGCATCGACAAGCTCTCGGGCGGGCTGTGCCGCTCGGACGATTTCGCGGCGGTCAAGCAGCGCATGGCGACATTCATGGCGGCGGGCTTCCTCGCCATCTGCCGGCAGGAGCGCGGACGCGCCGCGCCGGCGTGAATGCGAGGGGCGCGACGGCTTGCGGATATTTGACTCATTATCTGGTGAGTGAATAGCATGGGCGACGACATCACGGGGCGTGATCCGATGCCGAAGGCGCAGGCGCCGAACGGGCCGTTGCCGAGCGGGCTGTTGCTGGACGGGCGGATCGCCGTCGTCACCGGCGCGGGCGGCGGGCTCGGCCGCTCCCACGCGCTGGAGCTCGCCCGCCACGGCGCGAAGATCGTCGTCAACGACATGAACGCGGCCGCCGCCGATGCGGTGGCCGCCGAGATCGCGGCGGCCGGCGGCGAGGCGTTCGGCTTCGCCGCGTCGGTCACCGACGAGGCGGGTGTCGCCGCGATGGTGGCGCGCGCGATGGAGGAGTGGGGCCGCATCGACATCCTCGTCAACAATGCCGGCATCCTGCGCGACAGGAGCTTCGCGAAGATGACCGTCGCCGAGTTCCGCGAGGTGATCGAGGTCCATCTCATGGGCGCGGTGATCTGCACCAGGGCGGTATGGGAGATCATGCGCGGGCAGCGCTACGGCCGCGTGGTCATGACCACCTCGTCGACCGGCCTGTTCGGCAATTTCGGCCAGGCCAATTACGGCGCGGCCAAGATGGCGCTGGTCGGGCTGATGCAGACGCTGGCGCTGGAGGGCGAGAAATACGGGATCGCCGTCAACTGCCTCGCCCCGACCGCGGCGACGGCCATGACGGAGGGGCTGGTCTCCGCCGGGATGCTCGACCGGCTGCCGCCGGAGCTGGTCAGCCCGGGCGTGGTGGCGCTGGTCGCCGGGGACGCGCCGACGCGCGCCATCCTCAATGCCGGCGCCGGCCATTTCGCGCGCACCTACGTGACGCTGACGCAGGGCATTCTGGTCGGCGGCGGCGAGGATGCGGCCGCAAGGCTGATGGCGGACTGGGAGCGGGCCGGCGACCGCGCCGGCGCGATCGTGCCGGATCACGGATTCGCGCAGATGGAGCGCGAGCTCGCCAGCAGCGGCTAGGCGGAACGCGGCGCGGCGGGGAGGCCGCGCCGCAATCCGGGATCAGCGGTCCCGGGACGAGGGGAGGAGGCAGGGGCGCCGCGCGGCTGCGGGAGCCCTTGCGCAGACGGGTGAGCCGAAGGGTTCGCCTGGCACAGATTGGCGAACCGAAGGGTTCGCCGGGAGGAGACTGCGATGGAGGCGATCGTCCTGCATGGCGGGGCCGCGTGAGCGCGCCGGGCACCGGGTCCGCCCCGGCCGTCGCCGCGCCGCGGCGCGTCGGCCGCAGGAACATGCTCGAGCGCGTGGTCGCCGTGGCGACTCTGGCGCTGATCGCCGTTTTCGCCGTTTCCATCGACGGCTTCGCGACGCTGGGCAACCTGCGCGTCATCCTCTCCAATTCCGCCTCGCTCGCCGTGCTGTCCTGCGGCATGGCCGTGGTGGTCATCTCGCGCGGGCTGGACCTGTCGCTCATCGCCCAGATGGTTGCCGGGGCGACGGTCTTCGGCATCCTCATCACCGGCGGGGCGGCGGCCCCGCTGGCGCTGCTGGCGGCGGTTCTGGCCATGCTCGTCGTCGGCACGCTCAACGCCTGGCTGATCGCCTATGTCGAGATACCGGCCATGCTGGCGACGCTGGCGTCCTCGATGTTCATCGTCGGGCTGCTGCGCTTCGCCATCCTGCGCGGCGAATACCTGCTGCTGCTGCCGAAATCCGACCCGACGGTCGCCTTCCTCGCCGGCGAGATCCTGCCCGGCCTGTCGACGCCGGTGGTGCTGATGGCGGCGACGCTCGCCGCGACCTGGTTCCTGCTGGCGCGCACCAGCGCCGGCCGCGTGATCCACGCGATGGGCGACAATTTCCAGGCGGCGCGCCTGACCGGCCTGCCGGTGCGCACCACCGCCGTCGTGCTCTACGTCTTCGCCGCGCTGACGGCCCTCGTCGCCGGGCTGATCATGGCCTCGGCCAGCGGCGCGGTCGATTTCCGCACCGTGACCAACGGCACGCTGCTGTTCGACGTCATCCTCGTCGTGGTGCTGGGCGGCATAGCGCTGCGCGGCGGCCGCGGCGGGGTGCGCAACATCGTCGTCGGCGTGGCGCTGATCGCGGTGCTGCGCAACGGCATGACGCTGATGAACTTCACCACGCAGACGCAGGACATGCTCAAGGGCCTCGTCCTGCTCGCCGCGATCGTCATCGACAATTACCTCAATCCCAGGGACGCCGAGACCGACACGGCCGGCGACCTGTGACGACTGCACTTCAACCAGGGAGGACGACATGGCTTACGGTATAGGACGGGCGATCCGGGCGGCCGCGGCAGGCGTGCTGGTCGGCGCGTTCGCGCTGGCGGGCGGGGGCGCCGCTCAGGCGCAGGGCAAGATGGAAGGCAAGAAGGTGATCTTCGTGCCGATCTCGATGGGCATCTCGCTCACCGAGGGCTGGGCGCGCCGCATGCGCGAGCACGCGGCGGTCGGCGGCTATTCCTTCGACGTGCGCGACGCCGCCTTCAACACCGGCATCATGGCCGAGCTGCTGGCCAAGGCGATCAGCGACAAGCCCGACGTGCTGGTGGTGCACAACCCGACCGTGCAGCTTCTGGCGCGCCAGATCCGGCAGGCGGAATCGGAGGGCATCCGGGTGCTCCAGATCAACCTGCAGTCCAACCAGCCCTCCTCGGCCTTCGTCGGCGCGAGCTGGGAGCGCATCGGCACCGAGATCGCGCAGGATATCGTCAAGGAGTGCGGCGCGGGCTCCGGCAAGTCGGGCAAGGTCGCCATCATTCCCGGCCAGCTCACCGCGGCCGACAGCGTGATGATGAACGACGCGGCCTTCAAGGTGTTCGGCGAGCACAAGGAAATCCAGGTCGTCTCCAACCAGGCGTCGGACTGGGAGCCGGAGAAGGCCCGCCAGATCACCGCCACCGTGCTCCAGCAGCATCCCGACCTGTGCGCCGTGTTCGGCCACTGGGACGTGCACACCATGGGCGCCGGCAACGCCGTCAAGGACGCAGGCAAGTCGGACTCCGTGCTGGTCTACTCGACCGGCGGCGGCGACGACGTCGCCTGCAAGGCGGTGGAGGAGAAGATCCAGCACCGCATCTGGAGCTACGATGCCGACGGCCAGGGCCGCGACGCCGGCACCATGATCGACCTTTTGCTGCAAGGCGCGGCGATACCCGACGGCTCGATGATGATCGCGCAGTCGCCGCTCAAGATCATCAAGGCCGGCGACGGGTACGACGCCTCGCTGTGCTGGAAGATGTGACGGGCTGACGGTTCGCCCTTCCGGCGAGGCTTCGCGCGAAGCCTCGCCGCTCTCCTCCGACGGGAATTGCGATGGCCGCCGCTTTCGATTTCTCCAGCCTGCCCCGGCATCGCGTGCCGCGCGTGGTGCTGTCGCCGCGCCGCATCGTCGCCGACGTGCTCTCCAGGGGCTGGGTCGAGAGCCTGATCCCCTTCCTCGCGCTACTGTGCGTCGTCGTCGGCGTGCTGGCGGCGATGGACGGCTATTTCTCGGCGTCCAACATGCGCAACCTCGCGCAATATGCCGCCGATGGCGGGCTGGTGGTGCTGGCGCTGCTGATCGTCGTCGCGGTCGGCGGCATCGACTTGTCGGTCGGCTCCAACTTCGCCATGTCGGCCTTCGTGGCGCTGTTCTCGTTCCACATCCTCGAATTGCCGGTGCCGGCCGTGCTGGCGCTGACGCTGGCCTCCGGCGCGGCGGTAGGCATGGCCAACGGCGTCATTGCCGGGCTGCTCGGCTGCGGCGCGCTGCTGACGACGCTCGGCACCATGATCACGGTGCGCGGGCTCTACACGCTCGCCTCGCAGGCGCAGCTCGTCCAGATCTCCAGCTCGGCGCGCATGGACGACTGGTGGGACTGGATCGGCTTCGAGAAGGTGGCGACCCTGCCGGTCGGCTTCTGGGTGCTGGCGATCGTAGCGGCGCTGGTCTTCGTCATGTTCCGGCAGACGCGCTTCGGCTGGCATGTGCTGGCGGTCGGCGGCAACCGCAAGGCGGCGCGCCATGGCGGCATCCGCGTGCGCACCACCGTCTTCTTCGCCTATCTGCTGGCCGGGATGATCGTCGGACTGGCCGGTTTCCTCTATGCCGCTCGGCAGAACAGCGTCGGCTCCGACACCGGCATCGGCATGGAGTTCTTCGCGCTGACGGCGCTGGTCGTCGGCCTCGGCGGCTTCGTGCCGGGGCGCGGCGCGGTCGTGTCGGTGCTGATCGGCTTCGCCACGGTCTACATCCTCAACAATGCGATGGTGAATGCCGGCTTTCGCGGCGACTTCGTCCAGCTCTCGATGGGCGCGATCATCCTCGCCATCCTCGCCGTCGACGTGAAGTTCCGCAAGAACCGCCACCGGCTGCTCGCCTCCACCTATCTCGATCCGATGGCCTTCGACGCGGGCAAGGTGTCGGGCATGGCCGGGCTGATGCCGGGCGAGACCGCGCCGAAGCTGAAGGGCGCGGCTATCCTCGCGGTGGGCCAGGTCGACGGGCCGGAGGACGTGCTGCTCGACGCCGCCGGCACCCTCTATTGCGGCAGCCGCGACGGCTACCTGTTCAGGATCCCGGCGCACGACCGGGGGAAGGCGGAGATCGTCGCCAAGATCGGCGGCCGGCCGCTCGGCCTCGCCTTCGACCGCGAGGGCCGCATCGTCGCCTGCGTCGCCGGCATGGGGCTGGTGCGGGTCGGCCTCGACGGCAAGGTCGAGCTGCTGACCGACCAGACCGAGCGCAGCCTGTTCAGCGTGCAGGACGACACGACGATCCGCATGGCCGACGATCTCGACATCGCGCCCGACGGCACGATCTATTTCACCGACGCCACCAAGCGCTACGACATCGAGAACTGGGGTCTCGACCTGCTCGAGGGCCGGCCCAACGGGCGCCTGCTCTCCTTCGACCCCGCCACCGGCAGGACGCGCACGGTCTGCGACAACCTGCGCTTCCCCAACGGCGTGTGCCTCACCCATGACAGCCGGCACCTGCTGGTGGCGAGCACCTGGGAATGCGCGATCCTCGTCTTCGATCTCGCGCGCCTCTCCGACGGGCCGCGCGTGCTGGCGAGCGGCCTGCCGGGCTATCCCGACAACATCAACCGCGCCTCCGACGGCGGCTACTGGGTGGCGCTGGCGGGCATGCGCAACCCGGTCTTCGACGCGGCGATGCGCCATCCCGGCCTGCGCCGGCGCATGACGCGGCGCGTGCCGCCCACCAACTGGCTGTTCGGCAACCTCAACATCGGCGGCGTCCTGAAGATCGACGGCGCCGGGAAGGTGGTGGACGCGCTGTGGGACGCGCCGGACGGCCCGCTCTACATGATCACCTCCATGCGCGAGCACGAGGGCGCGCTCTATCTGGGCGGCGTCACCAACGACAGGATCGGCCGGCTGGAGCTCGACGGCGCGGATCGCCGCTGGCAGGGGCCGGCGAGCTATTGGGGCAGCCAGGGGGCGGTGCCATGATGTCGCTCCTGCGCAGGCGCCGGCCCGAGCCGCCCTCCATGACGCTGGAGGGCGTGCTCGGCCCGAACGGGCGGCTGGACGAGGCCGACGGCATCGCGGTCGAGGCCCCCGACGCGCTGTGCGTCGCGCCGGACGGGCGGCTGCTGTTCGGTTCGGCAAGCCGCGTCATGACGCTCGACGAATGGGGCGGCGAGCCGTCCGTGTGGGCGTCGTTCGATGCTCCCGTCACCGCGCTCTGCGCCCACGCGAGCGGGGCCGTGGCGGTCGGCCTCGCCGGCGGACGCGTCGCCGTGCTGGACGGCGCGGCCCGGCCTGTCGACGGCTGGGCGCTGCCGGCCGGCCGTGCCGCATCGGTCGTGGATTGCGTCTTCCGTTCGCCGGACGAGTTGCTGCTGGTCGATTGCGGCTATGAAGCAGGCGGCGCGTTGCTGGCGCGCGCGGCATGGGACGAGGACGCGCGCGGCGGGCTCGTGTCGCTGCGCCGGTCCGGCGGGACGCGCGTGGTCGCCGCCGGCCTGCACGCGCCGATGGGCGTCTGCCTCGACGACGAGGGCGTGGCGCTGGTCTCGCTGCTCGAACGCGCGAGCGTGGTGGACGAGCGCGGCGCGGTGCGGCAGGCGGGATTCCCCGGCTATCCGGGGCGGCTGCGCCGTACCCCGGTCGGCTATGCGCTCGCCTGCCTGTCGCGCCGCGACCCGCTGATCGAGTTCCTGAAGACGGAGCGCGCCTTCGTCGCCGAGATGAAGGCGACCATCGACCCACGCCACTGGATCGCGCCGCGCACCAGCCCCGAATTCGCCCATGATTTCCCCATCGAGCTCGGCGCGACGCGCCTGTTCGGCGAGGTCAAGCCGTGGGCGCCGTCCTTCTCCTACGGCCTGCTGGTCGAGACAGACGGGCGGCTGATGCCGGTTTCGTCGGCACAGTCGCGCGCCAACGGCCGCCGCCATGCCGTCAGCGACGCGACGTATTGGAGCGACGGCCTCGTCGCGGTCAGCAAGGGCAGCGGCGAGATCCTGCGGCTCGCCGGGGAGGTGGCGGCACCATGAGCGGGAAGCCAATCGTCAGCCTCGAGAACGCCACCAGGACCTATGGAGGCATCGCCGCGCTGGCGCAGGCGAGCTTCGAGCTTTATCCGGGCGAGATCCACGCCCTCGTCGGCGAGAACGGCGCCGGCAAGTCGACCTTGTGCAAGCTGATCGCCGGCGTCATTGCGCCCAGCGACGGCGTGCTGAAGGTGGACGGCGAGCCGGTGGCCTTCGCCGCGCCGAAGGACGCCAGCCGGCGCGGCATCGCCATGGTCTACCAGGAAACCAGCCTGGTGCCGCAGCTCACCGTGGCGCAGAACATCGTGCTGGGGCGCGAGCGCGCGTTCAATTCGGTGCGCAAGGTGCGCAACGCCGCGCGGCAGGTGCTCCAGAGGCTGAACTTCAAGGTCGATCCCTCGCAGCTCGCCGGCTCGCTCTCGGCGGCGAAGCGCCAGATGGTCGAGATCGCCCGCGCCGTGCTCAACGAGGCGCGCGTCATCATCTTCGACGAGCCGACCGCCGCGCTGACGCCGGAGGAGACCGACCACCTGTTCGACCTGATGCGCACGCTCCAGCGCAGCGGCGTGGCGATGGTCTTCATCAGCCACGCGCTGGAGGAGGCGCTGACCCATGCCGACCGCATCTCCGTGCTGCGCAACGGCCGCATGACGGCGACCGGCCCCGCCGCATCCTTCGACCGGGCCGGCCTGATCCGCCACATGATCGGCGAGGACCTGATCGAGCGGACCGGCGCGCCCGCCGCCGCCCGGCCGGCGCGCTCGGCCCTGCCGGTGCTGCGGGTCGAGAACATCCGCATGGGCGCGATGGTCAACAACATGTCCTTCTCGATCTTCCCGGGCGAGGTCACCGGCATCGCCGGGCTGATCGGCTCGGGCCGCAGCGAGGTGGCGAAGGTCATCATGGGCCACACCAGGCGCAATTTCGGCGGCGGCCGCATCTGGCTCGACGGCCGCGAGGTGCGCTACGCGCTGCCGGCGCAGGCGGTGGCCGACGGCATCGCCTATGTCAGCGAGGACCGCAAGCTGGACGGCTTCTTCGAGACCATGGGGGTCGCCGACAATATCGGGCTCGGCTGGCTGGCCAAGTTCGGCCGCCGCTCGCTGCTCGCGCCCTTCGCCCGCATGCGCGCGGTCGCCCGCGACTGGGAGCGGCGCCTCGCCATCCGCGGCATCGGGACGAACCAGCCGGTGCTGCACCTGTCGGGCGGCAACCAGCAGAAGGTGGTCATCGCCAAGTCGCTGGTCCAGGAGCCGCGCCTCGTCATCTTCGACGAGCCGACGCGCGGCGTCGATGTCGGCGCCATCGCCGAGATCCGGCAGATCGTCCGCTCGTTCGCCGGGAGCGGCGCGGGCGTGATTCTCATCTCGTCCTACCTTCCCGAGATCCTCGACCTGTCCGACCGCATCCTCGTCGCCCGGGGCGGCACCATCGCCGCCGAGTTCTCGCGCGCCGAGGCGACCGCCGAGCGCATCCTGCACGCGGCGGTGCATTGACGGGCGCAGCGTTCAGCCGAGCATCTGCCTGACCACCCGCAGGAACACCCGCGCGCCGACGGGGATCAGGTCGTCGGGGAAATCATAGTCGGGATTGTGCAGCATCGGCACGGCGAGCCCCGCGCCGAGGAAGACCATGGCCGATTTCGAGCCATGGCCGAACAGGCCGAAATCCTCCGAGCCGCGCATCGGCAGCCCGTCGCCGCTGAACGGCAGCCCTTCCGCGTCGAGCGCGGCGGCAAGCCGCGCCGTGGCGTCGGCATCGTTCATCGAGGCGACGAAGATCTCGTCGTAGTCGATGCGGCAGCCGAGCCCGTCGCCGGCGGCCACGCGCCGCGCCAGCGCCTCCGCCGCGGCGACGAGGCCGTCCATCCGCGCGTCCAGCCGGGTGCGCAGCGTGGCGCGGATCTCGGCATGGCCGGGCGCGATGCCGAACACGGCGTCGCCGATACGCGCATGGCATATGGTGACGAGCGCGAAATCGTCGTCGGCGAAGCTGCCGTGCGACAGTTGCTCCAGCGCCGGCAGCAGCCGCGCCACCGCCAGCGTCGGCGCGATGCCGGTCTCGGGCATGGAGGCATGCGCGGTGCGCCCGTCGAGCAGGATGCGGATGCCGCGCGAGGCGCAGTTGACCACGCCTTCCTTCAGCCGCGCATGGCCGAAGGGGATGCCCGGCCAGTTGTGCAGCGAAAACGCGTAGTCGGGCCGGATCGCTGCGTAGCGTGGATCGGCGGTCACGCCCGCCGCGCCCTTGCCCGTCTCCTCCGCCGGCTGGAACACCAGCACGACGCGGCCGCTGGCCGGGCGGCGGCGGCCGAGCTGGCGCGCCACCGCGGCGAGGATGGTCGTGTGCCCGTCATGCCCGCACATATGCGACTTGCCGGACACCGTGCTGCGCCAGAGCGGGTCGCCCACCTCCTCGATCGGCAGCGCGTCGAGCTCGGAGCGGAACAGCAAGGTCGGGCCGGGCCTGCCCGAGCCGTAGACCAGCGCCACGCCATGGCCGCCCAGCCCGGTGATCGTCTCGTCGGGCCGCGTGCCGGCGAGGAAGCCGGCCACAGCGGCTGCCGTCTTCTCCTCCTCGCCGGAGATTTCGGGATGCCGGTGCAACTCGCGCCGCCACTCGGCCAGCTCGGCGAGGTCGGCATTGGTGAAGGTGATGGCGTCGCTCATGCCGCTGCCTTCCTGCCCGCGTTGCGCCCCGAGAAGATGCAGCCGCCGAGGAAGGTGCCCTCCAGCGCGTTGTAGCCGTGATAGCCGCCGCCGCCGAAGCCGGCCACCTCGCCCGCCGCGAACAGGCCGGGCACGATCTCGCCCTTCGCGTCCAGCACCTGCCCGTCCGTGTCGGTGTGGATGCCGCCCAGCGTCTTGCGGGTGAGGATGTGCAATTTCACCGCGATCAGCGGCCCTTTTGCAGGATCGAGGATGCGGTGCGGCTTGGCCGTGCGCACCAGCCTGTCGCCCAGATAATTGCGCGCCCCGCGTATGGCGGTCACCTGCGCGTCCTTGGAATAGGCGTTCGCGATCTCCCGGTCGCGCGCTTCCACCTGGGCGCGGATGCGGGCGGGGTCGAGCAGGGCGTTGCCGGCGAGCGCGTTCATGCGCGCCACCAGCGCGTCGAGGTCGGTGCCGACGAGGAAATCCTCGCCATGCGCCTTGAACGCCTCCACCGGGGCCGGCGCTCCGGCCCCGCGCCGGCTTTTCAGCACCGCCAGCCAGCTCTTCGACGTGAAGTCGGGGTTCTGCTCGGAGCCCGACAGCGCGAACTCCTTCTTGATGATCGCCTGCGTGAGGACGAACCACGACCAGTCGTGGCCGGTGGAAAGGATGCGCTTCAGCGTCGACAGCGTGTCGAAGCCCGGCAGGCAGGGTGGCTCCAGCCGCTCGCCCAGCGCGTCGAACCACAGCGACGACGGGCCGGGCAGGATGCGGATGCCGTGGTTCGGCCAGATCGGTGCCCAGTTCCGTACGCCTTCGGTATAGTGCCACATGCGGTCGGTGTTGATGGTTGCCGCGCCCGCCTTCCGCGCGATCGCCACCATGCGCCCGTCGACATGGTGCGGCACGCCCGAGACCATGGTCTTCGGCGCGGGGCCGAGCCGGTCGACCGGCCACGCCTTGCGCACGAGGTCGTGGTCGCCGCCGATGCCGCCCGAGGCCACGATCACCGCGCCGGCGGACATCTCGAAGTCACCCACGACCCCGCGGCCGGACTGCTGGCCGCGCTCGACCGTCGAAGGTTCGAGAATCTCGCCCGCGACGCCGGTGACCGCGCCCTTCGTCTTGACCAGCCGGCTGGCGCGGTGGCGGAATTTCAGCGCGACGCGGCCGGCTTTTGCGTGTTCTTCCACGCGCCGGACAAAAGGCTCCAGCACGCCCGGCCCGGTGCCCCAGGTGATGTGGAAGCGCGGCACCGAATTGCCGTGGCCGTGGGCCAGCGCGCCGCCGCGCTCGGCCCAGCCGACGACCGGGAACCAGCGCATGCCGAGCGAATGCAGCCATGGCCGCATCTGCCCGGCCGCGAAATCGACGAAGGCTTCCGCCGTGCGGCGCGGCCAGAAATCCTCGGCGCGGTCGAACTGCGCCGAGCCCAGCCAGTCCTGCATGGCGAGCGCGCGCGAATCGCGGATGCGCATGCGCCGCTGCTCGGGGCTGTCGACGAAGAACAGGCCGCCGAGCGACCAGAACGCCTGCCCGCCCAGCGAATTCTCGCCCTCCTGTTCGAGGATGGCGACCGTCTTTCCGCGCTCCGCCAGCTCGTTGGCCGCGACGAGCCCGGCAAGCCCGCCGCCCACGACGATGGCGTCGAATGTCTCGGGCATGTGACGTCCTCCCGGCCCGGAACGTACAGCGGCCGGCGGCGGGCGCAAGCGGTGGCGATCTCCTTCCTTCTCCCCTTGTGGGAGAAGGTGTCGCCGAAGGCGACGGATGAGGGGTGCTGGAAGGAATGAGGCGCTGGCGCCCGGCCAACACCCCTCATCCGACCTCGCTTCGCTCGGCCACCTTCTCCCACAAGGGGAGAAGGAAACGCCGCGTCAGCCGTACCTCTGCTCCAGATGCGCCTTGAAATGCGCGGCATCGAGCGGCCCGCCCGTGGCGCGCTCGATCAGCTCCGGCGTCGACCACAGCGAGCCCTGCGACCACACCTTTTCGCGCCGCCAGTCGTTGACGGCGGCAAAATCGCCTTTCGCGATGCGCTCGTCGGCATCGGGGATCGTCGTCTTCAGCGCCGACCACATCTGCGCGGCGATCATGGCGCCCAGCGTATAGGAGGCGAAATAGCCGAACAGGCCGGCGGGCCAGTGTACGTCCTGCATCGGCCCGTCGGCCGGGTTGTCGAGCGTCGACAGGCCGAGATACGCCTTCATCTTCGCGTCCCACGCCTCGGGCAGGTCGGCCACCTCCAGCCGGCCGGCGACGAGCTCCTGCTCCAGCTCGAAGCGCAGGATGACGTGCAGCGGATAGGTCACCTCGTCGGCGTCGACGCGGATGAAGCCGCGCTCCACGCGGTGGACATGCGGCAGGATGTCGTCGATCGACCAGTCCTCGCCGAGATGCGTCTCCACCACCGGCAGCGCCCAGCGCCAGAAGGCGGGGTTGCGGCCGAGCTGCTTCTCCACGAACAGGCTCTGGCTCTCGTGGACCGCCATGCCGCGCGCCTTGCCGAGAGGCCAGTGCGCCCATTGCCGCGGCAGGCCCTGCTCGTAGAGCGCATGGCCGGTCTCGTGCAGCACGCTCATCAGCGAGGACAGGAACTCGTTCGAACGGTAGCGCGTGGTGATGCGCACGTCGGTCGGCACGCCGCCGCAGAAGGGATGGTGCGAGACCGACAGGCTGCCATGGGTCAGGTCGAAACCGACGGCCGCCATCATGGCCAGCCCCAGCTCGCGCTGGCGCTCGATAGGGTAGGCGCCGGAGAGCGGTTTTATGGGCCGTTTCGCCAGCTTCTTCTCCTGCGCCTCCAGCGCCTTCGGCACGAAGCCGAGGAGGAAGGACTTCAGGTCGGCGAACACCGCGCTCACCGCGGCCGCGCGGTTGCCGGGGTCGAACTGCTCCATCAGCGCGTCGTAGGGGTCGAGCTTCAGCACGGCGGCGCGCATCGCCGCCTCCTCGCGCACCAGCACCACCACCTCCTCCAGCGCCGGCTGGAAGCCCGCCCAGTCGTTGCGGGCGCGCAGGCTCCGCCAGAGCTGCTCGGAGCGCATGCGCGTGCGGGTCTGGCGCTCGACGAAGTCCGCCGGCAGGCAGGTGAGGTTGACATATTGCCGGCGGAACTCGCGCAGCGCCGCGCGCTGCTCGCCGGACAGGTCCTCGTCGGACGCCGCCTCGATCCAGTCGCCCACCTGCGGCTCGGTCGCCATGCGGTGGTGCATGCCGGAAAGCACCGACATCGCCTCGGCGCGCGCCTCGCCGCCGCCGACGGCCATATGGGTGGCCTCGTCGGCGCCGAGGATGGCGCCGGCATGCTCCAGCGCCGACAGGCGGCGGCCGAGCTGGTCGAGCTTCTCAAAGGACATCGCTTTAGACGCTATCTAGAACCACTTCCTCAACCTTGTTTTCGCGGTCTCGCTGAGGGTCCTCTTTATAAATAGCTCAAGCGTGTCTGGATCTGGAGACACGCGTGGTGCAGTAACCATTTCCTCCCATGAATTAAAATCAGCAATATTCTGTGCAATATATACGCCGATTCCATGGCGGGCGGCGATTTCCTCTATACGTATTGCTTCTTGATAATCCGAAAGAGGCTTTCCGTCAGTATGGTATATTACGTACGAGCGCGTTGCTGCCTCGCGATGCGCTAACGCCTCCAAAACACCTTTTATCGATATATCATTAGAATCTTTAATCTCAAATGAAAATACTTCTAGGTATTTATCGGGTATATATTCATACTTTTTGTATCCGACTACCGTAATATCCGGCCGAGACCAGCTTCCGCCCGTATCTCGGCGGCCCTGCTGTGCCGTTATTTCACAGTAGCACTGTTCAAGCTGTCTATGTTGTGCCCAATGTTGTGTAAGTTGCTCTAGAGCTGGAGTGTATAAATCAATCTCCCTGCGTAATATAGGCTCGTCTGGCCTGATCGCTTCAATAATCGTAGGTGCCGACGTTCCTTTTATCTCTGGCTGGACGACAACCGGGAATATAGTAGGAGCTTCTAATGCAGTAGGCACTGTAGCCTCTACGAGGATGACCGTGCCCCCCTTCCCTCGGCCTTTTTCGATTTTACCTCCCTCGTGAAGATCTCTATGTATTTTCCAGTACTTATCATCGGGCCAAGCAAGGATTTCCTGAAGTGCGCGGTTGCCGATTCGACCGCCTGCTTTGCGCACTCGCTCTAAGAAAATACTTGTGTCTGTTGGCCTTGCCACCCAACGCTCCATCTCATCATTCGAAGTTTTCGTGGCCGAAATTTGTAAGGCTTTCACGGACCAGTCAAGGATGGTTGGCACGATCCTGATCGCGCCGGTGGCGCTGAGTCCACGTCGCGGGCCTGTTCAGTGCGCCGACGGCCATATGGGTGGCCTCGTCGGCGCCGAGGATGGCGCTGGCATGCTCCAGCGCCGACAGGCGGCGGCCGAGCTGGTCGAGCTTCTCAAAGGACATGGGATACCCTCGTTGTTCATGCGCGAGAGACTACGAGCGCGCGCCGCCTTGCAAGCGGAATCGGCGTCCTGCCGGTTGACGCCGCAGCGCGCGGCTGGCAGGCCGGCGAGGCGCGAGGAACGGATCAGCCGCGTACCCAAGCGCCGGAGCCGCCGTGATCGTCCGTCCCCGCCCCAGCATCTTCAAGCTGTTCTTCGTCATGCGCGGCTCGATCGTGCCGCGCATCCTGCCGCACATGATCGGCTTCGCGCTCTATGCGGCCGCCGTCGTCGCGGCGGTGACGGCGCTGTCGCTCGACATGAGCGACTTCTCCATCGCCGTCTTCGGCCTCGTCGGCATCACGCTCTCGATCTATCTCGGCTTCCGCAACAGCGCCGCCTACGACCGCTGGTGGGAGGCGCGCAAGCTGTGGGGCCAGCTCGTCTACGACATCCGCAACCTCGCCCGCGCCGCCACCGCGCTGCTCGACGACCGCGCCGCGCATCGGCCGCTGCTGATGGAGGCGCTGGCTTTCTGCCACCTGCTGCGCGGGCAGTTGCGCAAGGTGGATGCCGGGCCCGACATCGCCCCCTTCATCGGCCCCGGGGACGTTGCGGACGCTGCCCGCGATCCCGGCGCCATGGTGCGCCGCATGGGCGCGCGGATCGCCGATGCGCGCCGGCAGGGCGCCATCGACGGCATCGGCTTTCGTATCCTCGACGAGAGGCTGGCGACCATCGCCGCGCTTCAGGCGGGCTGCGAGCGCATCTCCAATACGCCCCTGCCCTTCGCCTACACGCTGCTGCTGCAGCGCACGGCCCATATCGTCTGCCTGCTGCTGCCCTTCGGGCTGGTGTCGACCACCGGCTGGGCGACGCCGCTGTTCACCGTGCTGATCGCCTACACCTATTTCGGGCTCGACGCTTTGTCGGAAGAGCTGGAGGACCCGTTCGGCACCGAGGCCAACGACCTTGCACTCGACGCGCTGTGCCGGGTCTGCGAGATCTCGGTGTTCGAGGCGCTGGGCGAAGAGGCGCCGCCGCCGCTTCCGGCCAAGGACTATTTCCTGTCGTAGGCCGGCCCCTTGCGCCGCGCGCCGGGCAGGCGCTTGATGCGCGGCAGTCGAGGGGAGCCCCATGGTCGCAACGGTCCTGATCGCGCTGGTCGCGCTGATCCACGTCTATATCGTCGTCTTGGAAATGGTCCTGTGGGACCGGCCCATGGGGCGCAAGGTGTTCCGCACCACGGCGGAGTTCGCCGCGCAGTCGAAGGCGCTGGCGATGAACCAGGGTCTCTACAACGGTTTTCTCGTCGCGGGCCTCGCCTGGGGCCTGTGGCTCGGCGAGGCCGGCTTCGGCGTGAAGGCGTTCTTCCTCGCCTGCGTGCTGGTCGCCGGCCTGTTCGGCGCGGCGACGGTCGGCCGCCGCATCCTCTGGGTTCAGGCGGCGCCCGCCGCGGCCGCGCTCGTCGCGCTCTGGGCGGGCGTCTAAGAGGCTGCTTGGAAAGGCGTCAGGGCGTGACGAAAATGGCGGTTTGCGAGCACCGGAGCGGAGCGTACATCAGGTACGTGAGCACCGGAGCGTAGCAAACCGCCATTTGCAGGCCGCCCTCACGCAATTTCCAAGCAGCCTCTAAGCCGTCAGCTTCCGGCGCCGCCCAGCACGGTGACGGCGCGGCGGTTCTGCGACCAGCAGGAGATGTCGTCGCAGACCGCGACCGGCCGCTCCTTGCCGTAGGAGATGGTGCGCAGCCGGTTGGCCGGCACGCCGCGCGACACCAGATAGTCGCGCGTGGCCGCCGCGCGGCGGGCCGAAAGTGCGAGGTTGTATTCGCGCGTGCCGCGCTCGTCGGCATGGCCCTCGATGGTGACCGCGTAGTTCGGATAGCGCGTGAGCCACTGCGCCTGCCGCGACAGCGTCTGCTGTGCGTCGGCGCGGATCGACGACGAATCCGTGTCGAAGAAGATGCGGTCGCCCACGGTGACGGTGAATTCCTGCTGCGAGCCGGGCGCGCCCGCGCCCGCCCCGGCGCCGCCGGGCCCGAGGCCGAGATCGGCCGGGTTGTTGGGGATGTCCTTCTTGGACGAGCAGCCGGCGATGGCGATCATCACCGCCAGCGCGATCATGGCGGGGGTCCGCATAACGGGAATGGATGCGCCCATGTGCCCTCTCCTTGGCGTCATTGGCCTTTGAACGAATGTCTTGACGGCCCAGTAACCATGGTGGGGTTAACCGCCGCTCAAGGGACAGGGTTAACGGCTGGTAAAGCGTCCCCCGCTCCGCCGTCGTCCGTCCCCGGCGCGCTGTTTCGCCTGCGATTCGGGCCGAAAGGCGGCGTTGCCGTCGCCCGAATGTGGCAGGTCCTCACGAAGATGCGGTCTATTCGAGCAAGGGCGACCAGGCCGGGTCCGAGGCGAAGTTCGGCGACGGGATCGCCTGCTCGTTGCGGCCGGTGAGGTCGATCGAATAGAGGCGCGGCCCGCCCGCGCCGGCCGCCTCGCGGAAGAACATCAGCACGCGCCCGTTGGGCGCCCAGGTCGGCCCTTCCTGGAGATGGCCGGACGACAGGATGCGCTCGCCCGAGCCGTCGGTGCGCATGACGCCGATCTGGAACTCGCTGCCGATCTGCTTGGTGAAGGCGATCAGGTCGCCGCGCGGCGACCACACCGGCGTCGAATAGTTGCCGTCGCCGAAGGAGATGCGCCTGGCCTCGCCGCCGGCCGCCGCCATGGCGTAGATCTGCGTGCGCCCGCCGCGGTCGGAGGTGAAGACGATGCGCTGGCCGTCCGGCGAATAGGAGGGCGAGGTGTCGATGGCGTTGGCGTTGGTCAGCCGGGTCGTGTTTCGGCTCCGCAGATCCAGCGCGAAGATGTTGGAGTTCCCGTCGTCGCGCAGCAGGCTCATGATCACGCGCTGGCCGTCGGGCGAGAAGCGCGGCGCGAACGTCATGTTGGGGAAGTTGGCCACCAGCTCGCGCTGGCCGGTTTCGAGCTGGAGCAGGTAGACCTGCGGCTGGCCGCCCTCGTAGGACATGTAGGTGATTTCCTGCCGGCTGGGCGAGAAGCGCGGCGTCAGCACGATGGCGCGGCCGTCGGAGAGGAAGCGGTGGTTGGCGCCGTCCTGGTCCATGATGGCCAGCCGCTTGACGCGCTTGTCCTTGGGGCCGGACTCGTCGACATAGACGATGCGCGTGTCGAAATATCCCTTCTCGCCGGTGAGGCGCTGGTAGATGGCGTCGGCGATGATGTGGGCGACGCGCCGCCAGTTGGCCTTGTTGGCGTAGAACTGCTCGCCGACGAGCTGCTGGCCGGCAAAGGTGTCCCACAGGCGGAACTCGGCGCGCACGCGCCCGTCGGCCTCGGTTGTGACGCGGCCGGTGACCAGCGCCTGCGCGTTGATGACGGTCCAGTCGGCGAAGCGCGGCGCGACGTCCGGGTTGGCGATCTTCTCGATGAAGGCCGCCTTGTCGAGCGGCCGGAAGAGGCCCGAGCGGCGCAGGTCCGCGGCCACCACGCCGGCGATGTCGGCGCCCATGGCGTCGGCCGAGACGAAGTCGGTGATGGCCACGGGCAGCGGCTCGACCACGCCCTGGTTCACGTCGATCTCCAGCACCGCATGGGCGGGCAGGGTCGTCATCGCGGCTCCGAGCGCCAGCGAGGCGGCGGCGAGCAGGGCCTTGAGCAGCTTCGTCATCAGGTTTCCTCGTGGTCCGATGGTGTTCCGGGGCGTGCCGATCGGGTCGGTTCACCCCCCTCTGGCCTGCCGGCCATCTCCCCCTCAAGGGGGGAGATTGTATGTCCGCTTTGCTTTCGCCAGTCTTCGATGGTTGGCGAATGAGGAACTGCAAGCCGATCTCCCCCCTTGAGGGGGAGATGGCCGGCAGGCCAGAGGGGGGTGCCACGGGGCGCAGGCATTCCCGAGATCCTCAGAACATGTCCTTCGGGTCGAAGTGCACGATCACCTCGGCCCAGGCTTCGTATTTGTCGGTCGGCAGATTGTAGGGCGCGCATTGCAGGATCGCCCGGCGCGCCGATTCGGCCGCCGCGCGCCGCAGCGGGTCGCCCCCGCCGCCGCCGACGATCTCCGGCCGCCCTTCGAGCCCGCCCGAGCGGTCGAGGCGGAAGGCGACCGACACGCGCAGGTTCTCGGCGTCCATCGCCCCGGCCGGCACATTCCAGCAGCGCTGGATCTGGCCGCGCAGCGCGTCCATCTCGCTTTGCGTCAGCCTGGCGCCGCGCGTCGTGTCGCGCCCGCCCAGCGCCGCCTGCTCGGTGCTGCGCCTCGCGCCGCCGCCGGCCGCCTCCTGCCGGTTGAGCAGGGCCGCGACCTCGTCGGCGTTGAACTGCTTTTCCTCGCTGCGCGGGCGCTGCGCCTGCTGCTGCGCCGGCCGCTCGGCCTCGCGCCGCTCGGGCGCCTTGGCGGTCTGCGCCTGCGGCGGCTGCGGCCGCGCCGTGGGGATCGGCGCCGTCTCCGGCAGCTTCACGGTCTCGGCCTCGGCATTCTCGGCCACGGCGGGCTGCGCGGCGGGCTCCGGCGCCACCTGCTGCTGCGGCTGGGGTTTGGGCGTCTGCTCGGTGGCGGGCACGGGCGCCGGCGGCTCGCGGCTCGCGGTCTCGCGCGGCGTCTCGGCGGGGGCCGGCGCCGGCTCGGGCGAAGGCG
>CAZVTK010000067.1:0-22926 GCA_964629765.1 uncultured Mesorhizobium sp.
TCGTCGCCGCCTGCTCGCCCTGCAATCTCAAGAAGGGCGGCATGCTGCCGGCGCAGGCGCGGATGTGGCCGGTGCAGAAGCCGTTTCAGCCCACGGTCGGCGACCTGCACAACAATGGCCGCCTGTTTCCGCCCAACTATCTGCACGAAAGCTGGATGGACTATCTCTACTGGGACGTGGAGCTGGAGCCGTAGCCGGCGCAGTCACGGCGATCGGGTCTCGATGCCGCGGGGCAGAAACCCGCCGAAGCAACCTTTTCCGTGCGATGCCGTTGAACGGCGGGCTTCGGGCGGCACTCCGCCCGGAAAGAGGGGCTGACAACCAATCCCGATGCCCGATCTTCGAGCCGGCGGGGGTGGGGGCACCTTTGCCGGCTCGAAGACCTTGCGCGGCGCCCGTCGCACGCATCGGTCGCGGCCGGGCTGCTTGCGCCGTCAGTACGGGCGCGGGCGCAGCAGAAGCGCCGACAGGGCGCATAGCCATGCGAAAACCGACAGGACCAGAACCAGCAGGAGGGCGGTGTCGACGGCGGCGGAGGCCAGCATGATGACCGTGGCCGACATCATTGCCTGGATGCAGCCCGCAAGGCCCGAGGCGAGGCCGTAGGCCCCTGCGACCGCGCCGGTCGACCCGGCCATCGCGCTCGGCACGACCAGCCCATGGAACAGCGCGATCGACGCCATCACCATGAAGGGCAGGGCGGGGGCCGTTCCCATGAGCCACGCGCCCGCGGCCCAGAAGACACAGGCGACGCCCGCGCCCAGCGTGCCTATCGCCACCATGCGCACGGTGCCGGCCCGCTCGGCAAAGATGCCCGATGCGAAAGTGCCCAGCAGGTAGCACAGCGACGGCAGCGAGAACCAGATGCCGTAGGACGACGGGGTCTGGCCGAACTCGCGTTCCATCACGAAGGGGGTGGTGATGAAGAAGAGCTGGTTGGCCGCCGCGCTCAGTCCGAATTGCAGCGTGAAATAGCCGAAGCGGGGGGATGCGAGCAGCGCGCGGATCACGCTCAGGGACGGCTGCTGCCGCGGCTCGTCCGGACCTCCCCCCGGCAGCCAGAGCCACGACGCGACGAGAAGGAGAGCGCCCAGCGCCGCGAGCAGCCAGAAATTGCCTCTCCAGCCGAAACCGTCCTGGATGAAGCCGCCGAGCGCCGGGGCGATCATCGGGATGACCGCTATGGCCGCCGCCAGGAAACCCATGACGGAGGCCATGCGGCCTTCGGGGTGCATGTCGCGCATGATGCTGCGGCTGATCACCATGCCGGACGATGCGCCGGCCGCTTGCAGCAGGCGGGCGAATGTCAGCGACCAGAAGTCGAAGGCAAAGGTCGCGGCGACGCTGCCGGCGACGAAGATGGCGATGCCGACGAGCAGCGGCCGGCGGCGGCCGATGCGGTCGGAGAAGGAGCCGTAGAAGAGCTGCGGCACCGCCATGCAGAGCAGATACACCGCCTGGGAGGCGCCGAGCTCGGTCATCGAGATGCCCAGCTCCTCTTGAAGCGCCGGCAGCGAGGGCGTGATCAGAGACAGGCTGACGATCGCCAGCCCGGCGGCCAGCGCCAGCGTGGCGTAGATCGCAAAGCGGTTCACGCTTGCCCGCCTGCGGCCGGCACCGCCGCGACACGGGCCAGCGTGTGGGCCAGCGTGCGCGCAGGCGGCATGGCCTGTCTGTCCGCGCGGAGCGGGGTCTTGTGCTTCAGTACGGTGCTGGCGTGTTGCACGAGGATGGGCGGAACAATGTCGGCGACGAGCCGGGTGGAGCGGAGAGGTCCGGCCCGCGGGGGAGCAAGGCCGCCCTGCCTCCTGCCACGGCGGGGGCAGGGGCGCAAGGAGGGCGGGCCTGCCGGCACGGGCGGCGCGCCGGCATTTGCATGGGCATTGGTGGGGACGGTCAGGTCTCGGCCACCACGGGATTGGTCAGCGTGCCGACCCCTTCGACGAAGATGTCCACCACGTCGCCCGGCACCACCGGTCCGACGCCCGAGGGCGTGCCGGTGATGACCACGTCGCCCGGCAGCAGGGTCACCGCCGAACTGAGATAGGACACGAGCCGGGGCACGGAGAACAGGAGGTCGGAGGTCGAGCTCGCCTGCCGCTGCACGCCGTTCACCCGCGCGCCGAGCTTCAGGTCCGACGGGTCCAGCCCGACGGCGATCACCGGCCCGAGCGGGCAGAAGGTGTCGAACCCCTTGCCGACCAGCAGCGCGCCCTGATCCATCTCCTCCTTCTGGATCACCCGTTCGGACACGTCGTTGGCGCAGGTATAGCCCAGCACATGGTCGAGCGCGGCATCCACCGGGATGCGCCGGCCGCCGCGGCCGATCACCACCGCGAGTTCGGCCTCGAAATGCACGTTGCGGCCTTCGCGGGGATAGACGATCGCCTCGCCGGGGCCGATCACCGTGTTCGACGGCTTCATGAAGAAGAGCGGGCGCTCGGGCGTCCTCGACCCGGTTTCCTCGATGTGCAGCACGTAGTTGAGCCCGACGCCGAAGATGCGCGGCGCCTCGACCGGCGCCAGAAGCGTGGCGTCGGCCAGCCGGTCCGCCTGCCCGCTGCGCGCCAGCGTCTCGAACGGCGATCCCGCGAGCCGGTGCAGCGTCTCGCCTTCCAGCACGCCGTAGTGAACCGCGCCTCCCGTTCCGTATCGTGCGATCTTCAACCTTGCCTCCCCGGTCCGGTCGTGGCCCGTCGCGTCCGTCAGCCGGCCGCGATGCTTTCGATCTCTTCGGTGTCGCACGCCCCGTCATGGACGAGGAAGGTGCAGCGGCTCTCGAAGCTTTCACCCAGGATAAGCTCCAGCGCCGTCTCGCGGAACGGGCCGACGGTGACGACGCCCCAGTCGGCGACGAACCAGAACGGTGCGCGGCCCGCCACCTGATGGGGGACGACGCTGATGCCGGCGGTCGCGCCGCCGCCGACCGGCCCGGAAAAATCCACCCAGCGCGCCCCCGCGCCGCTGACCGCCGCGCCGCCGGTCAGGCCGCGGTCGTCGCGCACCGTGCCGCGGTTGGCCACGATCATGGAATCGGCCACCCGCGCGTTGAACCAGGCGTGCCGCGTCGGGCCGAGCTTCAGCGCGAAGTCGCCGCATTCGAGCCGCGAGGCGACGTCGATGCGGTGCCGGTGCGGACCGGGCTCCACCGTGATCGTGCGCGTCTCGCGCGCGGCGAGGCGCCCGCCCTGCGCGCCCCATTCGGACGGCCCGCGCCATTCGAGCCGCTGGACGATCCCGAACCGGCCGTAGCCAAGGTCGTGCGCCTCGTGGGCCGTCTCGACGATCCGTCCCGGCGCGCGGCCCTGGAAGATCTCGTCCACGTAAAAATTGTAGGTGTATTCCTCGACCGTGCCGTGCGCGGCCGGAACCTGCGCATGCACATGGTCGGAGGCGATCCAGATGCCGCAATGGTGCGGGTGGTCGGGCGGGCTCTCGGCGGTGACGCAGAAGCCGGCCGGCGTGACCAGCGGATGCAAATAGCTGCGGAACGGGCCCTGTGTCAGCCCCAGCAGGCTCGCGCCGCGGTGGCGCAGCCGGGCGCGATGGGTCCTGGCCCAAGCCCCCTTCGGCAGGGCGATGGCGTCGGATTCGAGGAGGAAGCCGGTCATGAGCGGATCCACCGGGGAGTCAATCCGCGGGCGTCAGCCCGGCGGTGTGTGCGGGCAGCTCGGTGTCGGCGAACAGGTCGGGATGGGCGGCGGCGATCTGCGGCAGCGCGACGAGGATCTCGCGCAGGTGGCGGCGCATGGCGGCCTCGGTGCCTTCCGGGTCGCGCGCCGCCATGCGCTCGACGATCGCCTCGTGCTGGCGGATCAGCAGCGGCATGGGCGAGGCGTCGGGAAGGCTCAGATAGCGCACGCGGTCGGTCTGCACGCGCGCGCTCTCGACGATACGCCAGGCATAGTCGCAGTCGACGATGTCGGCGATGGCGCGGTGGAACGCCTCGTCGGCGTCGTTGAAGGTGCGGTAGTCGCTGCGGGCGCAGGCCCGCTTCTGCCGGTCGACGAGATCGTGCAGGCGCGCGATGTCGCCCGGCTTCGCCAGCCGCCCGGCCTGGTTGGCGATGTCGCATTCGATCGCCTCGCGCACGAAGCGCGCATTGGCGAGCTCGCGCGCGGAGATCTTCATCACATAGGTGCCGCGGCTCGGCCGGATCTCCACCAGCCCCGCCTCGGAGAGCTTGATGAAGGCTTCGCGCACGGGCTGGCGGCTGACGCCGAAGCGGGCCGCGATGTCGGCCTCGGACAGTGCCTCGCCGGGCCGCAGCCGAAGCTCCACGATGCCCTGCCGCAGCGCGGACACGAGCTGCGGCGCGATCGGCTCCTTCACGCGAAGAACCTGGTCCATCTCGGGCGTGCGAGCCTCCAGTCAGCGCCTGCGACCCGATCGCCCGCTCCGGCCGGCCCTCGCGTCGGGGACGCTGGTCAGACCAACCCTTGCGTTTGAAGGTCGGGGATGTATCATACCGGTATGGTGCCATACCGCAAGCGGCATGGACACCGAGAGGATATCCTAGGGAGGAAGAAGTGACCTCAAGGGGCATGACCATTTCACGCCGCGGCTTCATCGCCGCCGGCACCGCCGCGCTCGCCGCGCCCGTCTTCATCCGGGACGCGCGCGCGCAGCAGAAGTTCGTCTGCAAGATCGCCCACACCGAAGGCATCGGCACGCCGATCACCAACGCCTTCGACGCCTGGGCCAAGACGCTGAACGAGAAGAGCGGCGGGCGCATCGACGCGCAACATTTCCCGGCCGCCCAGCTCGGCGGCCTCGCCGAGGCGCTGGAAGGCAGCCGCATCGGCACGATCCAGGTGACCACGGCCGGCCCGGATTCGGAGGAGGCCATCGCCCCCGAGATCGCAGCCTTCGGCGGCGCGCCGGGCTTCATCTACAAGAACGAGGAGCATGTCGACCGCGTGCTCCAGGGCGAGCTCGGGCAGAAATGCTCCGACATCGCCCGCGCCAAGACCGGCGTCGAGTTCGTCGCCTATGGCGAGACCGGCTTCCGCCACATCCTGTCCAAGCGCCCGGTCGGCTCGCTGGCCGACCTTTCGGGCGTCAAGATCCGCGTGCCGCAATTGCGCATCTGGGTCGACTTCTGGACGCTGCTCGGCGCCGCGCCGACGCCGCTGCCCTATTCGGAGCAGTATTCGGCGCTGTCGACCGGCATCATCGACGCCATCGATTCCGACGTGTTCTCCATCGTCGGCTTCAAGTTCCACGAGCAGGCCAAGGATCTGACGCTGACCGGCCACTGGTTCCTGCCCAAGGCGGTGCGCGTCAACGCCGCCTGGCTCGACGGCCTGCCGGACGACCTGCGCGCCATGTTCCGCGAGACCGCCAAGGAAGCCTTCGCCGAGCAGCGCACGGTGAACCGCGCCAACGCGGCCAAGACGCTGGAGGATCTCAAGGCGCTCGGCGTCAACGTCCAGGCCCTGCCGGCGGACGAGCTGGCGAAGATGGAGGCGCAGACCGCCAAGCTGTTCGACGAGTTCGGGTCCAAGAGCCCGGAAACCGCCGAGATGATCAAGGCCATCCGGGCGCTGGGCTGAGAGCGCGGCGATGGGGGCCTATGCCGAAACGGACGCCGTGCCCGCGGGCGCGGCGCCCGACCGCCAGCCTGACCGCATGCCGGCCGGCCTTGCGCTGGCGGTCGACCGCGTCGTCGAGACGATCTGCGTGGCGTTCACGCTGATCGCCGTCGTCGTCGCCTGCCTTCAGGTGACGCTCCGGTACGTCTTTCATTCCGGCCTTCCCTGGCCGGAGGAACTGGCTATCTGGGCGTTCTGCTGGGCGGTCTTCCTCGGCATGGGCCTCGCCACCGGGCGGGACGCGCATATCGCCATCGACACGGTTCCCAACCTCCTCTCGCCGAGGAACCGCGCGGCGCTGGACTTCCTCAACAAGGCGATCGTGGCCGCCGCGAGCTTCATGCTCGTCATCCACGGCTACGAATACGTCTCGCGCGCCATCGCCGCCTCGCCGGCCATGCAATGGCCGATGAAATACTATTTCCTCGCAGTGCCGGCCGGCGGCGTGCTCAACCTCTTCTTCCTGCTGTGGCCGAAGCCGGGCCGCTCGCTGGCGACGGGCGCCGGCATCGTCGCCGCCGGCTTCGCCATCTATCTCGCCATCCGCTTCGCCGCGCCGCACCTTTACGGCGAGAGCGGCAGCGCCATCGTACTCAACCTCGTCGGGCTGGTGCTGATCGTCATCGGAACGCCGATCGCCTTCGCCATGGCGTTCGGCGCATTCGCGGCCTTCGCGCCCTTCGCCAAGATCCTGCTGGTCACCATCTCGCAGAACATGGCGGCGTCGCTCGATTCCTTCACGCTGCTCGCCATCCCCTTCTTCATCCTTGCCGCCGCGGTGATGAACGCCGGGGGCATCACGCCGCGCCTCGTTGATGTCGCGGTCAAGCTCGTCGGCCATCTGCGCGGCGGGCTCGGGCAGGCCAACGTCGTCACCAACACCATGCTGGCCGGCATTTCCGGCTCGTCCACGGCCGACGCCTCCACCATCGCCAAGCTGATGGTGCCGGAGATGGAGAAGCGGGGCTACGACCGGCCCTTCTCGGCCGCCCTGACGGCTTCGTCGGCGACGCTCGCCAACATGATCCCGCCGAGCCTCGGCCTGATCATCTACGCCGCGCTCGCCAACGTCTCGGTCGGGGCGCTGTTCGTGGCGACCATCGTGCCGGGCCTGATGGTGGCGGCGACGCTGATGCTCACTGTCTATTTCCTGTCGCGCAAGCGCGGCTATGGCGGCGACATCCCCAAGGCGTCCGCCCGCGACCGCCTGACCTCGCTCGGCATGGCGCTGCCCGCGCTGACCTTGCCGCTCATCATCGTCATGGGCGTGCGCTTCGGCGTGTTCACCGCGACCGAGGCCGGCGCCATCGCCTTCGTCTACGCCATGCTGTGCGGCTTCTTCCTCTACCGCAAGCTGACGCCGTCGAACCTCATCGCCGCCGTTCGCGAAGCGGTGTTCGACACGGTGCTGATCGTCGTCATCATCGCCACGGCCGCGCCCTTCGCCTGGATCCTCGCCTTCGAGCAGGTGCCGCAGAAGATCGCGGCCTCGATGGGCGCGCTGGTCGAGAACCCGTGGATGCTGATGCTGGTGCTCAACATCTTCCTGCTGATCGTCGGCCTGTTCATGGAGATGATCGCGGCGCTGGTCATCCTCGTGCCGATCCTCGTGCCGCTGGTGGTGGCGGCCGGCATCGACCCGATCCATTTCGGCATCATCATCGTGCTGAACCAGGTGATCGGCGCGCTGACGCCGCCGCTCGGCGTGCTGGTCTTCACCACCGCGCGCGTCGGCGGGGCAGACCAGGGCGCGACGTTCAGGGCGGTGATCCCGTTCACCTTCGCGCTGATCGCGGTGATGATGCTCATCGCCTATATCCCGGCCTTCAGCATGCTGCCGGTGAAATGGTTCGGGCCATAAGAGCCCGACCGCAGCCCAGACAGGATCGAGAGACGTGAAGAAGACGCGCATCGCCATCGTCGGCCTCGGCATGGCCGTCACGCCCCATGCGAAGGGGCTGATCGATCTCGAGAGAGACGGTGCGCTGGAGGTTGCCTGCGCCTTCAGCCCGAGCGAAGCCCGCCGCCGGGCGTTTGCGGAAAAATTCCCGTTCCCGACCTGCAACAGCCTCGACGCGATCCTCGGCGACCCGACCGTCGACGCGGTCGCCGTCTACACGCCGGCCAACACGCATCGCGACATCGGCCTCGCCTGCGCGCGCGCCGGCAAGCATGTGCTGATGGAAAAGCCGCTCGACATCACCACGGCGCGCGCCGTCGAGCTGGTCGAGGGCTGCCGCGCGGCGGGCGTGACCATGGGTGTCGTGCTCCAGCACCGCTTCCGCCCGGCCGGCGTGCGGCTGGCGCAGATCCTCGCCTCCGGCGAGCTGGGGCGCATCGTCGGCTGCTCGACGGCGATCCGCCTGTGGCGCCCGCAGGGCTATTATGACGAGCCGGGGCGCGGATCGTTCGCGCGCGACGGCGGCGGCGTGCTGATCTCGCAGGGCATCCACACGCTCGACCTGATGCTGTCGCTCGCCGGGCAGGTCGAGAGCGTCACCGGCTTCGCGACCACGACGCCGGTGCACCGCATGGAGACGGAGGACATGGTCTGCGCGGCCATGCGCTTCGACAACGGCGCCTTCGGCACGGTGGACGCCACCACGGCCGCCTATCCGGGCTTTGCCGAGGAGATCGTGCTGACCTGCGAGAAGGGCACGGCCCGGCTCGCCGGCACCGAGATGCTGGTGCAGTTCCAGGACGGGCGGCGCGAGGCGATCGAGGCCGACAAGTCGGCCGGCGGCACGGGGGCCGACCCGATGGCCTTTCCGCACGACTACCACCGCTCGGTGATGGCCGACTTCGTCGCCGCGATCCGCGAGGGGCGCGCGCCGAAGGTGACCGGCGAGGAGGCGCTGAAGGTGCACCGGCTGATCGACGCGCTGATCGAGACCGGCCGCACCGGCCAGCCGGCGCGGGTCGCGCGATGAGCCGCAAGCTGCGCTTCGCCGCGGTGGGGCTCGACCACCGCCACATCTACCATCTGGTCGGCGACAACATCGCGGCCGGGGCCGAATGCGCCTCCTATTGCCCGCAGACCAGCGACCCGCGCGTGCTCGACGGCTTTCGCGAGCGCTTTCCCGGCCTGCGACCGATGGAGCGCGAGCGCATCTTCGACGATCCGTCGATCGACTTCATCGTCTGTGCCGCCATCCCCGCCGACCGGCCGACCATCGCCGTCAAGGCGATGCGCGCCGGCAAGGACGTGATGGTCGACAAGCCGGGCGCGATCAGCCTTGCGCAGGTCGCCGACCTGGCGCGCGTGGCCGGCGAGACCGGCCGCATCTTCTCCATCTGCTTTTCCGAGCGCTTCGTGGTGCGCGCCTGCGAGGCGGCGTCGCGGCTGGTGGCCGAAGGCGCCATCGGCCGCGTGGTGCAGACCACCGGGCTCGGGCCGCACCGACTCAACCGCGCCATCCGCCCCGACTGGTTCTTCCGGCCGCAGACCTTCGGGGGCATCCTCACCGACATCGGCTCGCACCAGATCGACCAGTTCCTGCATTTCACCGGCAATGCCGATGCCGGGGTCGTCGCCAGCGCGGTCGCCAACCACGCGCTGGCGGACGTGCCGGCCTTCGAGGATTTCGGCGAGATCGTGCTGCGGGCCGGCAATGCGTCGGGCTTCATCCGCGTCGACTGGTACACGCCCGACGGGCTGCCGGCATGGGGCGACGGGCGGCTGTTCCTGCTCGGCACGGAAGGCTCCATCGAGCTCAGGAAATATGTCGACATCGACGGCCGCCCCGGCGCCGACCATCTCTTCCTCGTCGATCGCGCGGGCGCCCGCCACATCGACTGCTCGGGCGAGGCGCTGACCTATTTCGCCCGCTTCCAGGACGACGTGCGCAACCGTACCGCCACCGCCATGCCGCAAGGCCATGCGCTGACGGTCACGCGACTCGCCATCGAAGCGCAGGCCAAGGCCGCGCGGATCGGCTGAACGCCCCACCGGGCGCGCTGCGTACCGGATCACGAACCTCGACGCATCGGATTCCCAAATCCACTCCGCCGGGCACCGAACCGCCCGAGCGGATCGGCGGATTCGGCCGCCGCATTCGATTTCGGGCAAAACACCTTAGATTTCACTATTGCTAATCCATTCGGTCCTGTTAGATTTTTCCGACGGCGGATCGCGGGCTCTCCCGGAGTTGATCCGCAACCCGGCTATGCGCGATCCGAAACTGCAATTCGGTGGAGCATGAAGTGAATTGAGGCGCCGAGATCCGCGCGCCTCGTCGAAGAGGCGTGGATCTGTTCTCTCCCATCTGGAAGAAAATCGTCTCCCAATGAAACTCCACCAAGTATTCTAGCAGCCTACGGAGGCAACCATGGTAATCGACTTCCGCGTACGCCCGCCGTACAAGAGCTTTCTCAAGAGTTCCGTGTTCCAGCCTCGCAAACCCAACTTCCTGCAAAAAGGAAGGGAGGAGGATCGCTCGCCCATAACGAAGTCCATGACCGACTTCATGAAGGAAATGGATGAGGCGGGGATCGACAAGGCGGTTGTCGTCGGCCGCATGGAGCCGCGCGTCATCGTACCGAACTCCGAAGTACAGGAACTGGTGCGGACTTACGGGGATCGTTTCGTCGGCGTCGGTGGACTGGATGGCCGAAATGGCCAGGACGCCCTGGACGAGATCGACAGAATAGCCGACATGGGTCTTCACGGCGTTGCTTTCGACAACGGCATGTGCGGACTGCGCAATGACGACGAGCGTCTTCTGCCGCTCTATGACAAGTGCCGGCAGGCGGGACTTGTCGTGTTCCTCACCACGAGCATCTATGTCGGGCCGAACCTGACCTATTCCGACCCGGCGGCAATTCAGGTCGTGGCCAGACAGTTCAGCGATCTCAAAATTGCGATTCCGCACGCGGCCTGGCCCTGGACCGTAGCCATGTGCGCCGTGGCGCTGCAATGCCCCAACGTATATCTGGTCCCGGACTTCTATCTCAATGTGCCCGACCTGCCCGGTTCGGAAGAATATGTGAAGGTAGCAAATACACACCTCGAAGACCGTCTTATTTATGCGAGCAGCTATCCGGTGCGGCCGCTCGGTCAAAGCGTGCGGCAATTCAGGTCGTTGAAGTTCGACAACGAAATTATTCTGAACAAGTGTTTGTCCGGAAACGCCAGGAGCCTCATCCCGTACCTTTGACGTGGGATCTCGCCCGCGCGACGCCGTTCGCACATCCTGACCCTGGAGCGAGTTGCCATGGGTGGCTTGGCTGGGTGGGGTGACGGTCAAGGGCCGCGCGGGGTCGATCTCGGGCAGCAGGCGAAAAAATTTCCGGGACATCGGTCCGGAGCGCACGAGCGGCTGCCCGAGGATCGGAAAAATCAGCGTGGCCCGCGTTCGATGTTTCACGATACGCGAAATGATATACCCTTGACAGATCGCATGTCGGGCCTAAAAATCGGTTGTTCGCTGGGCGCTCCCGCCGTTCGTCGGCAGGATCGAGCAGAGGAGGTGCTTGTGAGCATTTCGAGATCGCCGGCCCCGGAGGTCGCGCTGAGGGCGAGAAAATGTTCGGGTGCGGTGCGGTTGCGATCCCGCGCAGAACCTGGTTGCTACCGTAAGGCCAGATCGCCGGAGCAACACCTTTCTGCACCCGCTTCCGGCACACGGTGATGGCCGGGCGGGACGACCGGCGGGCGACACCCCTCGGAAGCGGTCCGGACGGCGATGAGTTCGCCGGAAAGGTGGCTCTGATCACGGGCGCCGCGGGCGGCTTGGGATCGGCGATCGCGGGCCGGATGATTGCGGCGGGCCTGACCGTCGCGGTGGCGGATGTCGACGCAGAGCGGGCGGAGCGTGTGCTCCCGGCGAGCAATGCAGCCGGCGCAGGGGCGAGAGCGTTTGGCCTCGACGTCACCAGGCGCGATGCGATTCTGGATACGGTTGCCGAGATCGAAGCCTGGGCAGGCGCCGTCGACGTTCTGGTGAATGCGGCGGGCGTCAACAGCCACTATCCGGCTCTGGAACTGCCGGAAGAAGAGTGGGACCGGATCATCGATGTAAACCTGAAGGGCACTTTCCTCATGACGCAGGCCGTCGCCGGCCGCATGAGATCGAGTGCCAACGCTTCCGTCATCAACATCTCCTCGGCGGCCGCCGAGGTGGCAAGCGCATCCAACATTCACTACGCAGCCAGCAAGGGCGGCGTACGGCAGCTCACGAAAGGCTTTGCCGTTGCGCTCGCGCCGCTCGGCATTCGCGTCAACGCCATCGCGCCGGGCCCGATCGTGACGGACCTCAATCGGCACCGTCTGTCGGATCCCGACATACGATCGCTGGCGCTGGCGCGCATTCCCCTTGGACGGTTCGGTTCACCGATGGACGTCGCAGGGGTCGCCCTGTTCCTCGCCAGCCGGGATGCGGCCTTCATCACAGGAGCTTCGATCGGCGTCGACGGCGGGTTGCTCGCGATGCGGTGACGTTCGAGCCGTCGAGCCCTAATGCGAGGGAAAGTGGGATGCATGTAAGTCAGAAAGATTTGGCAGCCGGAGGATTCTTTGTCCTTGTGGGCCTTTTCTATGGAGGCATGGCCTGGAAGGGCCTTCCCATAGGAAAGCCCATGGACATGGGGCCAGGTTATCTGCCGATCGTCCTGTCGGGGGCGCTGGTGGTTCTGGGCGCTGCGGTCGTGGCGCGTGCCCTGATAGCAGGAGCGGCAGCGCAGCTTGGAATCGTTCCCTGGCGAGCGGTTGTCATGCTGACCGTTTCCATAATCATCTTTGCCGCTGTCATTCGTGAACTCGGCCTGTTTCCGACTGTATTTATCAGTTTGATGTTTGCGTCATTTGCTGCCCCGCGAATCAACTTGCTGAAGGCGTCGGCCATCAGCCTCTGCATATCCGCCTTCTGCGTCGCCGTCTTCAACTACGGCGTCGGTGTTCCGATTCCGGTCCTTGGCCCCCTGTTTGGACGCTGAGAAGAACGATGGAGCTTTTCAGCAATCTTTATCTTGGGATGGGCATCGCGTTCCATCCGATTAACCTGATGTATTGTTTCTTCGGCGCGTTCCTGGGCACCGTCATCGGCGTTCTGCCCGGCGTCGGCCCGCTCGCCACCATCGCCATGCTGTTGCCATTGACGCTGGAGCTGGATCCAACGACCTCGCTCATCATGCTGGCGGGCATCTACTATGGAGCCCAGTATGGGGGGTCGACGACCGCGATCCTGATCAACTTGCCGGGAGAGTCGGCATCGGCCGTCACCATGATCGACGGCTATCAAATGGCCAGGCAGGGCAGGGCAGGGCCAGCGCTTGCAGCCGCCGGCCTGGGCTCGTTCTTTGCGGGCAGCGTGGCCACGATCCTGATCGCGGTGGTGGCTCAGCCTCTGACGGTCGTGGCACTCAGCTTCGGTTCCGCGGAGTATTTTTCATTGGTGGTCGTCGGACTCGTTTCGTCGATCGCGCTGGCGTCCGGATCCATATTAAAAGCTCTGTGCATGATCTGTCTCGGCTTGCTCCTCGGCTTGACGGGCACCGATCTTTACACTGGAACGCCCCGGTTCACCTTCGGCATCATCGAGCTGCTCGACGGGCTTCAGTTCGTGGCCCTCGCCGTCGGGGTGTTCGGGGTCGGGGAGATCCTGCGCAACCTCGAAACCGCCGATGTCGCGAAGTCCATCACGACCAATGTGAAAGGGCTCTGGCCGTCGCGCTCGGATCTGAAGCGCATGATAGGCCCGTCGATCCGCGGGACGGGCATAGGGTCGTTTCTCGGCGTCCTTCCGGGCGGCGGCGCGCTTCTGTCCTCCTTCGTCGCCTACAACGTCGAGAAGAAGGTATCCAGATATTCCCACGAATTCGGCAAGGGTGCGATCGAGGGGGTTACGGCGCCCGAGGCCGCCAACAATGCCGGGGCGCAGACGTCGTTCATACCGATGCTCACCTTGGGAATTCCATCCAATGCCGTGATGGCGCTGATGATGGGCGCGATGATCATCCAGGGGATCCAGCCGGGGCCTTCCGTCATCGTAAAGAATCCCGATGTGTTCTGGGGGCTGATCGCATCGATGTGGATCGGCAACGCGATGCTTCTCGTTTTGAACCTGCCGCTGATAGGGCTGTGGGTGAAACTGCTCAACGTTCCCTATTCGATACTTTTTCCCGCGATAATCGCATTTTGCTGTATTGGCGTATACAGCGTAGATAATTCGTCTTTCGGCGTCTATGTAATAGCTATCTCAGGAATTATTGGATATTTCCTACTTAAAACGGATTGCGAGCTCGCGCCATTTATCCTGGGATTCATACTGGGGCCGATGCTCGAGGATCATCTGCGCAGGGCGATGATCATCTCCGGGGGAGACGCGACGGTATTCTTTACCCGTCCCATAAGCGCGACGCTCCTGGGACTGGCCGTCATCGTTCTCATCGTCGTCAGCCTGCCCTCCGTTGCCCGGAAACGGCAGGAGGCCCTTGCGGAGGATGGCTAGGCTGACTCGCAGAGCTGCGGAAGCGGATATCGAAGTTCACGGTGAATTCACCAAAACCAGTGGAGGAATACATGTTTAGAAGCACATTGGCTTTATTGTCGGCGGCGGTCCTGTCGCTTCTGTCGGCGGCGCCTGCCACGTCGCAGGAATATCCGTCCCGCGCCGTAACCTTTATTACACCTTCCGCTCCCGGGGGCGGCACGGATTTCGTGGCGCGGGCCCTGGCGAAGAGACTTGAAGAGAAGTGGGGGAAGTCCGTCATCGTCGAGAACGTTCCCGGGGCCTCGGGAACTGTCGGGACGCGCCGTGTCGCGTTGGCGGAGCCCGACGGATACACGCTGCTGATCGCGTCTGAAGGCATCCAGGCGCTGATTCCCCACCTCAACAAGGAACAGCCCTACGATGCCGTCAAGGACTTCGCATACATTGCGACCGTCGCGGATGCCGGATTGTATCTGGCGGTGCGCCCGGACCTGGCTGCGTCAAATCTGAACGAATTGATCGAGATGGCGCGGAAGCAGCCGGAAACCATTACCTATGGGACGACCGGTTTTGGATCGATCAATCATCTGGTTGCGGAGATGATTCAAGGCGCGGGGTCTTTCAAGCTGAGGCATGTGCCGTACAAGGGCACCCAGGACGCAATTGCAGCCATGCTCGGAGGGCATCTGGATGCAGCGATACTTGGCGTTCAGGTGGGGGCGGAGCATGTCCGCAGCGGCAAGCTGCGTGCGCTCCTGATCACCAGCGCGAAGCGCTCGCCGCTCACGCCGGACGTTCCGACCGTCGAGGAGCTCGGGCTTCCCGACGCGAAGATCGCCGTGTGGTGGGGTATCGCAGCTCCGGCGCGGGTGGACAGGAAGATCGTCGATAAAATCAATTCCGATGTAAACGATATTCTTGCGCAGAAGGATTTTCAGGATTTGCTGTCGGCGCAAGGTGCGGCTGTTCTTGTCAGCTCGCCGGACGAGTTCGCGCAGTTGCATGCCCGGGATTACGATAAGTGGCGCGTGATCGTGGAGCGCACCGGTCTGGAGCCCAAATAGCGTCGATCGCCACGTCGCGCGCCGGGCGAACCGCTCACGCAGCGGCGATTTGCCGGTGCGAGCAAGCGGAAGGATGCGGAAGACGCGGCATCGCGAGCCGATAGCCTGTTCTACCGCATCTGTCCGCACCGGCTTCCACGCGCGCTGTGTGCCGCTCGTTCCCGGAGTCGAGCGATCGGCGAGTCGAGCGATCGGCGCGCGTCGCGCGCCACCATGCCTTTCACGCCGGAAATCCGGCTGCCGCACGATGCATCGCCCTCGCGGGCGGGCAGGATGCGCAGCCGTGGACGGCCCGGGGACGGTGCCGCCCAGGACATCGGTTTGTATCGCTTTACGCGAATTGGTACGTTGTTGACAAATTATCGGGTGAGGCTAAGGTGCATCATGCTTCGATCAAAAGAGGCTATCAGGGAGGAAAAGGTGTTGAAGGCTATCAGGACCCTGGCGATGGGTGCTGCTCTTGCAGCTGTTGCCTATACGAGCGCTGTCGCAGACGACTGGCAGAATGTGGTCGATGCTGCGAAATCCGAAGGCAAGGTCGTGCTCTACCTGGCGAAATCGGACGGCCAGGCCAAGGCTTTGCTGGATGCATTCAAGCAGAAATATGGAATTGAGGGCGTGTGGCTGCGCGGCGCGGCGCGAGCTCAATTGACGAAGCTGAACGGCGAGATTTCCGCCGGCGCGATACAATCCGACGTGTTTTACACCGCGGGGCCGGCTTCGCATGCGAGCGCCGCGAAGAATACGCCCGTATGGATGCCCAACGGGCCCAATGCCCAGAATTGGCCGTCTCAATACATCTATCCGCACGGAAGCGTGCAAGTCGCGGCCGATCCCGTGGTGATCGTCTACAATACAAACGCCGTCACTCCGCCGCCGGCCGACTACAACGATATCGTCGGGAAGGGCTATATCCAGGCGGTCGGCTCGCCCACGTCGGCGTTTCGTGCCGCGTATTTCGAGCACACGCGCAAGTTTCTCGGCGACGAATATTGGCAGAAGGTGGCCGCCGACGGAATCGTCACGGGACCGTCGGTCAACGCGCTCATTCAGGGCGTCGCCGCAGGGGAATCGGATACTTCGCTTGCCTTCGCCTGGCAGGCGGCCGAGCTGAAAAATGCGAATGCACCGATCGACTGGGCCGTTCCCACGTCCGGCGCATGGGCGCTGACGCAATGGGCCATGGCGCTCGAGAAGGGCCCGAACCCCAACGCCGGCAAATTGCTGCTCGATTTCATGATGAGCCCGGAAGGCCAGGAGATCCTGAATACCGACGGCGGCGTCAGCGTGCTGGATGGCGGAGCGATGCCCAAGGACGTCGACGAGGAATCGCTGTCCGCGGAGGACGTGGTCGCCATCACCAAATGGTGGGAGACGACCTTTCGGCAGGCGGCCCCGCAATAGCCGGACGTCTATTCTGTAGCAGCACGGAATAGCGCACTTCCAGCCGCATCTGGGTAGTGATTGCAGACGCGCGTCAGCGTCTGCAATCCGCAGCGCATGTCGGAATCGCCATGACCGTATCAAGCAAATTCGCATCGTCCTTGTCGCAACGGCTCTCCAGCCTGCCGCTTTACGGCTCGCGAGCGTTGCTCCTGTTGATCGTGGTCTGCATTTTCGCACCCATCATCAACGTCATGTATAAGCCGCTGCTCGATTTCGGCGAGCAATTCCGGATAGTCATGGCGCTGCCGGGCATCGGGCAGACGATCCTGAATACGTTCCTGCTCGCGGCCGGCACGGTGGTGCTCGCCTTGACCATAGGAACGTTCTTCGGATGGTCCGCGGCGCAGCTTTCACCGAGGCTGTCGCGCATCGCCTCCATGCTGACGACAAGTTCCCTGTTCGTGCCTCCCATAGCCGGCGTGATCGGATGGATATTTCTGTTCACGCCACGCATCGGCTACGGAAACGTTCTGCTCCGCTCCACGCCGTTCTTCGACGGCAACTCCGGCCCTGTCGATATCCGTACTCTTGCCGGCATTGTGGTGATAGACACCATCTACCTCATTCCATTTGTATTCCTCTATGTCTCCACTGCATTGCGCGCGGTGGACCCGGCGCTCGAGCGAGCCGCCATGGTCTCGGGGTCGAGCTGGATGGGCGCTCAGGTGCGGATCGTCCTCAGAATTATCCGGCCGGCGATCGTATATGGCGCGGTGATCGTCACGCTCCTCGGTCTCGGGCAGTTTGTCGTTCCGCTGGTGCTCGGCTCCAACCACGGCATCAACGTCATCACCACGGAGATCTACAACCAGCTCGAGGTCCGCGCGGTTCCCCAGGAGGAGACGGCCGCCTTTCTTGCCCTCCCCTTGATCCTCGCGGGATTTTTCCTCGTTCTTCTACAGCGCAAGAGCGTGGGCGATACCCAACGCTACTCCGTCACGACAAAAGGGGTCAGCGGCCGCAGGCAGGCCCGGAACTGGCTGATCATTCCGATCGCGATCTATGCCTTCATCGCCGTCGTGCCGGCGATCGTCGCCCTGTCGATCGTCGCCCTGTCGCCTTACTGGTCCGCTTCCATAGACGTCAGCCAGTTCAGCTTGAATGCCTTCCAGAAAATCTGGGCAAACGAAACCATCCGCACGTCGATCATCAATTCGGTCAAGATCAGCGCGCTCGGCGTCCTCATCAGCCTGGTCGGCTCGTTCGTCGTCGCCCGGTACATGCTGTCGCAGAGCAGGAGCAGGTTCGCGACGTTCGTCGACTACACGATCAATCTGCCTCTCACGATCCCCCATGTCGTCCTTGGTCTAGGAATCTTCTTCGTCTTTGCCGTGGGTCCTTTCAGGCTCTACGGATCGATGTGGGTGTACCTGATCGCCTATACGGTGCTGTACCTGCCGCATGGCGTGCGGATGATCCAGAGCGGACTGGTGCAGATGGGCTCGGCTCATGAAGCGGCGGCGCGCATATGCGGCGCAGGTCCCCTGATGGCATTGACCACCATCGTGCTGCCGATGCTGCGGCGAAGCCTCGCTTCCGGCGGGCTGCTTCTGTTCGTCCTGATGTCGCGCGAGTTCTCGGCGTCGGCGCTGCTGCAAACACCGGACAGTCAGGTCATGTCGACAAGGTTGTTCGACAGTTACAACAACGGCACCTTCACGGATACCGCCGCGATTGCTCTGGTGATGGTCGCCATATCCTTCGTGGGTGTGGGGTTGATCACGGTATTCGGCGGAAGAGCGGAGAATGATCCACAATGAGCACGAGTGAGGCCCGGTCCGATGCCGATGACCGCGACATCGGTGTCGGCGTCGACAACCTTTCGGTATTCTATCGCCAGAAGAAGAAGGAAACCCGCGCGCTCGACCAGGTGTCGATCAACGTCAAGCGCGGCGACCTGCTGGTTCTGCTGGGGCCGAGCGGCTGCGGCAAGAGCACGCTGCTGAATGCGATCGCCGGCCTGCTGACGCCGACCGAGGGGCGCATCACGGTCGCCGGCCGCGACGTCTTCCGGTCGGGAAAGCAGGGAATAGAGCTTGCGCCGAACATGCGCAATCTGGGCATGATCTTCCAGTCCTATTCGCTCTGGCCTCATATGACCGTGTCGGAGAATGTCGCCTATCCGCTGAAGCGGAGACATTTTGCGCGTCAGGAGATCGAGAAGCGGGTCGCCTCGGCCCTGGAACTGGTTCAATGCGACAGCCTCGCTTCGCAGTATCCGGGCCAGCTCAGCGGCGGGCAGCAGCAGAGAATCGCACTGGCCCGGGCAATCGTCGCGGAGCCCGCCGTGCTGTTGTTCGACGAGCCGTTGAGCAACCTCGACGCGAATCTGCGCAGGCAACTTCGCGACGAGATCGCCGCGCTGCACGGAAGGCTGCATTTCAGCGGGATCTACGTCACGCACGATCAGTCCGAGGCGCTTTCCCTCGGTACGCATGTCGCGGTGATGAAGACCGCACGGATCGAGCAGCTCGGGACGCCGCAGGAGATACACGACAGTCCGCGTTCGCCCTATGTCGCGTCGTTCCTGGGAGCGAACCTCTTCAAGGGAACGGTCGACACGCGCGGCGCCATCGATAGCGGATTCGGCAGGTTCGAGACCGAACGTCCGCTGAATGCCGGGTCGGTCGACGTGGCCGTCTATCCCCAGAGAATGAGGCTTGCGAGGAACCGCAACGGGCAGGCAAGCATATCCCTTGTGAAATACATGGGAACCAGCATCGAATATACGGTTCAAGCCGGCGATGCTCGTATCAATATATTGGCTGCGAGCGGCGACGAGGAGTTTGCGATCGGCGACCATGTCGATCTCGCCGCCGATCCAAAAAACGTCTTTGCCTTCCCGAAGTGACCATGGGGTCGGCGGATTGAAGCTTGAGCTTCCCGAGCATTCATCCGAACCCGATCGATCCCGGAGACTGCCATGAGATCCAGCGCTGCATCTTTCGATGCCGGAATTCGTCCTCCTTTCGGTGAATTCCTGCAATTTCAGGCCGGGCTGAATGAAGAACGCGGCCGCCGGGTGCCTCGCACCAGCCTGCTCGATTTCCCGGGGCAATCGTGATGCCGCAGGTGGACGGCGAAGCCGGGACGGGCATCGACCGGAAGCCGGCCGGCCGTGCGGGGCTGGCCGGCAGGGTGGCGCTGGTCACGGGCGGCTGCGGCGGCATCGGCTCGGCCATCGTGCGTCGGATGATCGCCGAAGGCATGAGGGTCGCCGTCGGCGATATCGATCTGCCGCGCGCGAAAACTCTTCTCGGCACGATCGATACGGATGGCGCCGATGCAAGGACGTACCGCCTGGACGTAACCGATCGCGACGGGATTGCGAGGGTGGTCGCGGACGTCGAGGACTGGGCCGGTCCCGTGGACGTGCTGGTGAACGCCGCCGGGGTCAACAGCCATCACCCGGCCCTGGATCTGCCCGAAGAGGCATGGGACCGGATCATCGACGTCAATCTCAAGGGTACGTTCCTGATGAGCCAGGCCGTCGCGCGCGGCATGAAGCCGAACGACAACGCGTCCATCATCAACATTTCGTCGACTTCCGCCGAGGTGGCGCGCGCAACGAGCGTGCACTATGCCGCCAGCAAGGGCGGGGTGCGGCAACTCACCAAAGGCTTTGCCGTGGCCCTGGCTCCGCAGGGTATCCGCGTCAATGCCATCGCTCCGGGTCCGGTCCTCACGGACTTGAACAAGGTCCGCCTCTCCGATCCGCAGGAGCGGGCGCGGTCGCTCGCGCGCGTCGCGCTGGGACGAATGGGCCTGCCGACCGACATAGCCGGCGTCGCCGTGTTCCTGGCAAGCGAGGATGCAGCCTTCATCACAGGCGCTTCCATCAATGTGGACGGCGGTCTGCTGGCCATGCGCTGACCACCGCGCTTTCATCATCGGGCGTTGGTGAGGGTGCGCCGCACCGCGTCCTTCCAGCCCGCGAGCTTGCGGCGGCGTTCAGCCTCCGGCATGGCCGGCGTGAAACGGCGCTCCAGCGCCCAGCTTCCGGCGAAGGCTTTCCGGTCCGGCCAGATGCCGGCGCGCGAGCCGGCCAGCCACGCCGCGCCGAGCGCCGTCGTCTCCAGTATATGCGGGCGGTCGACCGGCGCGTCGAGAATGTCGGCCAGCCGCTGCATGGTCCAGTCGGAGGCGACCATGCCGCCGTCGACGCGCAGCACGGTTTTTGCGCCGGCGCTCTTCCAGTCCTTCTTCATCGCGTCGAGCAGGTCGCGTGTCTGGTAGGCGACGGATTCGAGCGCGGCGCGGGCGAATTCCGCCGGGCCGGAATTGCGGGTCAGGCCGAAGATCGCGCCGCGCGCATCGGCGTCCCAGTGCGGCGCGCCCAGCCCGACGAAGGCCGGCACCAGATAGACCTCCTGCGACGGGTCGGCCTTTTCGGCGAGCGCGCCGCTGTCGGCGGCCCTGGCGATCATGCGCGCGCCGTCGCGCAGCCATTGCACGGCCGCCCCGGCGACGAAGATCGACCCTTCCAGCGCGTAGGTGGTCTTGCCGTCAAGCCGGTAGGCGATGGTGGTGAGCAGCCGGTTTTTGGAGCGGACCATTTGGTCGCCGGTGTTCAGCACGGCGAAGCAGCCGGTGCCGTAGGTCGACTTCATCATGCCCGGTTCGAAGCACGCCTGGCCGATGGTCGCCGCGTGCTGGTCGCCGGCGACGCCGAGAATCGGGATCGCGGCGCCGAACAGGTCGGTGGTGCCGAAATCGGCGGCGCAGTCCTTCACCTGCGGCAGGAGCGCCGCCGGGATGCGCAGGATCTCCAGCAGCTCCTCGTCCCAGCGGTTTTCCGCGATGTCGAAGACCAGCGTGCGCGAGGCGTTGGTGGCGTCGGTGGCGTGGACCTTGCCGCCGGTCAGCCGCCAGATCAGGAACGAGTCGATGGTGCCGGCGGCGAGCTCGCCGCGCCCGGCGCGGCGGCGCGCGCCCTTCACCCTGTCGAGCAGCCACGTGATCTTGGTGTTGGAGAAATAGGGGTCGAGCAGCAGCCCGGTCTTCTTCGCGAATTTCGGCTCCAGCCCCTCAGCCTTCAGCCTGCGGCACAAGGGGGCGGTGCGGCGGTCCTGCCAGACGATGGCATTGTGGATCGGCTTGCCGGTGGCCCGGTCCCACACCACCACCGTCTCGCGCTGGTTGGTGATGCCGATGGCGGCGATGTCGCCGGCCTTCAGCTTCGCCTTGCGCAGCGCCTCCTTCACCGACCAGACGACGCTGTCCCAGATCTCCTCGGGATCGTGCTCCACCCAGCCGGAGGCGGGATAAAGCTGGGCGAACTCCTTCTGCCCGGTGGCGACGATTTTCATGTCGCCGTCGAAGACGATGGCGCGCGACGAAGTGGTGCCCTGGTCGATGGCGAGGATGTGCGTTGTCATGCGGCCGCCCGGTTGCGCTGTCGTTCAGAGAAAGGGCGGGAGATTGCTCCCCCGCCCTGAGAGTTCAGCACGCCGGAGCGCTCACTGCCAGCTCTTGACCAGTTCGTCATAGTTGACGGTGACCGGCTGCTCCTTCTCGTTCTCGATCTTGAGCTGCGGCGCGAGGTTGCCCTTGGCCACGGCGTCGGCGTTCCAGTAGGCGAGGTCGTGCCGCTCGGCCAGCTTCGGGCCGATGTCGCCCTGCACGCCGGCGCGCTCCAGGCGCTCCATCACCCGCTCCTGCTCCTCGCACAGCGAGTCCATGGCCGCCTGCGCGGTCTTGGCGCCCGAGGACGCGTCGCCGATCGCCTGCCACCAGAGCTGCGCCAGCTTCGGATAGTCCGGCACGTTCGTCCCGGTCGGCGACCACTGCACGCGGGCCGGTGAGCGGTAGAACTCGATCAGGCCACCGAGCTTGGGCGCGCGGTCGGTGAAGGACTGGTGCTGGATCGACGATTCGCGGATCAGCGTCAGGCCGACATGGCTCTTCTTGACGTCGACCGTCTTCGACACGACGAACTGCGCATAGAGCCATGCGGCTTTGGCGCGGTCGTCGGGCGTCGACTTCATCAGCGTCCACGAGCCGACGTCCTGGTAGCCGAGCTTCATGCCGTCCTTCCAGTAGACGCCGTGCGGCGAGGGGGCGAAACGCCATTTCGGCGTGCCGTCGGCGTTCACCACGGGCAGGCCGTCCTTCACCAGATCGGCGGTGAAGGCGGTGTACATGAACATCTGCTGCGCGATCTCGCCCTGCGACGGCACTGGACCGGACTCCGAGAAGGTCATGCCCTGCGCGGCCGCGGGGGCGTAGGCCTTCATCCAGTCGAGATATTTCTGGATGGAGTAGACCGCCGCCGGGCCGTTTGTGTCGCCGCCGCGGGCGACGCACGAGCCGACCGGACGCGAGTTCTCGTCGACCTTGATGCCCCATTCGTCGACCGGCAGGCCGTTGGGCAGGCCCTTGTCGCCGGTGCCG